>DATAXI010000075.1:0-21854 GCA_036266845.1 Chthoniobacteraceae bacterium | reverse complement strand
AATGACCGACGACTAAAAAGCAGGGCTATTTCAACAGGCTGCTAAAGCGTTCTGATCCGCGGTAACCTGCTTGAAGCGCGGCTGAATTCGCTCCCGTTCTCCGGCCGGTTATTGAGGCGCCCAGGCGCGAACCACTTCATTCATAGCGGCTTCCTGTTCTTCGATCGAAGCAACCAGCCGCAGTTGCGTACGGCACCGGTCCAGATTGTGATGCTCGCGCTTTATTTTAAAGTAGCTGTCGCCAAGTAGGTAGTCGGTCAGAAAGCGAATCCCGATTTCCAGGGTGATCAGTTTGCCGCTGAAGGCGAGAAAGTCCCTTTCCGTGGGTGTCAGGAAATGATGGGCCGAGGTCAAATAGCCGTCCACCAGAGCCTCGAACATCGGCATTTGCATATAGATGCTGGAAAGGTCTTGCTCATCCTCGGCTCGCGGACTCGTCGCCGTTCGCACCATATCGCCAAAATCGTACAGAACCAATCCGGGCATAACGGTATCGAGATCGATGACACAAATGCCCTCGGAGGAGCTGTTATCGAGCATCACGTTATTCAGCTTCGTGTCGTTATGCGTGATCCGCTCGGGGATTTGGCCGGCCTGATGTTTGCACAGCAGTACGGAGGTCAACTCCGCGCGGCGGAGCACAAAATCAATTTCCGCCGCCACTTCTTTAGCGCGATTTTTCGGATTCAACCGGATGGCGGTTTCCAGGGCATCAAGGCGCTTCGGGGTATGGTGGAAATCCGGAATCGTGTCGTGCAATCGCTCGCCGGGCAGATTGGTGAGCATGGACTGGAATTGACCGAATGCCTTTGCCGCTTCCCTGGCCTGGAGCGGGCTTTTGATGGAATCATGCGACGTCGCACCCTCGATGAAAATATAGGTGCGCCAGGTATCGCCGTCTGCATCCCTGTAATAGGGGCGTCCGTCGCGGGAGCGAATGGTGGTGAGCGCGCGGCGTTCCAGATCCGCGGAGCCCTCTGACTGCAATTTGTCGCGTTGGTGATCCGTGACTCGCGCGATATTTTCCATGAGCGCTACCGGATCCTTAAAGATGTTGTGATTGATCCTTTGATGAATGTACCTGAAATTCCCGCGCCCGGCGTCATAAGTGGCGGCATAGGTATCATTGATATGCCCGCTGCCATAAGGTACCGCGGAGACAAACCGCCCCGGAATCTCAAAGTTACCTCCAACGGCCTGGAGGTCGTACTTGGAGGTCCCCTTATTCGGCAGTTTGGTGAAATCTTGAAGTGAGGTAATGTTCATGAAAATTATTGGGACAATATCCGGAGCCGCCGGTTGCGGCCAGCGTCACGGCGGCGATTCGATTCGCGGTAAAGATGGCAAGAAAAGCTGATAATGACAAGTAAGAAAAGAAATAGACAATAAGCGATTCAACTGGTCGCGCTAAGAATTGGGGGTTGCCTGAAATCCTTGGCGCGATGCGACGTGCTCTTTGATAGCCGCTCCACGTCCTTACAGTGGTGAACTGGTTCCTGCCTTCGCGACGGTGAAAACCGCTCCCGGCGTCGATTTGGCGGCGAGTTCCATTTCTGGTTGTCCAACGCAGAAAATAGTGGGTCGAAAAGAGTAAATTTCCTGCTTTTTGGAGAGGCATGGCAGGGGAATCGGAAGAGCGAGAAAAAGAGAAAACACGGCAAAAGGATCAAATTAGATTGCTATTGAGATCGGATGTGATAAAAAAGCATCAGAACATAACCACTGCGCTTTCCTGCGCCTTTTTTCCCACACCCATGGATAAACCTCTTCGCCATCCCCCTGTTCTGGATCCCGGCTTTTTGCCGGCAGTGATCTGGAATCGCTCCTACCGCGAGCGTCTGCACAGGGATTCAACGCCGCGCCCGCTGTCCCTTGCGATAGAACGGGGCGACGGAACGGTATCCGTATTCAACACCGAAGTATTTCCACATGAGGGTGGTTATGCCCAACTCAACCGCAAGTATGTGGAGCGTCTGCTGAAATTCCTGCTCTGGCAACGGGGAGGATTCCGGGTGACAATTGGGGGAGATTCCGCCATCACCTCCATGGTCAAGAGCATCTACAATCCAGCGGGCGAGCGGGCATTTGATTATGCCTTTATGGGAGAGAAGGTATATGGGCGGCAGATGGAAGTCTGTGAAGGCCAGATCGATGCGATGCCGGAGGCAAACGAAACCGCCGTGCCGCTCGGGCGCAATCTGGACGGCTGCCGCATCGGTTTCGACCTGGGTGGAAGCGACCGAAAGTGCGCGGCATTGATTGACGGACAGGTGGTTTTCTCCGAGGAGGTGCCGTGGAATCCTTATTTCGAAAGCAATCCGCAGTATCATTACGACGGGATCAATGACACTCTGAAACGGGCCGCGGCAAAGCTGCCCAGGATCGATGCCATAGGAGGCAGCGCAGCCGGGGTTTACGTCAATAACGAGGTCCGGGTTGCCTCGCTCTTCCGCGGAGTGGCAAAGGAAGATTTCGAGAATCGCATCCGGCGGATATTCTTTGAGCTTGCCCGGGAATGGGGAGGGGTGCCCTTTGAGGTAGTAAACGATGGTGAGGTGACTGCCCTCGCCGGGTCCATGTCGCTCCAGGCAACGGGCGTCCTTGGCATCTCGCTCGGCACGAGCCAGGCGGGGGGATATGTCGATCCGGACGGGAGCATTCGTCCCTGGCTCAATGAACTTGCGTTCGCCCCCATCGACTATCGGCTGGACGCTCCGGTGGATGAGTGGTCGGGAGATATCGGGTGCGGAGCCCAATATTTTTCACAGCAGGGGGTGGGACGTTTAATTCCCTCCGCGGGCATCTGTATTGCCAGGGATATGCCGCTTCCGGAGCAGCTCTCCGTCGTGCAGCAGATGATGGCAAATGGAGATCTCAGGAGCCGGTGGATCTGCGAAACGATCGGCGCATATCTGGGTTATGCGATTGCCCATTATGCCGAATTTTACGATGTGCAACACGTATTGATCCTTGGCAGGGTAACCTCCGGAGAAGGCGGTCAGGTCATCGTCGAGAAAGCCCGGAAGGTGCTCGAGGATGAGTTTCCGGAACTGTCCGGCAGTATCCGGATTCACCTGCCCAGCGAGAAGGATAAACGGCACGGCCAGGCGGTCGCCGCGGCCAGCCTGCCAAAACTGAACCGTGTGTTGACGAAAGTTTGATCGCTTATGAAATTCAATAACTCAAACGCCCGGCTCTTTGTCCCGGACGGCGCAGCGGGTGCGATGGACCGCATCACCCATCTTGGAATCGGCGCGCATCAGGACGATCTCGAGTTCATGGCTTACCACGGCATCCTGGCATGTTATCACAGTGAGAGCGATTGGTTCGGCGGTGTAACCTGCACGGACGGAGCCGGGAGCGCGCGCACGGGCGACTATGCAAAATACACGGACGACGAGATGCGCAAAGTGCGGGTCCATGAGCAGGAAAATGCCGCGGTCGTCGGCCGTTTTGGGGCGATGATCCAGCTTGGCTATGCCAGCGGCGCGATCAAGAGCCCCACCGATCCCGCCCTAAAAGAGGACATCAAGCGGATCATCCAGGCGTCGCGGCCTCGCGTTGTCTATACGCATAACCCGGCGGACAAGCACGATACCCATATAGGAGTGGTGATCGCGACCTTGCAGGCGTTGAGAGAATTGCCGCCGGAAGAGCGCCCGGAGGCGGTATTCGGGTGCGAAGTATGGCGGGGGCTGGATTGGATGCCGGATGAGGACAAGGTCGTCCACGACGTGAGCGCTCATGAGAACCTCGCCGCGGCGCTCAACGGCGTTTTCGATTCGCAGATATCAGGCGGCAAGCGCTACGATCTGGCTACACTGGGACGACGCCGGGCCAATGCGACATTCTTCGAATCCCATGCGACGGATCAGGCGCAGATGATCTCGTTCGCAATGGACCTGACTCCATTGGTGAAGGATGCCACCTTGTCGATTCTGGATTACGTGCTCAGTTACATTTCCAGGTTCGAGAACGACGTCCGCGGGAAACTTACGAAACGGCTCGGATCCAAATAAAGCAATGGAAGTCATCATTCAAACCGATGCCGGCAAAGCGGCGGAAGCGAGCGCCCGCATTGTCGAGGATTTGCTGCGAAAGAAGCCCGCGGCGGTGCTCGGCCTGGCAACGGGGAGCACCCCATCCGGGCTGTATCGCGAGTTGATCCGCATGCATCGCGAGGACGGTCTCGATCTATCCCAGGTGACCAGCTTTAATCTGGATGAGTACGTGGGGCTGCCGCCGGAACATCCGGCATCCTACCGGCGCTTCATGCAGGAGAATTTTTTCGGGCAGGTCAATATCCCCTCTGCCCGCATCCATATCCCGGACGGATTGACCTCTGACATTCCCGCATTCTGCCAGCAATACGAGGCGGCAATCCGCAAGGCGGGCGGGATCGACTTGCAGATATTGGGCCTGGGTCACGATGGCCATATCGGGTTCAATGAGCCAACCTCCTCGCTCGCATCGCGCACCCGCATCAAAACCCTGACTCGCGGCACCATTGCCGCCAATCAACGTTTTTTCACGGATGGCGAGCAGGTGCCGCAGCACGTGATTACAATGGGAGTCGGCACGATCATGGAAGCGCGCACCTGCCTGCTCCTCGCGTTTGGCGAGGCAAAGGCGGAAGCAGTCGCGGCAATGATCGAAGGACCGATGACGGCGATGTGTCCGGCGTCTGTCCTTCAAATGCATCCGCAGACCGTGGTGATGATCGATGAGCCGGCGGCGCGGCTGCTGAAACGGACAGAGTATTATCGTTACGTCTATTCCAATAAACCCCCCTTTCAGCAGGTGGCGGTGTTTCCAGTACGTTAAAGTCGCATGCAAGTGGTTTTACACGTCGTCGATGCCTTCACGGATAATCCCTTTACCGGCAATCCCGCCGCCGTGTGCATTCTGCCGGAGCCGCGCGAAAGCAGTTGGATGCAATTGGTTGCGCGGGAGATGAACCTCTCCGAAGATGAAAGCGCTGGGCATCAAGACCGAAGATGGCGTCCAGTCCTGGCTCTTTGAGCAAATGGCCCAGTTTGTCGCAAAGCGCGGACGCCGCGCCGTGGGCTGGCAGGAGATCGTGAATGGCGGCATCCCTAAGGACGCGGTGGTCATGCCGTGGACCGGCATCGGAGCGGGGGTCAAAGCGGCCAACGCGGGCAACGATATCATCGTGGCGACAACGGTCCCGAATTACTTCGACAGTTACCAGACCGACAGCCCGCTGGAGCCCGCGGCCTATTATCACGGCATCACGATTGGCGCGGTCTATAACCAAACCTTTGAGATCGACGGAATCAAGAAAGGCAACGAGAAGCACATCCTCGGCGCGCAGGCGCAATTGTGGGGGGAATTGATGCCCAAAACGACGGATGTCGAGTACCAGGCATTCCCGCGCTCCGCGGCGCTGGCCGAGGCGCTCTGGACGCCGCTTGCGGAGAAGGATTTCTCCGATTTCTCCCACCGGCTCAACCTGATGGCGAAACTCTGGAATCTCTACTCGCCCCCGGTGAACTTCCACTATCTCACCCCGGCGCCGTTTGCGCACTGGACTCCGGACACCGTGCGCAACGGGCTGGATGTCGCAATCAATGATCCCGATGACCTGAAGGCGCTCTCGAGCGGAAGTTGTGGAGTGGTCTTTGATTACACCAAGGGCGGCCAGGGCTTGAATATCCGGAAGGTGGAACTCGTCTCTGGCGGCCGGGTCATCGCCGTGGATCAGCACGATGGGTTTACCGGCACTGAGAAACGGCGGAATATCTATATGCTCCATTTCACGCCCGGCGCCTATGCCGCCGCGAGCCTGCGGGTAACCGCCGATGCCGGCGGCAGCGCGGATTCCTACGGGGATATCACCCTTCTCACAGGCAGGGTTTTGGACCAGCACGATCCCGGGAATTACCCGCTCGGCGCCGTGGCATTGAGCTACTGGCAGCCGTCCGATCTCTCCGCCACCGCCAAAGCCCGTCACCTTAAACCTGGGCGGCCTGGTCACCGCCGGCGGACCTTACCAGGTGGAACTGCGGGACAGCGGCGGGAGCAATAGCGTCACCGTCAGCAAGATCGTCCTGCAGGGCGGCTCCGGCGAGACCACCGTGCCCGGGTCCGCTGTGAAATGCGGCCCTGACAACAAATCGCTTTTCATCACGGTGCCGGACATCCGGCCATCCCCCAATCTCAAGATGCTCGTGTACCTGTCGTCCGAAGGCGGAACGGACTCGAACGGCGAATTTTGGGTGCGAAAAATCGTGAGCCTGGATGCCGCTTCGACATACTCGCCAGGCGCCCGCGTCGCCTCCTGGACTCCGGATAAGCTGGTGGGAGACAGCGATGTGCTGGCCCGCATTGACCTGCCCGATGGCGCCATCTCGAAACCGGGCACATATCATGTGAAGTTCCAATACACACACGGAGGCTGCGCAGCGGATTTCAAGGAAGTGAACCTCCTCGCGAACTCCACCGTGGTAGCCTCCGATCCCCACGATGGCAGCTCCGGCAATAGCTCGGACAAGAACGATTACCTCCTCACACTCCGCGAGGCGCCCCCGGCGGCGCGCTTCAGCATCCAATTCAAAATCAAGGGACGCGGCGGCGCCGATTCCTACGGGGATATCCGGTTGACCCAGCCCTGAATTCACCTTAGGCGACCGCTCATTGCCGCGGGGCTAGGAGGGAAACAGCATTTTTTCTTTTCCTTATCCACCCAAACCGTCTTTGCTTCGAAAGCGTGCGAAGCACCGCCTGCATTCTGACGCTGATTTGTTGCCTTACTATCCTTACGGGCTGCGGTCATCCTCTTCACGTCCTCGTAAAGGACGAAACCGGCGCGCCTGTTAGCGGTGCGACTGTCACGTTTAGGTGGACCACTGGCGAACCGTGGGGACCTGGCTCGTCTGGCACACCGCACGAAATCACGGTGTCAACAGACTCGAACGGAGAAGCATCGGCTTCCACAACAGATGACCATTACGCCTCTGTTGAGGTACACCATCCTTCTTACTACAGAAATTTTGTAACCGTTTTTGACGCTGCTCTTACCCAACACACTTCCTCCCAAACATCGCTGCCAATCACATTGCAACGAGTCATTTCTCCGCAACATCTAATTGGAAAAAAGGCGTGGGTCGTATTACCGAGCTTATCTGGTTCAGCGGGATACGATTTTGTCGCAGGTGATCTTGTTTCTCCTTTGGGTAAAGGAATCAACGCTGACTGTCTTTTAGAATGGTCGGACCCACCTAACAATTCACAAATTGAAGGGCGCAAACGCCTCGATTTGCTGTTTGCAGCCCCAAGCCCGGGCGTGCTGGCGCAACCCATCAGTGATGTCAACTCAGAGCTTCTATCTTTACGCACAGCCCCTTGGGCAGGCTATTTGCCTTCGATGCGCGAAAGCGAAATGAAGAGTAAGATAGGCATGAGTAATCGCGGGGGTGATGGTGGAATAATCTTTTACTTCTGTGTATCCCACCAACAAAAACTGATTTACGGAAAGATTCTTGGGGAACCGGATATCAGATTCTACCGCCGCGATCCACATCCAGTGCTCACATTCACCTACGCGGTCAATCCATCTGGCGACCGAAGCCTGGAGCCGGATACTAATTCAATCGCATTCCCTTCGGTTAATGGATATGAGAGGCCGTACGGACTGCCGGAAACGGACGACTAGTTGAGACTATAATCTTCGAGCCACGGCTTGAGGGCGAATAACTCAGAAAGATCGGGACTGGCTCCTAATTCGACTTGTCTGGAAACCCACGATGCATGCTTCCACAAGCCATCACTTGATAATTGTGCGATCACCCAAACCCCATTGATTGCCACGTTCCGGTCCTCACGATTCAACAACCGGAAGAGGTAATAGACCCAACGCGGTCCGAGATTTTCGTTAAACTCGTCGTACCACTTGAAGCCGAGAACCTCGGCCATCCAGCCGATTTTGTGACGGGAACGGCTGCCGATGAAGGCGATGCTGCATTTTACCCGCCGGGGGCCTGCCTGGCCCTCTCTCCTCATTTGTTGTCCCGCTGGAAAACCACAGCTCAGCGGCGGCCTGTGCTACATTTTTTGCTACACTGCCTGAATCGCCATCTGTAAATGGCCCAGAATCAGGTAATGACCCCGGGTAATTCAGAATGGTGGCTGGGCCCGGAATCGAACCGGGGACACGAGGATTTTCAGTCCTCTGCTCTACCAACTGAGCTACCCAGCCGTGAGAGAATCCCGCGTGCGGTCGGCTTGGAGGAATTGCCGCCGGACGGCGCGGGAGGGTGTTTATCGCATCCCCATTGCCGTCTCGCAATAGGAAAATGCGTTTCCCGCTCCCGGGTATTTGGACGGCCTCGGGAACCGTGGCGCGCGATACCGTTGTAGCATGAGCGATCACACGTATAAACTCGTCGAACTGGTCGGCTCCTCGCCCAATGGCATCGAGGCCGCCGTCGAAAACGCAATCGCCCGCGCGGGCAAAACGCTCCAGAATCTTCGCTGGTTCCAGATCACCGAAACCCGCGGCCATCTGGAAAACGGCAAGGTGGCCCACTGGCAGGTGACCATCAAGGTCGGCTTTACCCTGGACGATTAAAGGTGAGGGGAAACTTTAGGGTGAGGGGAGCCGTTAGCCCTTTTTGAGTTCCTTTGCCCAGGCGTCCTTGAGCGTGATGGTCCGGTTGAAGATCAGCTTCTCCGGCGTGCTCTCCTTTTCGAGGGCAAAGTACGCCAGGCGCTCGAACTGGTAGCGCACTTCCGGTTTCGCATCGCGCAGCGAGGGCTCGCACTTCGCCTGGACGATCTCCAGCGAGTGGGGGTTGATGTGTTTCTTGAAGTCCCCCTCCGCGTCCGGCTCCGGCACGGTGAAGAGCCGGTCGTAAAGGCGCACCTCCGCGTCCACCGCATGGGCGGCGCTCACCCAGTGGATTGTTCCCTTGACCTTGCGATTGGCCGTCGGCCCGCCGCTCTTGCTCTCCAGATCGGCCGTGCAGCGCAGTTCCACGAGGTTCCCCGCCGCATCTTTCACCACCTCGTCGCAACGGATGATGTAGCCATACTTGAGCCGTACCTCGCCGCCGGGGCGGAGCCGGAAGTACTTTGGCGGAGGCGTTTCCATAAAGTCGTCCCGGTCGATGTAAAGCTCGCGGCTAAAGGGAATCTTGCGCGTGCCCGCCTCCGGCTCCTCGGGATTGTTCACCGCGTCCAGTTCCTCCACCTGGCCCTCCGGGTAATTGGCCAGCACCACCTTGAGCGGACGCAGCACCGCCAGCCGCCGGGGCGAGGTCCGGTTGAACTCCTCGCGAATCGCGTGCTCCAGCACCGCCACATCGGTTAATCCGTCATATTTCGTGATCCCGATATGGTAGGCAAAAGCGCGCAGCGCGGAGGCCGTCACGCCCCGCCGCCGCAGGCCGCTGATGGTCGGCATCCGCGGGTCATCCCATCCATTGACCAGGCCCTCGTGGACCAGTTGCATCAGCTTCCGCTTGCTCATCACGGTGTAGGTAAGGCTGAGCCGCGCAAACTCATACTGGCGGGGCAGGGGACGCGGAAGCGAGAGATTCTCCAGCAGCCAATTGTACAGCGGCCGGTGCACCTCGAACTCCAGCGTACAAATGCTGTGCGTGATCCCCTCGATGTAATCGCTCAGGCAATGCGCAAAGTCGTACATCGGGTAAATGCACCACTTCCCGCCCGTATGGTGATGCTCCGAATGCCGGATGCGATAGAGGACGGGATCGCGCATCCAGATATTCGGCGCCGCCATGTCGATCTTCGCCCGCAGCGTCCGCGCGCCGTTGGGAAATTCCGCCGCGCGCATCCGGGCAAAAAGGTCCAGGTTCTCCTCCACGCTCCGGTTGCGGAAGGGGCTGTCCTTCCCCGGCTTATCCGGAGACCCGCGATATGCCTCCGTTTCCTCCGGCGTGAGGTCGCAGACATACGCCTTGCCTGCCTTGATCAGCCGCACCGCCAGATCGTGCAGCGGCTCAAAGTAATCCGACGCATAAAATGGCTCCGTCCCCTCCGCTTCCCCCGTCTTTGGATCGATCTCATAATCCCCGCCCGCCCGCGGCTGCGGCGTCAGCCCGCGCGGTTTCAGGCCCAGGGTATCGTCCGCCCATCCGCCGATGAGCCATCGCACATCCTCGATGATGGAATCGACATACTCGACGTCCTCCTTCGCCGGGTTGGTGTCATCCATCCGCAGGTTGCAAATTCCGTTGAACTCGCGCGCGATGCCAAAGTTGAGGCAGATCGATTTCGCATGCCCAATGTGCAGATACCCGTTCGGCTCCGGCGGAAAACGGGTGTGCGAACGCGCCACTTTTCCGGAGGCAAGATCGGCGGCGACGATATCGCGGATGAAATCGGTAGGGGCTTCGGTAATCTCCTTGGGCGCGGAAGGGTTGCTCATCGTAGGTTTGTCGAGCCTACGCAGGAGTGGGGCGATGTTCAACCATCAAGCCCCGCGTCCTTTGCGGCGTTTCTGGCGCCGGCGATCCCGATTTTTGGTAATTTTTCGCCCAGTTTACATCTCGATGCTGGTGGAGGGCTTGCAATCAGTGGGCTGCCCGCATGTACACTTATCCCCATGCCGAAAGACGTTTACACCCTGGCCGATCTCCGCGGATGGCCCGCCGCCACTGCCGGTGAGACGCCCCCCATCCGGCTCTCCGTCTTTGGCGATCCCGTCGCCCATTCCCGCTCCCCGCAGATGCACAACGCCGCGCTCAAAGCAGCCGGCATCGATGCCGCCTATACGCGCCTCCACATCCTGCCGGAGGAGCTGGGCGAGGCGTTGCGCCTGCTCCCACAGCGCAATTTCATTGGGACCAATATCACCATTCCCCATAAGGCTGCCGCGCTCGCCCTCATGGATGAGGTGGACCCCCAGGCCCGGCGCGCCGGCGGCGTCAATACCGTCCTCGTCGATGGCGAACGCCTGATTGGTTTCAGCACCGATGGCCCTGGCCTCGTCCGGGCCATCCGTGGGGATTTTGGCGTTGATCTGCGCGATATGCGCGTCCTCATCCTGGGCGCCGGCGGCGGTGCCGGGCGGGCCATCGCGGTCCAGTGCGCCGCGGAAAAATGCGAGCGCCTTGTGCTGGTCAATCGCACCTTCGAGCGCGCCCAATCCCTCGCCGCTGAGCTTGCTCCCGACTTTACGGAGCCACGCGTCTTCGGCCCCATGATGCGCATCGAGGCTATCCCGTGGGATCCGGAAGCCATCGCCCGGCAGATGGCCAATATCGATCTCGTCATCAATGCGACCCCGCTTGGCATGGCGTCCGCCCCGGCTGAGTACCGCCGCCTTTCCCCCGTCTCCGCCGCCCTCCTCCGCCCCCATCACCTGGTGTACGATACCGTTTACACCGCCGGTCGCACCCCTCTCCTCATGGCTGCGGAGGAAGCCGGCGCCCGCTTTGCCAATGGCCTCTCGATGCTCCTGCACCAGGGCGCCCTCTCGTTCGAGCTATGGTTTGGACGCCCCGCGCCGCTCGATGTCATGCGCGCGGCGCTGCTTGCCTGACCACTCCGTCGCGGCCCATCTCTGCGAGAATTGGCAATGCCGAAATCCGCGAGCACCACTCCACCTCCGCCTCGCGTCCCTTTGCGATCAACGCCCGCCCGTTCTTCGCCCGCCGCATTGCGGAGTGGACATCCCACTCCTCCTGCCGGTAAAGCGCCAGCGCCACTCGCGCCGAATCCGTCAATTCGCGATCCGGCAGCAGGGAGATCAGCAGTCCCGCCGCCAGGATATCCTCCAGAGCCGCATCGCGGAATGTGCCCGCGCACACAATCACGATCTCGCCTGGAGCCAGCTTCATCAATTGCTCCGCCGTCGCATCGATGTTCAAAATGGCCCCCGCCAGCACGGATGCCGCCCCTTCCACTGCGCGCAGGGCGATAGTCCCGTTGGTCGTTGTAGTGATTATCTCCCGCTCGCGCACATTCTCCCCGTACTCCAGCGGCGAGTTTCCCAGGTCGAATCCCTCGATCCGCTCGCCATGCCGCTCTCCGCCCAGCAGCGCCCCCGGCATCGCCGCCTTTAGCTCCAGTGCTTCCTCGATCGTCCTCGCCGGGCGGATGCCCGCCGCCCCATGGGAGAGCGCGGTAATCATCGTAGAGGTCGCCCGCAGCACATCGAAAACCACCGCCACCGCGCCGCCCAGGTCGCGCCTCGGGAGTAAATCTATTTCCGCTGGGGATAGAATAACGTCGATAACTGGTTGATTCATAATTTCTTGCTCTTGCGCATAGAGCGCGCGTGATGAAAGAGATATTGCTGCGCATATCCGCCATATTCCCCAAAGTACCTCGCCGAAAAATCCCGCAGCCGCGATGCCGTGACGTTCCGCTTTCCCTGGAAATAATGCTCCCGCAATACCCGCTCGATCCAAACGTCGATCGGGAACGCCCGCACCCGCTCGTAGGCAAATAGCAGCACGCAATTCGCCACCTTTACCCCCACCCCGGCCAGGCGGCACAGTTCCTCCCGCGCGGCCTCATCCGGCATGGCACGGATCGCCTCCAGGTCCACCTGACATCCCGCGATCATCTGGGCCGTCTTCAATAGATTCCCGGCCCGGTATCCAAGAGCGCACGCCCGCAGTTCTTCCTCGCTCAGCTCAGCCAGGCGCGCCGGCTCCGGATAATCAAATGGTCCATTCCCGCCGATCCGGCGCCCGTACCGCGTCCGCAGCGTATGCGATATCTGGGAGATATGCGCCACCTGCTTCATTGCGGAGGTGATAAAAGTGGCCAGACACTCCCAGGCGGGTTGCCGGATGATCCGCATTCCCCGGCAATAGTTCAACGCCGCCGCCATCGTTTGATCTTCCGGAAAAGTCTTGTAAATATCCACAAGAGGATGATCCAGAGAGAAATAACGCGAAACCAAAGCGGGGTCGGAATCTGTCAGTAACCGCTCTTCTTGCTGCTCCACATACACGGCCTTTCCGTAAATAATCCCCTCGTATCCAGCCCCACGCGGCAGCCAGTGAAACACCTGTCCCGATGCCAGCGTAATCGCCAGATTGAACTCCCGCGCCTCAATCGACCGCAATCTCTTCACGCGAGCATCACCTTATAAAATAGCTCAGATTTTCCAGCTCCAGCGCCAGGTCCACGTTATTCACAACCACCCCGTCCGGCACCTGCAGCAGCGTCGGCGAAAAATTCAGGACCCCCAGGATGCCCGCGTGGACCAGCTCGTTCACCACCTCCTGGGCGGCCGTCCCCGGCACCGCCAGGATCGCCATCTTCACCGCCTTTTCCTTCACAAAGGGACGCAACTCCCCCATCTCCAGAAGCGGCACCCGCACCTCCGCTGCCCGGGTTGGCGAAGGGTCCGCATCGAATGCCGCCACAATCTCGAACCCCTCTTTCGCGAATCCCCCGTAATGCAGCAGCGCCACGCCCAGATTGCCCGCTCCCACCAGGATGACCGGTTGCAGGCGCGCATTTCCCAGCGCTTCCGTCAGTTTGGCGCTCAGCGCCTCTACGTCATACCCCAGCCCCCGGGTCCCAAATTGCCCAAAGTACGTCAGGTCCTTCCTTAGTTGCGTCGGCTTCACCCCGGCCGCTTTTGCCAGCGCGGCGGACGATACCGTCGCGATCCGGTTTGCCTTCAGCCGCTGGAGGCTCCGGTAATAGAGGGAAAGGCGGTAAACCGTCTTCCGGGGGATGGGTTGGCGTGGCGACGACACAGGTGAAAACTTTGTGAAAATTAACGAAGTTTTGGAACTTCATCAAAATTTACCCCAATCTCAACCCCCGATTTCAACTCCTCGCCAAATAAATGCCACGCCATCCTCCGCCGGTCGAGGCGGGCTTTCGCTCCCTGCCTTTCCGGAATTTCCGCCCCAATCACTTGCAGCAAACGCCAACCCCATTTAAAAAATGATACTCAATGCGCATCAATCGTTTCCTCGCTGCCGCCGGTTTCGGTTCCCGGCGCAGTTGCGAGGGCCTCATCCGCGATGGCTCCGTGACGGTCAACGGACACGTCTGTCAAAATCTCGCCACCGAGGTCACCGATACCGATTTCGTCAAAGTGGGCGGCCAGCGCGTCCAACCCGACAAGCACCTCTACATCCTCCTTCACAAGCCGCGCGGCTACCTCTGCACCGCATCGGATACGCACGATCGCCGCACCATCTTTGAGCTTCTCCCCGGCCAATGGCCCCGCCTCTTCCACGTCGGCCGCCTGGACCGCGATAGCGAGGGACTGCTCATCCTGACCAATGACGGCGACCTCGCGCTCCACCTGACCCATCCCCGTTACAAGATCGAGAAGGAATACGAGGTCCTCCTGGATCGCCCGTTCGACTTCTCCAACGATACCGCGCGCCTCCTCCGCGGCGTATCCACGGAACATGGCCGCGCCCGGGCGGATTCCGTCCGCCGCATTGCTCCAAATCTCCTCCGCATCGTACTCCGCCAGGGTCTCAAGCGCCAGATTCGGATCATGCTCTACAAGGTCGGTTACGAGGTGGAACGCCTTGTCCGCTTTCGGATCGGCCCCCTCAGGCTCGAAGATTTGCGCCCCGGCGAGTGGCGCGCACTCACCGCCGCTGAGGTAAAGGCCCTGCGTGAGGGGCCAAAAACCCTCCAGGCCGCTCCCGCGCCGCCCAGTGCCGCGGCTGCCAGACCGGCAAGGCCAGCCAAACCATCCAGGCCGCGATCCGCCCCTGCGCGCAGGCCCGCTTTTACCGGGAAGCGTTCCGCCGCTTCAGCTCCCAGAGGCGCACGGCGGCCATGATGAGCTTCGAGTTTACGGCGTCCGAAGATTTTCTCCGGCGGATTCTCCCGTGATTTTCGCTATGCGTTTTCACGGACCTCTTGTAAAGCAGACTCCATTCCACATGTGCCCGGAACCGGTTCCGTTGCGCTCCGGCGCGCAAAGTGCTTAAAAATTCATCCCACCCCGCCCGTGCCGCCAATCCGAATGAAACGCGTCCTCCTCATTACCGAGGATCAACTGGTCTCAAACTACTACCGGCTCCGCTTCGAGTCCATGGGCATCACCGTGGATGCGGCCCGCTCCAACGATTCTGCCCGGCGCATGGCCCGGGATCGCAATCCCGACCTCACCGTCATCGATCCCATCATGACCGGCCTCAGCCCCATCGCCCTCATCGAGGGGCTGCGCGATTGCCTCGGCAGCAAGGAAATGTGGATCATATCCCGGCTCCCCAATGCCGTCGGCAAAGCAATGGAAAAAGCCGGCGCCAATCGCGTCCAGGGCCGGGGAGGGGAGCTGGAGGGCAGCCTCTTTATCCACGTCGCGGAGGCCCTGGGCCTTCCGGCCCCAGATTCTGCAAAAGACAGGGATGAGCACGACGCCTGGGTCCATTCCGTCTGCGAAGCCGCCCCGGAGGCTATCAATAACCTCCGCGTTTCCCTTCACGACTTCGTCAAGGATCCCCGCGCCGGCACCGGCCTCTACGAGCTTTTCCGCCAGGCTCACCAGCTTTCGCACCGTGTCGGCATGCTTCACATCGAGGCTCTGGGGCGCCTCACCAGCTCCCTCGAGGGCCTTATCTACGATCTCTACGCCATGCCGGAGCAGATCAATCCCTCCATCGTCCGCACCGTCAGCCAGGCCATCGATTTTCTCGTGGTCCTCTTCGAGGAGAAAAATGTCCCGCGCCTCAAAGATCCCGCCTCCGCCGATGTCTTTGTCGTCGATGACGAGCCTCCAGCCCGCCAAATGATCGCCGCCGCCATGCGCCTGGTCGGCCTCAAGATCACCTGCGCTGATGACTCAGAAATGGCCCTCAGCGTCCTGGGCGATAACACGTTCGACCTCATCTTCCTCGATGTCCACATGCCCAATACCAACGGCTTCGAGCTCTGCACGCAAATACGTCAGCTCGAGGACCATCACAAGACCCCCATCGTCTTCATCACCGGCATGAACACCTTCCAGAACCGCGCCCAAGGCAGCCTCAGCGGCGGCAACGATTTTATCGGCAAGCCCTTCAATCTGCTCGAACTCGGCATCAAAGCCCTCATGTGGATCTTTAAAGGCCAGCTCGCCGCGATGTAACCTGGCCCCGGTTTACCCGGCATCACAGGGCGGCGGATTTGCCCCGTCCATCCCGCAAAAAAATTTCACCCTGGCGGAGACTGGCAAAATCGGGAGCGCCCGGAGATGTTTAGCCCTGAGGCACTCTAAGCCTCAAGTTCCACCGGGTTTGTCAGCGACCCGATCTTATCGATCTCGACCGTCACCACATCCCCGGCCTTCAGCCAAAGCGGCGGTTTTCGCGCCATTCCCACCCCTGGCGGCGTGCCGGTCAGGATAACAGTTCCCGGCAGCAGCGTCGTGCTTCCGCTCAGGAATTCCACCAGCGCCGGTACGTCGAAAATCATGTCACTCGTATTCGAGTCCTGCACCGTCTCGCCATTGAGGATTGTCCGGATGCCGAGCCCGCTCCCGTTCCCGGCCTCATCCGGCGTCACCAGGCACGGCCCCAGCGGGCAGAACGTATCAAACGTCTTTCCGCGGCACCACTGGCTGCCGCCCCGCGCGATCTGCCAATCGCGCGCACTCACGTCATTCGCGCAAGTAAACCCCAGCACATACTCCAGCGCCTGCGCCCGTGTCACATTCTTGCACGGCTTGCCGATCACCACCGCCAGCTCGCACTCATAATCCACCTCATCACTCCGCAGCCGCGTCGGAAGCTGGACCGGATCGCCAGGATTCTGGAGCGTATTCAACCCCTTCGCAAACAACACCGGATATTGTGGAATTTTCGCCCCGGTCTCCAATGCGTGATGCCGGTAATTGAGCCCGATGCACCAGATCCCCACCGGCGCGACCGGCGTCAGCAGCTTCGCCATGTCCGCATTCTCCTCCGTTACCGTGTAGGCCCCATAAATATCCCCGCTAATGCGCTTCACACTCCCATCGCTCTGTTGCGCTCCATGGTGAGACCGCTTCTGGCCATCGATGTAACGGACAAATCTCATAATCAGTTTTTTTGAAGAGGGGGGAATTTTGAAGAGGGAGGAAAACAGATGCTGCCGCCCCGCCACGGCAGGCGCAATGAAAATGGCAAAACCGTAAAAAGCGATAAAATGCCTGCCGCCGAATCGCTCCCCAAACTACGACCCCGCCCCGCCAGCGCCTCCCGGGGAATCGTCCGCGGTAAACCGGCGCCGCCTTATTTCCTCAGCCGATAAATGCCAAAAAAATCGCTGCGAAAAAGACTTGCCGCCCGCGCCCGCCTGAGCAAAGTTTACGACCCGCTTTTCCTCGGGGTCGCCCGGGGGGCGATTGGGAAAAAATCCAGCGTAGCTCAGTGGTAGAGCGATCGGCTGTTAACCGATTGGTCGTAGGTTCAAGTCCTACCGCTGGAGCCATTCACAAGCCGTTCAACACCAGACGGTTACATGGTTAACACGGGCGGGGGTAGCGATCAAGGAATAGCTGCCCGTACTTCTCTTTCACTCCCAAAGACTTACGCAAGGTCCGCCGCACCACCGCATTTTTCTCTCCGAGAGGCTTTTGCCGCCCTCTCGCTTAAAAACGTCTCGCTTCCCACGCTGCCGGGGCGAATCCTCTCTCGCCTCTCTGTTTGAGGCCGGAAGTGGTTAACACGTTTCGCGGCCTGGGTGCCCTTGCATGCCTGTTTGCGAAAGGATCAATCGCGCGCACGAACAAAAAACTTTGGCACGACTCGCTCCCTCGATAAGCTCAGTATTCCCATGCCCAACTTTGAACAAGCCTGTGGGATCGATCTCCGCAAGCTTTTCCCGTGTTCGGTGCTTTCGAACATCCTGCTGTTTCGCCCTGATGTACCGGATCACCAGCGATACGGATATGAGATCGACCACCTGATTCACGGCTTCGAGGGCAATCTCCACCGCCTATTCATAATCGAATGCAAGGAGCCGCCGATCGAGAGGAACGCTAATGGATGGTGGGTTCAACGGGTCGAAGGGCCAAAGAATGTTCGAGAGCAGGTGTGGAATCACTCCATTGCATTGCTAAGCCATCTCGCCGGAACCTTACCGCCAGGGGCGTTGCGAATAGAGGCGTGCGTACTCGGACAGGCGGCACACGGGCACCATTCTGAACAAAGCCCGGACCCCCGTGTAACATTTCACTGTTTCGGGATTAACGACTTCGCCCAATTCCTCGTTCAACACGCTAAAGGCATTCAACTCGTTCACCAATCCTGCCTTCTTAACGACCTACGTCTCGGAATAGCCGTTCCCGAACTCGGGCACCCGGAAATGGCCAATGCAATCCGATTTGTCAAACGCTGCCGCACAGCTATCGACAACGACCTTTTTCGATTGTTCCCAGACTACCCAAACATGTCCTACAGCCGACTTGCGGCGATAAATGGAACCGCCGGCATGGGAAAGAGCGTTGTGCTCGCGTATGCTTTATTTGTTCTTGCCAGCGACTGGTATGTCGAACATCAGGCCGACACAAATCAAACGATTTTAAAGTCGTTCTCGCAAAAAGCCAAAGATCTTGAAATTCCGCCTCACTCAAAGCGCTCTATCTGCGCGGTCGCCATGTCCGCGAAACAAATCGAAACGCTCGAAAACCTCTGGAAGTATTTCGTAGATGTGTTTTCTGCGATGGACGGTGGGAATAACATCCATTTCAATAAGCCCATCTTTCGGCAATGGGATGGGTCGATTCCGGACGATTGTAATGTTCTTGTGATAGACGAGGCGCACGACCTCAACGCCGGAGCCCAAGCAATTGTCGCTAATTGGAAACAAGAGGCACCTGATGCGCGGTATCTTTTGATCGCCTGTGATCGCCATCAAAAGCTCCGCCTGCTCGGGCGTAACGCGACAATGATGGAGGGACTTTCATTTTCAGCGCACACAGCCCGCCTCCGTCGCAATTATCGGAGTCCCTTTCCCGTTTATGTCGCCGGATTGGCTCTCATGTTTCGTTGGTTTGCAAAAGATGGACCAAAGGTTATTCCGGGCAACGACGATCTTCGCGATGGATTTGGTTTTAAGGTTGATGCCCCGGCAGGTGAAAATACGCTACGATTATCGAATATTAACGACTCTCACCCTGGTAACTGTTGGGCTTTTACGGCAAGTCAGTTTGCCGCCGCTCAGGATGCCTTTACGTTGTTGCAAAAGGAATCCATTCGGCAGCGGGACGTGCTTTGGGTTCGTTTCGGAAAGGAGGACCCCAGTTTCGACTACGAGAAGCTTAGTGCGTTTACATATCACAGGGCAGACCAGAATGATTCCGGTGAACTTCTGGATAAATACGTTAAAGGACAGGAGTTCCCAGTAGTCGTTATTGAGGGTGTACCGGCAGCTATGCTTCGAGTGGAAACTCAGGAAAATGTTTTAGGTCAGAGCCCCATGACGGAAGAGGAAAGGGAGATGTGGAGGGCAAGACGCGAGCTTTATCTCTGCTGCAGTCGGGCAACGGCTTTCCTGTTTTTCGTTACTGGCGAGCAAGATGGCAAGGTCAATGAGGAATTGTGTCGTTTATTGCGAAGCATGAGCAGGCCCTCAGACTCCGGCAGGCGATGCTGGAGCTTCGACGTCAAATTTGGTGACGTCACGCGAACCGTCCGAGATATTGATCGACTAATCGATGAAGTGCCAGTGCCGGTTCGAGACGCAGGCGCGACTCAACCGCCAGTCAGTGAAGTCCCGACAGAGGCATTGCCACGGATAGAATTGGTTTCTCCGGTGACGCTCAAGGCATTGCTGCAAGCATACGGAATGGCGACAGGGATCAATTCTCAGCAGGCGGTCAGTCGAGTGCTTGATGCATTGGCTGCGCTTAAGGCAGACGTGATGTTCCAGAGTGATGTGCTATCAGATGAGCTTACCCTTCGGCTCGGTATGAAGCTTGGTTTGTTGGTAAAAATTTCTGGCGGTTCGCAAGCCATAGTAGTGCCAGAGTCAGAATCGAAAAAACCACATCCCGATCTTTTTGGAAAGAGAGTCAAGGAGGCGGCGGAGATTCTCAGAGTTAGCAAAAAAAAGCTGCTGGAAATCCTTCCTTTAACGTTTAGTGAGAATTCGTTGCTTGAACGAGCTGAAGACATTCAGCGAATATTAGAGAAATTGGGTGATCGCGCTTCCGCGGGGGGCGGTGAGACAAGGGTCGTGTCGGCTCCGAGCGTGCCGACTGATCCGGCATCAGAAGAGTTATATCAGCAGTTGCTCAAATTGGTAGAGTCGGGATCATATCGGGCATCAAAAGGGGTAACCAGGTATTTACAGAATTTGGAAGTGATGCTTCGGAATACACCAGGCATTCGGCAATACCTTCTTAATTTTCCATACGAGCGAATGCATTTTGCCGATAGTGAGCAGGCGATTTTAGACAAGCACCCGTACGCGTCTGTTTATCGCGTCGGAACGACGAGTGTTTATGCAATGTGCACCCTTTCAAGGCAGTCTAAAATTCAGGTGCTTTCAGAAATTTTGAAACAATGCAGTCTTTCCGCCGGTCAAGTCGCTAGAATCGTTGAGACTCTCTGATCTTTTTTCGTGTTTTGGAATTGAAATTCGCGTTGCCTCTCCCACCGCGCCTCCGCCCCGACCTCCCGCAACTCCCTCTCCGTCACCCTATCTCGCCCACTCGCTGTTCCCGGCAGAAATAGCAATCTCTCCTGAATCTCGGGCGCGAGGTTCAGCAGGTTCATGATCTGCGTGACCCGCGCCCTAGTCACGCCGCCGAGCCTGGCAAGATCGGAGTAATCGCGCACCACGCCTCGGCGAATCATACCGTCGAAGTGGATAGCCAGCGCCATCAGTCGGGAAACTCGAGGAATCCGTTCCAGCTCCGGGGCGGGCACAGGTTTCACCCCAGCCTGGAGCCGCTTTTGACCAGTAGCGCCATTCGGGTCAGAGCGCCATTCGGGTCAGTCATCATATCTTGACACGGAGCGCCATTCGGGTCAGTCATCAGGAGCGCCATTTGGGTCAGTCATCATATCTTGACACGAGCGCCGCCCACCCGAAGAACCCGGCCTGCCTCTGGCACCCCCCGCCAAGAACTATTTTCACCCCCCAGAAAATAAATCCCTAACAGACGCATCACTCTTCTTGCTTGGCTTGATGGTATGAACTCATCGACATCATCCATCGATCCCGCTTTCGCCGCCTCCGCCTATGCCCCATCCCGCACCGGCAAAATCGCCCGCCTCCCGCGCAAGCTCCGCGACCAACTCAACACCCGCATCGACGAAGGCGCCTCCGCCGTCCGCCTCGCCAAATGGCTCAACAGCCAAAAGGAAGTCCGCAAAATCCTCGACCAGGACTTCCTTGGCCGCGACATCAACGAGCAAAACCTCTCCGACTGGAAACACGGCGGCTTCCGCGATTGGCAGCGCCAGCGCGCCCTCCGAGAGCAAATCCGCCTCATCGCCGAAGATGCCGCCGATCTCGATTCCCCCAACCCCGGCAAAACCATCCTCGATAACCTCGCCGCCCTCCTCGCCGCCGAACTCGCCGTCGCCACCCAAACCCTCCTCGCCGAAACCGCCGACCCCAAACAGCGCTGGCTCTACCTCCGCCAGGCCATGAAACAACTCCAGCAACTCCGCCGCGGCAACTACATCGCCTCCCGCGCCCGCATGGAGATGGAGCGCTGGGAAATCGAATCCTCCAGCCTTCGCCGCCAGGAAGAAAAAGCCGCCCGCGTCGCCGAAGCCACCGCCCAGCAAAACACCGCCATGGCCCCCATCCGCCAGGCCATGAACCGCCTCGCCCTCGTCCGCCTCTTCGGCGGCGGCGAACCCGGCGAGCAAGCCGCCGACCAATTCTACCACGACATCGGCAAACCCGAACTGGCCCGCACCCCCGCAAATCAACCCAAATCAAGCTAAATCAAG
>DATAXI010000035.1:0-57170 GCA_036266845.1 Chthoniobacteraceae bacterium | reverse complement strand
GGAGCGTGCGCCGCGCGATGGATACAACGTCCAGCTCACCATCGATCTGAACATCCAGAATATCGTGGAGACGGAACTCGACGCCGCCTGCCAGCAGTACCATCCCAAGAAGGCCATCGCCATCATGATGCGCCCGCAGACGGGGGAGATTCTCGCGATGGCGAACCGGCCCGATTTCGATCCCAACGATATCCGCACCAAGCCCCCGAGCTTCATCCAGGAGCACGAGGGCGATATGCGCAACTGCGCCATCTCTGATGAAATGGAGCCGGGTTCGACATTCAAGATCGTCACCGGCGCGGCCGCGCTCAATGAGCATACCGTCCGGCCGGACACGATTATCTATTGCGAGAATGGCGCATTCAATTACGGCGGGCGCTATTTGCACGACGATCATCCCAACGGCGATCTCTCCGTCGATGACATTCTGATCAAGTCGAGCAATATTGGCGCCGCCAAGCTGGCGCTCGGCCTGGGTGAACAGCGCTTCTACGGGTATATCCGCGCCTTCGGCTTCGGCGAGCGCACCGGCATCGCGCTGCCGGGGGAAATTCCCGGCCTCGTATATCCGCCGCATCGCTGGAGCAAGCTCTCCATCACCCGCATCCCGATGGGCCAGGAGGTTGCCGTTACGCCGCTCCAAACCCTCACCGCCATGTGCGCCATCGCAAACGGCGGCAAGCTGATGATGCCGCAGGTCGTCCACCTCATCACCGATGACCACGGGCAGACCATTTCCACATTCCCGCCGGTCGCCATCCGCCAGGTGATCGCGCCCTCCACGGCGCGCGAGGTGGTGGATGCGCTCAAGGGCGTGGTCAGCGCGCGCGGCACGGCTGCGCTGGCGCAGGTGCCCGGCTTTGTCTGCGCGGGGAAGACCGGCACGGCGGAGAAAATCGATCCCCATGGCGGTTACCTGCACGGCAAGTATATCGTCTCCTTCTGCGGATTCCTTCCGGCCGATAATCCCGCCTTTGCCTGCATCGTAATGCTAGACGATGCTCAGACCAAGCCGGACGAAGATTACGGCGGACAAGTTGCAGGGCCGGTGTTTTCGCGCATCGGTGAGAAAGTGGCGCGCTACATGAACCTGGAGCCTCAGCCGGATATCCCGGAGGGCAACATGGTTCTCACCCAGCGTAGCGAGCACGATTAAAAAAATGTTGCTGAAATATTTGATTCAAAATTTGCAGGGCGCGACCGTCACCGGTCCCACCGAGCTCGACATCGCGCACATTGCGTATGATTCGCGCCGGGTGAAACCGGGCAGCCTTTTCTTCGCATTGCGCGGGGAGAAAGCGGACGGGCGCGCGTATGTCGAGCCCGCCATCGCCGCCGGCGCCGTCGCCGTGCTGGGGGAGGATATTCCCTCGGACCCGCGCCTTGCCGTCATCAATGTGCCGGATGCCCGCGCCGCGATGGCGGACGCCGCCGCGGCGTTCTACCAATTCCCGGCGCAGCGTCTCAAGATGCTTGGCGTCACGGGGACGAACGGGAAGACCACCACCACGTTCCTGATCAAACATATTTGCGAGAAAGAGATGCTGCGTTGCGGGCTGCTCGGCACCGTGCGTTATGAAATTGGCGACCGCATCCTGCCTGCCGCGCGGACCACGCCGGAGAGCCTCGATGTGTTCGAGATGCTCTCGCAGATGCGCAACACGGGCTGCAAGGCTGCGGTCATGGAGGTTTCCTCGCACGCCCTCTCGCAAAATCGCGTGCGCGGCATCGAGTGGGATTGCGCCGTGTTTACCAATCTCACGCAGGATCACCTCGACTACCACGGCACGATGGAGAAATACTTCGAGGCGAAGAGCCTGCTCTTCACCTCTCTGGCCGCGCAGAAGAAAAAGGCGGCGGCGGTTGTCAATGGCGACGACCGCTACGGCCAGCGGCTCGCCCGCATGTGCGCCGGGCCCGTGATTACTTACGGTCTTGGCGCGCGCGTTGATTTCCGCGCCACGGATGTGAAAACCGATTTTTCCGGCACGTCCTATCATCTGGATGCGGCGGGGAAAAGTTTCCTCGTGCGGCTGCCGCTTATCGGGCGGTTCAATGTTTACAATTCGCTGGCGGCCATCGCGGCGGCCTCCGCCATTGGCATCGAGGTGCGCCACGCCGTGGTCGCACTGGCCAGCGCGCCGCATGTGCCGGGCCGCCTGGAGGCCGCGCCGGTAAAACGCCAGTTCCGCGTTTTTGTCGATTACGCGCACACGGACGATGCGCTCATCAACGTCATGAAGACATTGCGCGAGCTTTCGCCGAATCGGCTCATAGTCCTCTTCGGCTGCGGCGGCAATCGCGACAAGGCAAAGCGCCCCAAGATGGCTGCCGCGGTGGATGAGCTGGCCGATTGGGCCATCATCACCTCCGACAACCCGCGCAAGGAGGAGCCGGAAGCCATTATCGAAGACATCAAGAAAGGCTTCCGCGGCCGGAACTACGAGGTCATCGCGGACCGGCGCGAAGCAATTTTTCGGGCGGTCGCAATGGCGCAGCCGCGCGACATCGTGCTGCTGGCCGGCAAGGGCCACGAGACTTACCAGGAGTTCGCGGATCACACCGTCCCATTCGACGACGTGCACGTGGCCACGCAAGCCGTGGAGGCCACGCCCATGGAAGTCGGTTACAAGAAAGAACCATGAGAAACCCCATCGTGCTCAAGAGAATCGGCGATGCCGAGCCGTTGAACGGCAGCCTGTTGAGGCGGGCGTTCCGCCGTTTTCGCCTGCCCCTGCGGCAGGGATCGGAAATCGAGCAACTGGCCGCGCGGAACCGCGCGGAGCGTCTTTTTGAAGTGAATTTTCGCACATCGTGGACCCGGTGAGTATCAGCGCCATCGCAAGTTGGGTGGGAGGCGGGCTGGAGCGCGGCAATTCCGCGGCGAAGGCCACCCGCGTCTCCACGGACTCGCGCGCTCTTGCGCCGGGCTCGCTCTTCGTGGCGCTGCGCGGGGAAAAATTCGACGGGCACAGCTTCATCCGCCAGGCGGCGCAATCCGGAGCCGTGGGCGCGATGGTCGAAGAGGCGCCGGAGGATCTGCCGGCGGACTTTGCCGTGATTCGCGTGAAGGATTCGCTGGCCGCGCTGCAATCGCTGGCCGCCGCTTACCGGCGCACGTTGCGCGCCAGAGTCGTCAACATCACCGGCAGCAACGGCAAGACTTCCACCAAGGATTTCACCGCCGCCGTGCTCGGGCGCGGAGGTCGCGTTGCGAAGACGGAGGGGAATCTGAACAACCATATCGGCCTGCCGCTTACCATCCTGCGCGCTTCCAGCGCGGATGATTATGGCGTGTTCGAGATCGGGATGAATCATCCGGGCGAGATCGCGCCGCTGGCTGCGATTTCGGATCCCGATGCCGCCATCATCACCAATATCGGCGTGGCGCACATCGAGTTCATGGGCAGCCAGGAAGCCATCGCACGGGAGAAGGGGATGCTTGCGGAGGCCGTGGGCGCGGAGGGTTTCGTCGTGCTGCCTTCAAACGATCCCTTTACTGATTCCCTCGCGGCGCGAACCAGGGCGCGCGTCATCCGCGCCGGCATCGATCACGGCGATGTCTTCGCCACCGGCGTGACGCCGGAAGGCGAGGGGAGCCGCTTTACCGTGCATGCCCGCGGGGAAAGCATCGAGGGGCGGCTCGCCGTGCCCGGCCCGCACATGGTGCGCAATGCGATGCTCGCGGTTGCCGCCGGTCTGGAATTTGGCGTACCGCTGGCCGAGTGTGTTGCCGGGCTGGCGGGCGCGAAGCTCACCAAGGGGCGCCTCGAGCGGAAATCGGTGCGCGGAATCCATGTGCTGGATGATTCTTACAACGCGAATCCGGACTCGATGGTTGCCGCGCTGGAGACGCTCGCGCAGATGCCGGGCCGCCGCATCGCCGTGCTCGGCCAGATGAATGAGCTGGGCGCCGAGTCCGAACGCGGGCACCGGCGCGTGGGCGAAGCGGCCGCGCGCGGGAACATCGATTCCGTCATCACCGTGGGCCCCATCGCCGCGGGCATTGCCGCCGCCGCGCGCGAGCATGGCGTCAAGCACACGCTCACTCCGGATACCACCGCCGAGGCCGCCGCAATCCTGCGCAGCATGGCCCGCAACGGCGATACCGTCCTCATCAAGGGCAGCCGGTCCGTCAAAATGGAAACCATCGTGGAGGAACTCGCCAGGCCATGATGTATTTCCTCTATCACTTCCGGAATTCATTCCCGGCGCTGAACGTTTTCTATTACATCACCTTCCGCGCGCTCGCGGCCGCGGTGACATCCTTCCTGCTCTCGCTGATGTTCGGCAATTGGGTCATCCGGCGTCTCATCAGCCTGAAGGTGGGCCAGCCCATCCGCACCAAGGAACAGGTGCACAAGCTCGCGGAATTGCACGGCGGCAAGGCCGGCACGCCCACCATGGGCGGGGTGCTGCTGCTTGGCACCGTGGTGGTTTCCACGCTGCTCTGGGCGCGGCTGACCAATCGCGCCATCTGGCTTGCCCTCTTCACGATTGTTTACCTGGGGCTGCTCGGGTTCGTGGACGATTACCTGAAGGTCACGAAGAAAAAATCCGACGGCGTCCATGGGCGCGTGAAGATGATCGCGCAGATCGTCCTCGCCGCCGTTGTCACCGCATTCTTCCTGCTCGATCCCTCCACCCAGGTGCAGGCGCGCGCCTTGTACATGCCTTTCTTCAAGGAGCCCGTCATCTTTAATCTCGGCTGGGGCACTTTCTTCTTCTTCGCCCTCGTGGTGGTCGGCACATCGAATGCCGTCAATCTCACCGACGGCCTCGATGGTCTCGCCACCGGCTGCACGGTCACCGTTGCCATCGCGTTCGCCATTCTCGCCTACATCGCGGGCAATGTGAAAATCTCCTCCTATCTCCAGATTCCCTTTTATCCCTTTACCGGCGAATTGACGGTCGTGTGCATGGCGCTCGCCGGCGCCGGGCTTGGCTTTCTTTGGTTCAATTGTCACCCGGCGCGCGTCTTCATGGGGGATACCGGATCCCTGGCCATTGGCGGCGTGCTCGGAGTCGTCGCCATCTGCTGCAAGCAGGAGCTGCTGCTGCTCGTGGTGGGCGGCGTCTTTGTCATGGAAGCCCTTTCGGTCATCCTGCAGGTGATGAGTTTCAAGCTCACCGGCAAACGCATTTTCGCCATGTCTCCCATTCATCATCACTTCGAGCTCAAAGGCTGGAAGGAGAATACCGTCATCGTCCGTTTCTGGATTCTCTCGGTGATGTTCGCCGCACTGGGCCTGGCCACCCTCAAACTTCGGTAACCCCCGTGACCCGTCAATGTCATACAAAGACAAACAGATCGCAGTGCTGGGCTTTGGCTCGAGCGGAGAAGCCGCTGCCCGGCTGCTTGCGGAGGAGGGCGCCATGACGACAATCCTGGACAGCGCGGACTTGAAAAGGCTGCGCACGAAAATCGAGAAAATCACCCCGCTCGGCATTTCCGTGCTGGCCGGCCTCGATGCGGATACCGATCCGCGCCGGTATGACCGCGGCATTCTTTCGCCCGGCATCGATCCCTCGGCGCCGCTGGTGCAAAACTTCCTGCGCAAGCGCATCGAGATGATCGGCGAGCTGGAGCTTTCCTGGGAGCTTTGCAAATGCCCCGTCATCGCCATCACCGGCACAAACGGAAAAACCACCACAACGGAATTGGTGGCGCGGATGCTGGCCGAGTCCGGTGTCCGCACGCTTGCCGCGGGGAATATCGGCCCCGCCTTCGCCGGCGTCGTGAAGCAAAGCGGCGAGCTGGATGTGATGACGCTGGAGGTCAGCTCCTTTCAACTCGAGGAAATCCGCACCTTCCGCCCGCATATCTCTGTGTGGCTCAATTTCACTCCGGATCACCTGGACCGTTATCCGGATATGGAATCCTACCGGCGCGCCAAGCTGCGGATTTTCGAGAACCAGACCGCGGAAGATTACGCCATCATCAAGCTGGATGACATGCCGGCCATTGTTGATCCGGACATTGTGCGCGCAAAGATAATCACGTTCAGCGCATCGCGCGAGGGGGGCGATTTTGAATTGCGCGACGGCGTCATTCTTTTCCGTGGCCAGGCCGTGCTGGATATGAGCGAAGTGAAGCTGCGCGGAGTTCACAACGCCGAGAATCTCATGGCCGCGCTGGCAGCCGGGTATTTGATGGGGCTCACGTTTCAGGCAATGGCCGGGCCGCTGGCCGCTTACACGCCCCAGCCCCATCGCTGCGAGCGCGTGGGCATGGTCGATGGCGTCGAGTACGTCAACGATTCCAAGGCCACGAACCTCGATGCGCTGGAGAAGGCGCTCCTTTCCGAGACGCGCCCGGTGGTGCTCATCGCGGGCGGCAAGGACAAGGGGTTCGAGTTCGGCGCCATCACCGGTCTGATCGCGAAAAAAGTCCATCACGCCATCCTCATTGGCGAGATGGCGGAGCGCATCGCCACTCTGTGGGAAGGCAGCGTCCCGTGCGAGCATGCGGATTCCCTGGCGGATGCCGTCCAGCGCGCCCGCGCCCGCGCCCATGCGGGCGATGCCGTGCTTTTCTCACCCGGCACCTCTTCTTTCGACATGTTCAGGAACTACGCCGACCGCGGCGACCAATTTCGCAACCTCGTCCAAAATCTCGCATGAAACTGCCACTCAGAAGATCCCCAAAAAAGAAGACGCTCCAGGCCGCAACCGTCCGCCGCGCGCGCGAGGCCGATTACACCGAGGAGCCCAATGTGAAACTCTCCAGCGCGTTTGTTGTCGTGCTGTTGCTGCACCTGGTCGCCGTCGGCGGCATTTACGCATTCAATGCGCTCAAGTCGCGGCAAAACTCCTCGTTTGAGGAGGCCGATTCCGCCGCTCAGGCGACGCCCGCGCAATCCGCCGCCGCCGCGGATGCGCAATCCACGCCGGCCCCCACCGCCGCCGCCGCGCCGGCCCCCACGCACCTTTACCGCGTAAGGAGCGGCGATACCATCGCAAGGATCGCGCTGGCCCACGATGTGAATGCCGACGAGATCATCAACATGAACGCGAGCATTCGCGCCGAGGGCGGCATTCATGTGGGTGAGGAACTCACGCTGCCCGGCGGCGCGGCCTCTTCCACGCCGGCCCCGGCCGCGGATGATGCGGCGCCGCACACCGTAGCGCTGCGCGATTCCGGCACGACCTATACCGTCATGCATGGCGATACGCTGGTGAGCATCGCGAGAAAATTGCACGTCGGCTTTGACGATTTGATGCGATTGAACAAAATCGAAGACCCCAGGAAGTTGAAGATCGGACTGAAACTCAAGGTGCCCGCAAGGCGCCCGACGACAACGGCCTGACCCGCCCCCCGGCGGACGCAATCCAACCTTCATGCATCGCAAAAGCATCTACTTTCTGGTGGTGGCCGTGGCCGCGCTCATCGCGCTCGGCATCGTGATGCTTTTCAGCACGGGCGCCTTTGCGCAGGACAGTCATGGCGATCCCTACTTTTTCCTGAAGCGCCAGTCGCTCTGGCTGGGCATCGGCATCATCGCCTGCATCGTTGGCGCGATTGTCGATTACCAGTTCTGGCAGCGCACCTGGTATGTCTGGTTTATCGCCTCGGCGATTCTGCTGGCGCTCTGCTTCGTCCCGCACATCGGCCTTCGCATCAATGGCGCGCGGCGCTGGGTCAAGCTTCCCCTGATCACCTTCCAGCCATCGGACTTTGCGAAAGTCGCGGCAATCGCCTTCCTGGCCCATTGGTATGCGAAGCATGAGAAGGAGAGCGGCACCTTCCTGCGCGGTTTCGCCGTGCCCATCGCGATCACCAGCATCCTCATGGGGCTCATCGCGCGGGAGATTGACATGGGCACGACGGCGCTCATCGGCGGCACGATGTTCGTCATCATGTTCGTCGCCGGCAGCAGCTTGAAATTCATCGCGCCGCTCTCGGTCGGCGGCATCGCGGGCACGCTCTACCTCGGTTTTCACATGAAGGAGCGTCTCGGGCGGATGCTCGCATTCCTGAACCTCGAGAAATACAAGGAAACCTACGGCCTCCAGCAATGGCAGGCGCTGATCGCGTTCGGTTCCGGCGGCGTTCACGGCCTTGGCCTCGGCAACGGCGTGGAAAAATTCTCCTATCTTCCCTTTGCGCATACCGATTTCATTTTTCCGATGATCGGCGAGGAGTTGGGCCTCTTCTTCACGCTCGGCGTCGTCTTTTGCTATCTCGTCATCATCGTCTTCGGCACGGTCATCGCCATCCAGGCGCGCGACCGGTTTGGGATGCTCTTCGGCATGGGCGTCGTCGTCATGCTTGCATTGCAGGCGGCGCTCAATATCGGCGTCACCACTTCCCTCCTGCCAAACAAGGGATTGCCCCTTCCATTCATTTCCTATGGCGGATCGAACCTCGTCTTCTGCCTGCTCGGCGTCGGCATCCTCATCAATATCTACCGGCAGGGAATGAACGAAGGGCGGGACCCGGCGATGATGAATCGCCGCCTCAACGCGCGCATCACGCCCCGGATGTAATGGAACCAAACGACTTTCCTGGAGTTTCCGCGCCATGAGATTCGTCATTGCCGGAGGAGGCACCGGGGGCCACCTTTTTCCCGCGCTGGCGGTGGGCGAGGTTTTTCTCGCGCGCGGCCACGAGGTCATCCTCTTCATTTCGGAGAAGGATGTCGATGCGCTGGCGACGAAGGATCGTGACGAATTCCGGTTCGAGAAACTGCCGAGCATTGGCATGCCGAAGATATTCTCGCCGGCGATCCTCGGTTTCCTCAAACGCTTCAACGACAGCCTCGCCCCGTGCCGCAGGCTGTACCGCAAATTCCAGCCGCACGCCGTCCTCGGCATGGGCGGATTCACTTCCACAGCGCCCATTCTTGCGGGGCGCTTGCGCAAAATCCCCACATTCGTCCACGAGTCGAACGCCATCCCCGGCAAGGCCAACCGCATCAATGCCCGCATGACGGATGCCGTGCTGCTCGGCTTCGAGGCATGCGCCCGTTATTTCCCAAATTCCCGCTTCCAGGTTACCGGCACGCCCATTCGCAAGAGCCTCGCGACGCGCATCCCGCGGGAGGAGGCGCTGGCGGCGTTCGGTTTAAATCCGAACCTCCAGACGCTGCTCGTGATGGGCGGCAGCCAGGGGGCGCACGGCATCAATGAGGCGGCCATCAAGGCGATGCCGCTGCTCAAGGAATTGCCGCTGCAAATCATCCATCTCACCGGCCCGAATGACGAGCAGGTGGCCGCCGCGAATTATCGCCGCGACGAGATTCCCGCTTATGTCGCCGCCTTTTGCCACCAGATGGAAATGGCTTACAGCGCGGCGGATCTCGCCCTCTCCCGCTCCGGCGCGGCCAGCCTTTCCGAGCTTTCGCATTTCGGCATCCCGTCCCTGCTCATCCCGTATCCGCACGCGGCCGAGAATCACCAGGCGCTCAACGCCGCCATTTTCACGCGCGAAGGCGCGGCCACCGTGGTCGAGCAGGGGCAGGTGAGCGTGGAGACATTCGCGCGCGAGATCGGCTCCCTGCTGCGTGACAAGGAGCGCCTCGCAAAGATGTCCGCGGCGGCGCGTTCGCTTGCTCCGCACAATGCCGCGGAGTGCGTGGCCGATACCGTCGAGCATGCCGCCAGGCTCCGTGCCGGGAAGGAGGAGAAAAAGTGAGTCCGAGGCGAGAGTTTGGTTTCAATTTCCGCCGATTTGGTGTTCTCTCTGGAGCGTCCTCTTATGCTTCGGGGACGCGCCCTGAAAAACGCTCAATGGACACAGGCCAAATCCTCGCGGACATCCTTGTCGCGGGAGAAATGCGCATCCATTTGATTGGTGTCGCAGGCTCGGGAATGAGCGGCATCGCAGGGCTTCTCCTCGCGCTGGGGCATCGCGTCAGCGGCTCCGACAAGGTGACCACGGTGGAGACCGACCGCCTCCGCGGCCTCGGCCTCGAGTTCTCCTGCCCGCACACCGCCGAGGCCGTCCGCGATGCCGATATCGTGATCTTTTCCTCCGCCATCCGTCCCGGCAATGTCGCTTACGACGAGGCGCACCGGCTCGGCAAAATGATGGTGCGCCGCGCGGACGCCCTCGCCGCCGTGATGAATCGCAAGCGCGGCATCGCAATCGCCGGGATGCACGGAAAGACCACCACCTCATCGATGGCGGCGCACGTCCTGCGCGTCGGCGGGTTAAGGCCGTCGCATTACGTGGGCGCGGAGATCCCCATTCTGGGCACCAACGCCTACTGGGATCCGGACGGCGAATACTTCGTGGCCGAGGGCGACGAGAGCGACGGCACCATCGCCCTTTATCACCCGGAGCATACCATCCTGCTCAACATCGAGGAGGAACACCTCGACTTTTACGAGAACCTTGCGGCCATCGAGGCGGTTTACGGCCAGTTGCTCGACCAGACTTCCGGAGCCGTCTTCTATTGCGTGGACGATCCCCACGCCGCCCGCGTCTGCAAAGGGCGGCCCAATGCCATCTCCTACGGCGAAACCGATTCCGCGGAATTCCGCTTCCAGACGGTGCTTTCCCGCAGTTTTCACTCAAAGTTCAAGGTGTATCGCCGCGAGAAATGGCTGGGCGATTTCGCGCTCAATATTCCCGGCCGGCACAATATCTCCAACGCCACCGGCGTTATCGCGCTGGCGACGGTGCTCGGGGTGGGCGTCGAGAAAATCGCGGAGGCATTCGAGAGCTTTCGCGGCGCGAAACGCCGGTTCGAGGTCATGTACCGCAGCGACAATTACATGGTCATCGACGATTACGGGCATCATCCCAGCGAGATCAAGGCGACGCTGGATACCGCGCGTTCCCTTTGCTCGGGACGCGTGATGGTGATGTTCCAGCCGCACCGGTACTCGCGCACACAGGCATTGCAGCATGAGTTTGGCGTCGCGTTCGCCAAGGCGGATCGCGTCTTCATTACCGAAATCTACGCCGCGAGCGAAAAGCCGATTCCCGGCGTCACCGGCCAGACGATTGTGGACGCCGCCGCGCGCAACGGCCACGACGGCGCGTTATATGTCCCTTCGCGAAAACAAATTCCGGCCGCGCTCGGCCCCTTGCTGGAGCCCGGGGATTTAATCCTGAGCCTGGGCGCCGGCGATATCCACGAGCAGGGAAAGCAAATCGCATCCGATCTCGCGAGGCTGGAAGAATTGCGCGCCGCGATGGGTCCCGGCATCGCGAAACTTTACGAGCCGCTCGCGCGCCACACCACACTCCGCGTCGGCGGTCCGGCGCAATACTGGCTGGAGCCGGAGACGGAAGCCGGCTTCGCGCGGCTCGTGCGGCACTGCAGTGTCAATCAGATCAAGCTCTTCGTCATTGGGCGCGGCTCGAACCTCCTCATTCGCGACAACGGCATTTCCGGCGCCGTCGTCCATCTTTCGCGCGGCGAGTTCCGCCACATCGCGGTCCATGGCTTGCGGATTACCGCCGGCGTCGGCGTGAAGCAAAAAGAGCTGGCCTACGCCGCGCGCGACGCGTTGATCGCCGGCTTCGAGTGGATGGAGGGCATCCCGGGCCAGATCGGCGGCGCACTGCGCATGAACGCCGGCGCGATGGGTGGCGAAACTTTTCGCCAGGTCGTCAGCGTCCGCTCTATTGATGAGCAGGGAGTTTTCCACACGAAAACCCCTGCCGAACTGGAAGTGCATTATCGCGACGTCCCGTCGCTCGCGCGCAATTACGCCGTCGCCGCCACCTTCGAGGGTACCCCCGGGAAGGCGGAGGAAATCCACGCGCTGCTGGAGGCCTCCATGCAAAAGCGCCGCACCTCGCAGCCCAGGGAATCGAGCGCCGGCTGCATCTTCAAGAACCCCGCGCAATGCCCCGCCGGCAAGCTGGTGGATGAGCTGGGCCTCAAGGATGCCCGCGTGGGCGGGGCCCGCGTCTCCGGCGTGCATGGCAATTTCATCGTAAACGACGGCAACGCCACGGCCGCCGATGTGCTTGAGCTGATCGAGAAAATCAAGGCTATCGCCCGCAAGGAGCGCGGCATCCAGCTTGAGACAGAAGTGCAAATCCTGGGAGACGCATGAGCCTCGAAGGTAAATCCATCGCAGTCCTCATGGGCGGCCCCGGCTCGGAACGCGAGGTTTCCCTCGCCTCCGGATGTGGCGTCGTCAAAGCCTTGACCAGCCTCGGCGCGCGGGTCGTGCCGGTGGATGTCACCGGGCCGGACTTCGTCATTCCGGAGCCGGTCGATATTGCGTTCAACATCATCCACGGCACCTTTGGGGAAGATGGAGCGCTGCAGCGCATTCTGGAGGAGCGCGGAATCCGGTACACGGGCGAGGGGATCGAAGGGAGCTGGACCGCGTTTAATAAAATCGAAACCAAACAGCGTTTCGTCGAATGCGGCATCCCTACCGCCGCGTATGAGGTGATCGGGGCCAAAGCGCTGCCATCGCTCCCGCTCCCCTATGTCGTCAAGGCGCCGTGCCAGGGCTCGACCGTCGGCGTTTACATCGTGAAAAGGGCGGAGGAAGCCGTCCCCGCGATCGAAGGCGCCGCCCAGTATGACAATCCGCTGCTGGTGGAAGAGTACATTTCCGGCGATGAATTGACCGTGGGCATCCTCGGCCCGCAGGCCCTCCCCATCATCCTCATCAAGCCGAAACAGGGCTTCTACGACTTCAAGAACAAGTACCCGTTCCTCAATCCGCAGGCGGGCGGCGGCGCGCAGCATTATTGTCCCGCGCCCCTGCCGGCCAAGGTGACGCGGCTCATCCAGGAGATCGCGCTCGCGGCGCACGGCGCGCTGGGACTGGAGGTTTATTCCCGGGTCGATTTCATCCTGGCCGGGGATGGCAGCCCGTACGTGCTGGAGATCAACACCATACCCGGCATGACCGAGGCCAGCCTGCTGCCGGAGGCCGCGGGCGCCGCCGGGATCGGCTACGCGCAATTGTGCGAGCGCATCATCGAGCTGTCGCTGGCCCGTTTTGAAAGGAGGCGCCCGTGACGGCCCGCAGGCAGCCCGCGCGCAACCAGCGCAACTCTTCGCGCCGCCAGCGCAAGCAGCAGCATCTGCTGGATGTGAAAGTGCGCTCCAGCGCCGCAAACCGCAACCGCGTCCGCATTGTGCTGGCCTTCATCAGCGTGGTGCTGCTCATCGCCACGGCCATCGGCGGCATCGTGTACGGCTCGCGCGAGGCGTTGCGCCGTTTCTTCTGGCAGAATCCGGATTACAACCTGGCCGAGGTCAGCGTGCACACCGACGGGCCGCTCTCTCGCGACCAGGTTCTCCAGGCGACGCACATCCATGAGGGAGTCAATATCTTCACCATCAACCTTTCCGCAGCCCGCAAGGGCCTCATGTCGCTGCCGCAGGTGGAGCGGGCGGAGATCGAGCGCATCCTGCCCAACAGGATTTCCATCGATATCTCCGAGCGGAAACCGGTGGCGTGGGTCACCGGCAGGGATGATGACAACCCGAGCGCCGATCCCGGGGCCTATCTCATCGATCACAACGGCATCCTCATGCGCGTGAAGACCCAGGTGCCCGAGTACTATCATCTGCCCGTCATCTGCGGCGTGGCCGTGGAGAATTACGAAGAGGGCGATACCGTGGACCTGGACGAGGTAAAATCGGCGCTCGAACTCATTCACCTCATCGGCGAGAACCCCGCGCGCTACCAGATTCGCAGCATCGATGTCTCCCGCGGCTATTGCCTCATGGTTACCGATGAACGCCACGCCACCATCACCTTCCCGCTCGATAATCTGCAGGCCGAACTCAATCGCCTTTCGGTCCTTTACGCCAGCGTGGATGCGGACAAGCGCGAGATCCAGACCGTCAATCTGCTGGTCCAGCGCAATGTGCCCGTGACATTCGCGCCGCCGCCGCAGCCGGATCCGGCCACGGATGCCGGCGCGTCGCCTTCCCCCGCACCGGTCGCCGCCTCGCCCACGCCCGGCGCGGCATCGAGGAAAGAGAAAGAAAAAGAGAGAACGCAATCCACCGCCGGCGCCGGCCACAAATCAGTCAGGCGCGCCTCCGGTGTGCATCATATCCCCACTTATATCTCCCCATATCCCTCGCCGTCGTCGCTGCTCCATCATTTTGACGATTACAACACGCGCCAATGAGATTTTCGGATTCCGCTTTCAACCCGCACCGCCTACCATCCGCCAATGGCTAGAGATCACATCCTTGTCGGCCTCGAGATCGGCACCTCAAAGATTTGCGTCGTAGTCGGCGATTCCAAGCCTGACGGCTCCATCAAGATACTCGGGGTGGGCCAGGCTCCCTCCCGCGGCGTGCGCAAGGGGGAGATTGTCGATTTCGACACCGCGCAAAAGTGCGTCCACGAGGCGCTGGTCGATGCGGAGGAGAAGAGCGACGTGATGATCCAGAGCGTCTATCTCGGCATCACCGGAGCGCACATCAACTCTTTCAATAACCGCGGCATGGTCGCGATCCCCGAAGAACAGGAGGAGATCACTGAGGCGGAGTGCGACAGCGTTCGCTCCAGCGCGCGAGAGGTCAGCATCCCGTCGCAGAACATGTTCATCCACTCCATCCTTCAGCATTATTATGTGGATGGGCAGGAAGGCGTCCTCAATCCCGTAGGCATGCTGGGGCACCAACTGGAGGCGGATTTTCACATCATCCACGGCATCGGCACGCGGGTGAAAAACGCCGTCCGCTGCGTGAAGGAAATTCCGCTGGAGGTCGAGGACGTGGTCTTCACTCCGCTCGCCGCCGCGCAGGTGGTCCTCAATCAGCACCAGAAAAACCTTGGCGCTCTCGCCATCGATATCGGCGGCGGCACCACGGATTACCTTATGTACGTGGATGGCGCTGTGCGGCAGAGCGGCAGCCTCGGCATTGGCGGCGATCACATCACCAATGATATCTCCATGGGCCTGCGCATCCCGATGGCGCGGGCGGAAAAATTGAAGATCGAGGAAGGAAGCGTCACGCTCGGCAATTGCCTGCCGGGCGAGACGGTGACGCTCAAGGACGACAGCGGCTTTGCCGGCAAGGAGGTCGAGCGCGAGACGCTCAATACCGTCATCCACATGCGCGTGCGCGAAACCTTTGATCTGCTCAAGCGTCAATTGGAGGCGGGCGGCGATTTGCATCTGCTTGGCGCAGGCATCTTCATTACCGGCGGCACCAGCCAGTTGCGCGGGATCGATCACCTGGCGCAGGAAATCTTTGAGCTGCCCGTGCAGGTCACCCATGCGCAGACCATGTCCGGCCTGACTTCCGCGTTTGAGAACCCCCAATTCTCCACCGCCATCGGCCTCATCAAATACGCGCAGGCCGTGCAGATGGACCGGCCGTCGGGCTGGCTCTCCAAGTTTACCCAGCGCATCCCGCTTTTTGGCCGCAGACGCTGATTCATTTTCGCCGTACCGAAAAAAAAACCGCAAGATACCGACCCGCCGCTCCATGATTGAATTCAACCATAAGCAACAACTCGCCAGCAACGCCGCCGACCAGGTCCTGATCAAAGTGGTGGGCCTGGGCGGAGCCGGACTCAATGTCATCGACCGCATCGTCCTGGATGGCGCCGTCCCCGGCGCGGACCTCGTGGTGATGAATACCGACGTGCAATCGCTTACCAGCTCCGTCGCCAGCCAGAAGGTGCAGCTCGGGCGCGGGGTCACCCGCGGCCTCGGCGCCGGGGGCGATCCGGAACTCGGCCTCGGCGCGGCGGAGGAGGCGCAGGAGGACATCCGCAAGGCGCTTGAAGGCGCTGGGCTCATTTTCCTGTGCGTCGGCCTCGGTGGCGGCACCGGCTCCGGCGCGGCGCCGCTGGTCACCAGCCTTGCGCGGGAGAATGGCGCGCTGGTGGTCGTCATTGCCACCATGCCCTTCGCTTTCGAGGGCAAGCGCCGCAGCAGACAGGCGGAGGATGCCCTCATCACCCTCCAGGCCACTGCCGATGCGATCATCTGTTTTGAAAACGACGTAATGGGCGAAACCGTTGCGCCCAAGGCTGGCATCCATCAGGCATTCGCCGCCGCGGATGAGACCATCAGCCAATGCGTCCGCGCCGTTTCCTCCATCTTCATTCAGCCCGGCATGCTGCATATCGGGTTCGATGATCTTTGCTCGGCGCTCCGTCCTGCCGTGGGCGCCGGCCGCTGCCTCTTCGGCTACGGCGAGGCCACCGGCGACAACCGCGCGCACGAGGCGCTCGCGCGCGCCCTGCGCAATCCGCTCATGGATCGCGGGCGCATGCTGGATGAATCGCACAACCTCCTCGTCAATGTCGCCGGCGGCCCGGATATGACCTTTCACGAAGTGCAGACGCTCATGGAAGCGCTCGTCAAATTCACCGGCGAAGAGACGCAAATGTTCTTTGGCGCCGCGGTGGATCAGACCCTCGCCGGGCGCATCGGCGTTACCGTCATCTCCTCCGCGCAAATGGCGCTGCCAGCCGCAGCCGCCGCGCCCGCGCAGGAATTCGTGCCGCGCGTGATACCCACACCGGTGCCCGCGCCAAAGGTTGCCCGGCACAAACCGCGGCCGGAGCCGGAAATCGAACCCGAAGCCGAGCCCGCTGCTTATGCGCCGGAGCCGGGAGAAGAACCCGCCACCGCTACGGTAGAAGAGCCCGAGCCGATTCTCGCCGCCGCCACCGCGGAAGCGGGAGAAGAAGAGGGCCAGGCGTCATTCCTCGGTCTCGCCCCCGCTGCGGACGCCGAGCCGCAAACTACCCCCGTCCGCGTGCCGCGGGCCCCGCGCCAGCCGCGCATCCTTTCCTCGGCATCGGATCCCACTCCCCTCTCCCCTGCTGCCGCCGCCAAACGCGAGGAGCGCCAGGAGACGCTGCAATTCGAGCCCGTCACCCGCGGACGCTTTGAGAAAAGCGAGCCCACCATCGTCGATGGCCAGGACCTCGACGTTCCCACCTTCCTCCGCCGCAACGTGAAGGTTTCCTGACCTTCAGCCATGCCCAAAGGCCCCTTCACATTCATGAGCCGCCCGGATATCCGGGAAGCGGCTCGCGGGGATGCGGCGGGATTGGCGCATTTGATGAAGGAACTGGGGTATCCCGTGGAGCCGGAGGCGCTCTGGCTCCGCATCGAGCGGCTTGCCTCGCCGGCGCATCGCACGTTCATCGCGGAGGTCAATGGCCACATGGCAGGCTTTGCCGGCTGCTCGGCGCTTTCGATTTATGAAAGCGATACGCCGGTCTGCTGGATCATGGCGCTCTCCGTGGCGTCGCATTTTCGCAGGCACGGCGTCGGGCGCGAGTTGATCGCCGCGGTCGAGCGCTGGTGCGGGGAAATGGGCCTCCGGGACATCCGCGTCCACAGCGGCGAGGGCCGCCATGAGGCCCATGCATTCTATCAAGCCTGCGGTTTTCAGCACGCCGGTTCCCGCTTCAAAAAATCCCTGGGCTGAATATCACGGCCTCTGGCGGAGCCCCAGGTACTTACGCAAAAGATGCTCAGCGCCAACGGCGCGGGTCAGACCTGCGGCAAATGAAATGGAAGATGGAAGCGCGCCGGACGGAGCGTGCAAGAACGGCGCGACCCTGCGCCCATCCGCCCTATATCAGAGCCGCGAGCCCTGATCAGTTCAATGGATGCAACGTGTCGTTCAGCGGCTTGAGCGCCATGGTGGTGAGCGGGATGGACGTCACGGTCATCCCGTTTTGCACCCAGACCACGGCGTCATCGATCCGCCGCACGCGCCATCCGGTGGCCCCCGGCGCGCTCAAGGTATCGCCCTCCGCGTGCGAGACGCCGTTGATGATGGCATAGCTCGGCCGGCCCACGGAAATGCTGGTGACGACAAACGCACCCGCCTTCAATGGCGCCGGCGTGGAAGCGGCATGCGCGACCGCGGGCTTCCGGCCAAGTATCTTGTCGAGCGAAATCTTGCCGGAGTGCAGCAACCCGGCCACTGCCGCGCAGGCGATCAGCACCACGGCGAGCAGGACGAACCACAGCGGCGAAACCGGTTTCGGCTGCTCCGGCGGCAGGATGATCGGTTGCTGGATGGGCTCGAGGCGATTATTCATCGGGCCATCTCAGAGCAGCCGATGTGCCCGTCCCACGGTCAATTCTTGCGGCCGGCTGCAAACAGCGTCTGGAAATGCGGCGCCTGCTCCTCGCGCGCCACCACCTGGACCTCGATATCCGCGAACCCCGCTCCCTCCAGAAGCCGGTGCATATCCGCTTCCGTAAAGCCGAGCCAGGTATCGGCATACAGCTCCCGCGCCTGCTCGAATTGATGCGCCAGCAGGTCCAGCACGGCCACCCGCCCGCCGCGTTTCAGCAGCCGGTGGGCGGCAGCCAGCGCCCGGGCCGGATTGTTCGCATGATGCAGCGCCTGGCTGAAAAGGACCAGATCCACCGTGCCTGCCGGGATGGGCGGGTCCTCGATATCCCCCAGCCGGTACTCCAGGTTCGCAAAGCCATGCTCCCGCGCCAGCGCCGCGCCAAATTCCACCATCTTCTCCGAGTTATCGATCGCGATCACCTTCCGCGCATGGCGCGCCAGCATTTGCGACAGCGTCCCTTCCCCCGCCCCCAGGTCCGCGACCACGATGGGGCCCACCAGCGCCATCAGCAGGTGCGCCACCCCTTTCCACGTGCGCCCGGGGCAATAGCTGCGCCCGAATTTGCCCGCCAGCCGGTTGAAGTACTCCCGCGCCCGGTCCTGCCGCTTTCGCAGGACCAGTTGCAGCGCCGTGATATCCCCCTCCGTTTCAGGGATTTCCCGCGCCCCGGCAGCCACGATCTCCGCGATCTGCGCCCGCAGCGGAAAGTCCTCCCGCATCGCGTAAAAAATATTCTTCCCCGCGCGCCGGTCGCGGACCAACTGGGCCGCCTTGAGCTGGGAGAGATGGCTGGAAATGCGCGACTGGCCCATGCCGAGGATTTCCTGCACCTCTGCCACGGTCAATTCCTCCCGCTGGAGGAGATGGAGGAGGCGGAGGCGAGTGGGATCGGCCAGGAGGCGCAGGGATTTTACGATTGACGCCATGTGGGAACGCCCCTATACGTATCAGCCTATCATGATTGGTCAATATATTCCATTGCGCCGATCTTTCTAATCATCCAACACTTACCATCATGTCCCGACGTTACATTTTTTCCTCTGAGTCCGTTGGCGAAGGCCATCCCGACAAAGTTTGCGACACCATCTCCGACGCCGTTCTGGATGCCTGCCTGGCTGGCGATCCCTCCAGCCGCGTGGCGTGCGAAACCTACGCGAAGAGCAACATCGTCGTCGTTGGCGGGGAAATCACCACCAAGTCCCAGGTCCAGTACAACGCCATCGTCCGCGAGGCCATCCGGGAGATCGGGTACGTGAATGACGACGATGTTTTCCACGCGGACCGCGTTTTCATCATGAACGTCATCACCGCGCAGTCGCCGGACATCGCCCAGGGCGTCGATGCGCGGGCCGCGGACGGGAAGGACACCGCGGAGCAGGGCGCGGGCGACCAGGGCCTGATGTTTGGCTACGCGTGCGATGAGACGCCCGAGCTGATGCCGGCGCCGATCATGTTTGCCCATCGCCTGGGCCGGAAGCTCACGCAGATCCGCAAGGCCGGCGGCGCCCGCTGGCTGCGCCCGGACGCGAAGAGCCAGGTTTCCGTCGTGTATGAGGATGGCAGGCCGGTCAGCATTTCGAATGTCGTCATCTCCACCCAGCACAGCGCGGACGTGAAGCACTCGGAGCTTCGCAGCTTCATCATCGAAGAGGTAATCAAGAAAGAATTGCCCGGGGAAATGCTCACCGGGGACACGGAATTTCTCATCAATCCCACGGGCCAATTCATCGTCGGCGGACCGCAGGGCGATACCGGCCTTACCGGACGCAAGATCATCGTCGATACCTACGGCGGCATGGGCCGGCATGGCGGCGGCGCATTCTCCGGCAAGGACCCGAGCAAGGTGGACCGCAGCGCGGCGTACATGGGCCGTTACGTGGCCAAGAACGTGGTCGCCTCCGGGCTCGCCACCCGTTGCGAGGTGCAGTTCGCCTACGCCATCGGCCATCCGCGCCCGGTCAGCGTGCACATCGATACCTTCGGCACCAATATCGTGGATGAAACGAAGATCGAGAAAGCCGTGACCGAGGTCTTCTCCTTCAAGCCGGCGGACATCGTGAAACAGCTCAACCTGCTGCGTCCCATTTATGGCCTCACCACCAATTACGGCCACTTCGGCAAAGATAACCCGGAGATCACCTGGGAGCACACCGACAAGGCGGAGGCTCTCAAAGACGCCGCCAAATAACTCAATCCCGGCACTTACTAAAACCCAACCATCTATGACCACCGCAGAACCACTCACCACACAAGACTACAAGGTAGCCGACCTCTCGCTCGCCGATTGGGGCCGCAAGGAAATCAGCATCGCCGAGCAGGAGATGCCCGGCCTCATGTCCATCCGCAGGAAATGCGCCGCCGAGCAGCCGCTGGCCGGCGTGCGGATCACCGGCTCGCTCCACATGACCATCCAGACCGCCGTGCTCATCGAGACGCTGGTCGATCTCGGCGCCACGGTCCGGTGGGCCAGTTGCAACATCTTCTCCACGCAGGATCACGCCGCCGCGGCAATCGCCAAGGCCGGCGTCCCGGTCTTTGCATGGAAGGGAGAGTCGCTGGAGGAATATTGGTGGTGTACCTACCAGGCCATCTTCAATGGCGAGGGCAAGGGGCCGCAGATGGTCGTCGATGACGGGGGCGACGTCACGCTGCTCATTCACAAAGGCTTCCAGCTCGAGGAAGGCGACGATTGGGTCAACACCCCCTCCGGCAGCCACGAGGAGAAAATCATCAAGGATCTTCTCAAGAAGATTCACGCCGAGAACCCCTACTGCTGGCATGAAGTGGTAAAAGATTGGCGCGGCGTCAGCGAGGAGACCACCACCGGCGTCCATCGCCTTTACAAGCTCCAGGAGGCCGGCAAGCTGCTCGTCCCCGCCTTCAACGTCAACGATTCCGTCACCAAGTCGAAGTTCGATAACCTCTACGGCTGCCGCCACTCGCTCATCGATGGCATCAACCGCGCGCTCGATGTCATGATCGCCGGCAAGGTGGCCGTCGTCTGCGGCTACGGCGATGTCGGCAAGGGCTGCGCGCAATCGCTCCGCGGCCAGGGCGCCCGCGTCATCGTTACCGAGATCGATCCCATCAACGCGCTCCAGGCGGCGATGGAAGGGTACGAAGTCACCACCATCGAGGAGACGCTGGGCCAGGGCGATATCTACGTCACCACCACCGGCAACCGCGACGTCATCACCATCGAGCATCTCTCCGCCATGAAGAACCAGGCCGTCGTTTGCAACATCGGCCACTTCGACAACGAGATTCAGGTGGACAAGCTGAACAACTTCCCGGGCGTCAAGCGCACCAACATCAAGCCGCAAGTGGACAAATACACCTTCGCCAATGACAGCGAAATCTTCCTGCTGGCCGAAGGGCGCCTCGTCAATCTCGGCTGCGCCACCGGCCACCCGAGCTTCGTGATGTCCAACTCCTTCTCCAACCAGGTCCTCGCCCAGCTCGACCTCTGGAAGAACCGCGAGGCGTACAAGCCCGCTGTTTACATCCTGCCCAAGAAGCTGGACGAAGAAGTGGCCCGCCTGCACCTCGATAAAATTGGCGTCAAGCTCACCAAGCTCACCCCCGCCCAGGCCGATTACATCGGCGTCTCCGTGGACGGTCCCTACAAGCCCGAGCATTACCGGTATTAATCAAAAAGAGAGGCCCCTCTTTTCGCGTTCTTTGAGCTCTCTGCGGTTGAAATAAATCAGCCGCAGAGAGCCGGGCGCAGCTTCCGTCGCAACCAAAACGCGACGAGAAATGGCTGCGTCCTGCGTAATCTTTCAGGATTTACGATGTAAGGATCATAAAGAGGGGAGCTGGTCAGCTTTCATCATTCGGGTCACATCCCCACCACTGCCACCACCACATTCCTCCGGTGCGGTGCGCGGCGATGCTCGAAGACGAAAATGCCCTGCCACGTGCCAAGCGCGAGGCGGCCTTCGACAATTGGAATACTCTCGCTGGACCTCGTCAAAACCATGCGAAGGTGCGAGGTGGAATCGTCCGGGCCTTCTGCCGTGTGGACGTAATCGGCAGAGTCCTCCGGCACCAACCGCTCGAAGAACTGGTGTAGATCGGTGCGGGCGCTTGGATCGGCATTCTCGTAGATAACGAGGCTGGCGCTGGTGTGCTGGAGGAACACTGTGGCCGTTCCGGTGGAGACACCGCTTTCGCGAACCGCGCGTCCGACGCGTTCGGTAACTTCGTAGGTGCCCTTACCGTTCGTGGAAATTGTAAAAGTCAGGGAGAATGCAGTCACAAGGCATTGTGCGCGGAGGGGGGTAAATTGTCGAGACAGGTACACCTGTGTTTTCCTTTGCGACGATGCACGACCTACCATTCGGTAAAAACTCGACGCCGCCATTGACAAGGTAGAGAAAGCCGCACTTGAGCATGCCGGAAACTACGGATATTAACCAATATATGAATTTGACTCAATTAAACAGTGAATTGCGTCAGACAGGATTTTGGCCTCGATCAACAAGAATTGAGAATTCTTGAATGTGCTCCGGGAGACGTCGATTGGCGGTTTGTCGAAGCAATTATTAAACAGGTTAAAAGCGAGGCCTCAGGTTGTGGTAAAGGTGCTCAGGTTGGGAGTTAATCTCAAATCCAAAATCGGTCGCGAGCATGCCCGAGGTGCGTCTGAACGTGCGGATACTCTGGCGGTGACCATGAAACTCGACGATCATATTCACTCACAAATTGTTAAATTCGCTGAACAGGGCAACAACGCATGCGATGCGGGTGATTTCGACAAGGCCGTGGAGCTTTTTCAGAAAGGTTTGGATCTCTTGCCAGTCCCTATCGAAATCTGGGACGCTGCGACTTGGTTGCTTGCGGGAATTGGCGACGCATATTTTCTATCCGGAAAAATGGAGTCCGCTCTGCCGCCCCTGCTTGGCGCGATGCGTTGTCCAAGGGCCGTCGGCAATTCGTTTCTTCATCTCCGTCTCGGTCAGGTGCAGTTTGAGTTAGGAAATCTTATTCGTGCAGCGGACGAACTAACCCGCGCTTATATGGGCGAAGGGACAAAAATCTTCGAAGGAGAGGATTCAAAATATTTTGAGTTTTTGAAAACGAAGATCAAAAGCCCCCCTGAAGGTTGGTAATGGTCAGACTCCCCGGGGTGTAAAAGTGGAACCCTCGGCCCATGTTGGTTCTCGCTTCCAGCCGCAGGAGACGATTAGCGAAGGACTATTGTTTCACACCACGATCGCGAGCATGTGCCATCCGCCGTGTGGATGTAATCGCCATCCTCCGGCGCCAGCTCCTCAAAGAAGCGGCGCAGGTCCGCACGCGCGGTGGGATCGGCATTTTCGCAAATGACGAGGCTGGCGCTGGAAGCGGAAACTGCGGCGCTTCGCGGGTAAATGTCAGGACGCTGTCGCGCTCGGGGAGGGACTGGCCTTGGACTTCTTCAAATGCCTGGCCTTGGGCTTCGGACTCGCTGCGGGGCTGGAGCTTGCGGACGCCGTGGTCGCCGCCGGGTTGGCCGCGGTTTTGGCGGCAGTGCGCGGGCCGAAACGGACGGAGAGCGCCGTCAGCTTGCCGCTGGCATCCTTCTCGGCGTAGCCACCGGTGTCATCGTTCACCGCGGCATCCTTGAGCGAGGCAGCTTCGCCATTCTTGCGTATCTTGGTGGTCTCCGTGACGGAGAAGATGCGGGGCTTCTTGCCGGAGATGGTGAAGGTCATGGCAGCCGTGTCCACGGCGGAAACTTTGCCGTGGAACGGAAACCTGATCATTTTTGCCGCGGGCGAAGGGGAAGCCGAGGCGTCCGCGCCAAATGCCGCGGGAATCGCGGCAAAGCCGAGGAGGAGAGTCGTTGCGAGGAGGGAGCGTATATTCATGGTTTTGGTTGAGTTGGATTCCTTGCGATCCAGCCTACCGAAGCGAGACCGCAGGGCTGAGTGCGGCGGTCAGGTTAAGAGAAATGCCCTCGCGGTGAGAAGCTTTTAAATGGCCAGCGCTGCGCGCGAACCGAGCGCGGGGGCAGACCCGGCGCGATTGCGGGCGTCGAGCGTCCGGCGCCGCGCATCCTCCGCCATCGTGATCCAGCGGGGATTGCCAGCGGCGCGGTCCGCCAATTGCCATGCCACGATTTCCACCATCTCCCACAGGTTCAACCCGGTAAAGACAGCCAGCTTGACCTCAAGCACTTCCGGCCATTGGCGGGTTTCGGGGCTCATCTGCTCCAGCTCACGATTTGCTTGCATGGGCAGGCCAAGAATGGCGTACCCCTGGGCGGATTCGAGCAGGCGGAGATTGTCGAGCAGGCTTGGCATGCCCGCTCTCCATTGCAGAATTCATTCCCGGGTTCTGAAAATTATCAAAAATGCCGCGAAAGTCCCGTGCGGCCCCGCCGTTATCCCGTTTACACGATCCATTTCTCGCCCGCAAAATCCGCCCCAGGCACGGTCAACTGGATCGCCGCCGCCTCGGGGTATTTCTCAGTCTCGATTTCGCCCTCAATCACGCGCACCTGAAACGCCACCGGCAATCCCGGCTTCAGCGCCAGGTCCAGCAGCGGCACCTCCCATTCCACAATTTCCTTTCGCGAGATCGAGTTGCGCCGCAGCTCCACCCCGCCCGGCGTCGTGAGCGTGAAATCCCGCGTCCCACCCTCTCCGAATGGCCCCGCCTTCAGCAGAAAGCCGCGCGGCTCGTAAAAGACCACCTTCAGCGCCGCATTGCCCCATTGGAGAAAATCGAATCGCAGGTAAAGCGATTCCGCGCCGAATCCGAACCAGATCCCATCCAGCACCCGCTCGGAGCGATACATGGAAGATTGCTCGCTGCCCGGCTGGTAAAAGCCGGCGCCCAGCCACTCGAAGTACGAGGAGAGCACGCCGTCGATCTCCGGCTCGATCAGGCTCTCCGGCATCCGGTACACCGTCGCCGCCCGGGCGTGGGTGATCGGCGCCTCCAGCACCGCCGGGGCGGGCTCGCCGCAGATGGCGTACACATTCTTCAGGTGCTGGCGGAAGAGATCGTCAAAGAGGTCGTCGTTTTCCGTCGAGAAATCCGGCCCGTACCACCAGAACCAATCGCTCCCCTCGGCTGCGTATATCTCCTGGAGGGCGCGCTCGCAGTCGGCTTTCGACAAATCCCCGGAGTCGATGCGTTGCTGGAGAAAAGTCCGCGACTGCCCGAGCAGATCCCAAGCGCGGTTTTCCTCATCCTCGCCGATCCAGATATCAAAGTTGCCGCTGATCCATGAGCCGGTGTGGAGCGTCGTCAGGCTCTTGCGCGGCGGGTTGCGCTGGAAGTAATCCTCGATGGTGCAACTGTGCAGGCGGTCGGGCACGCTCTCGATGCTCGAGTAGAGCGCGCGCAGGAAGGCCTCGCCGCCGTCGCGGAAGGTTTCCCACGCGTTTTCGCCATCCAGGATGAGCGGGATCAATCCCGTCTCATGCGGCACCAGTCCGGAGATGTGCGTCATGTGATGCAGCAGGTGGCGTGCGGCGTCCTGAGGATCGTTTCTCGACGCCGTAAAGCCAATGAAATCCGAGAGCGGGCGCTCGCGAAACACGGCATTCACCGAAGCGCCGCCGTATTTGATCTGCCAGCCCTGGAAGAGCTCCAGGTGATCCACATGTTTCCCGGCATAGGCGGGATCGCGTTTGATCGAGTTGAACAGGTTCTCCTCGTCGGTGCAGAAATACTGGATGCCCACCTGCTGCATCAGCGGGATCAGCTCCGGGGCGATCGAGCCCTCGCTCGGCCAGAGCCCGCGCGGCTTTTTGCCGAACAGACGCTCGTGCTGTTCCACCGCGTGCGTCAATTGCGCCGCCGCATCCTGCGGCCAGTGGAACCGCTGCGGAAATCTCCGGCCCGGCAGGCAGCGCTCGGCAAATTGGGAATCATAGACCAGCGGCAGGATGGGATGGAAAAACGGGGTCGTCGTCAGCTCCGCCTGGCCGCGGCCCTCCGCCGCCGCGTACCGTTGCAGCACGATCCGGAGGATCTCGATGTGGATATCGAGCACGCGCAGCTTTTCCTCCTCGGTAAAATCGCGCCCCTTCTTGCGCAGTTGCGCCAGTTCCGGGTAGAGCCGGTCCGCCGTGTAGCCACACCATGCCAGGTTAAACCAGACTTGCAGGTCCAGCATCTCCTGCACGGTAAAATAGCCCAGCCCGCGCCGGACCTCGTCGCGGTAAAACGTGAGGCCGCGCTTGTGCAGCAGCTCCCAGTAGCGCGGGTAGGGTTTGACCAGGTTATCCCAGTTGATTTTTAAAAAATTCTCCAGGACGGCGAGCTTCTCCTCGTCGTTCAGGTCCGCCGCGGGCTTCCGGGCCCATTCCAGCCACAGGTCCTTGATATCGCCGCTGATCAGCTCCTCGATTTGCAGCAGCAGCACCGGCGTCAGGTTGAAATTGACGCGGATCCCCGGGTAATCCTCGATCACCGAAACCATGTCCAGGTAGCCCTTCACCGCGTGGAGCCGCACCCACGGCATCATTGCCGTGCGCGTGACCGGATTCACGTAGTACGGCTGATGCATGTGCCATAGGAAGACGACGTTCGCCATGCGCGCGAGCGTAACGGGTAGAGCGCGAAATTAGGAAGCACGCTTTTGGGTGAATTGGCCTCCGGCCTGGTGGCGCCGCTCATTGCAATCGATTCACGAATGCGCGCCGGGGAACCGCCGATTTCCATTGCGGATACGAACACGCAATATGGAATCGCCAGCGGCGCGATCAATGTCTTGCTATTCTGCGCAAACAGCGGACTTTCCCGCCTCAAAAATCGAAGTTACGCTGGCGAAACCCCGAAATGGCCAATCCTCCATTGGAACCAATAACCATGCGAATCATCGTCGTGGACGATGACGACATGAGCCGGCGTCTGCTGACCCGGTCGCTCGACCATCAGCACCAGGTGATTGAATGCCGGAACGGCTTCGAGGCGGCCCAGTTGCTGGAAAGCGGCGGCCCGGCCCTGGTGGTGCTGGATTACGAGATGCCGGAGATCAATGGCGCGGAGGTTTGCGAGCTGATCCGCGGCTCCAGCGATCCCGAGGTGGCCCAGACGCCCATCATCATGGTCACCGGCCATTCCAATGCCAACCATGAGGTGGAATGCCTCCGCTCCGGCGCCAATGATTTTGTCACCAAGCCGGTAAACATGGCCGTGCTCCAGGCCCGCATCGATACCCATACGCGGCTCCATTCGCTGCGGCGGCAATTGCTGGCGCAGAACGGCGAGCTCGAGAAATGGCGAAGCCGGCATGAGGAAGACCTGGAGGCGGCGCGCCTTACCCAGCAGGCGATTCTGCCGGCGCGGCTGCCATCGCTCGCCGGGTGGAACTTCGGCGCCCATTACCATCCGCTCATCCAGATCGGCGGGGATATGTACGATTGGGTGAAAGAACCGGATGGAACCCTGTTGGTGTGGATGACCGATGCCACGGGGCACGGCGCGTCCGCCGCGCTGCTCACCACGTTGAGCAAGCTGCTCTTCCGCCACGCCGCCGCGGAGACGCAGGGGGCCGCGGCGCTCATGGATCGTGTCGAGCGGGAGTTTCAAGCCGTATTCAAAGGCCACTTTTATATGACCGCCGCCTGCCTGGTGCTGGCGCCGCAGCGCGGGCGGGTGACATTTTGCGGGGCGGGCCAGCCGCCGCTGCTGGTGGCCCGCCGGTCGGGCCAGGTGGAGTCGATCCCTTCCTCGCGCCCGCCGCTCGGCCTCAACAAGACCGCCAGCGCGGAAGAACATTTTGAGATTCGCCAGGGAGAGGCGATCCTCCTTTACACCGATGGACTCTACGAAGTGCAGAATCCCCGCGGGGAACGGCTCGGCCACGAGGCGCTGATGCGGATGCTCCCGCAGACCGGCGGGTGCTCCGCTGCCGAATGGCTTGCCGCCGTCATTGGCAAGGCCGCGGCATATGCCGACTCCGTTTCCTACCCGGATGACATTGCAGCCTTTGCCGCCATCTATGAGTAACGCGCCGAGCTTCTTGCAGGGAGGCGGTGAAATGGGGCGGCGGATGCGGGAATATGATTGGGAGACTCATCCGCTGGGGCTGCCGGACCAATGGCCGCGCAGTCTCAAGACCGTTGTCCGCATCATGCTCACCTCGCGCTATGCCATGTGGATGGGCTGGGGGCCGGAGCTGTACTTCTTTTGCAACGATGCCTACCTGCCCACCACCGGCGTAAAGGAGGCTTGGGTGCTGGGCGCGCCCGCCGGCCAGGTATGGGCGGAGGTGTGGCCGGACATCAGCACGCGCATCGAGGCCGTCATGGAACGGGGAGAATCCACATGGGACGAGTCGCTCCTGCTCTTTCTGGAGCGCAGCGGGTTTGCGGAGGAGACTTATCACACCTTTTCCTACAGTCCCGCGCCCAATGACGACGGCTCGGTGGGCGGCTTGCTCTGCGTCGTCACGGAGGAGACAGAACGCGTGCTGGGCGAGCGCCGCCTCTCCCTGCTCCGGGCGCTGGGCCTGGAGTTTGCCGCAGCCGCCACGGAGAGACAGCTTTTCGACGGACTGCGGCGCGGCCTCGAGGCCCGCCCGCAGGATTTGCCGTTCGCGCTGGTTTATCTCTTTGATCCCGAAGGCACGCGCGCCTCGCTCGCCTGCGCCCATGGCGCGGTTGCGGGATCGGAGGTGGCGCCCGGGGAGATCCTCCTGGCGGGGGGTCCCGGCGTCTGGCCGGCGGCCAATATTTTTGGCGGCGGGCAAACGGTCATTGTGGATGAAATCTGGAAACGGTTTGAATCCCTCCCTCCCGGGCCGTGGCCGCGTCCGCCCCGGATGGCGGCCGTCGTTCCGCTGGCGCACCAGTCGCATGCCGGGCCGGCGGGTTTCCTCGTTGCCGGGATCAATCCCTACCGGACATTCGACGCCGGTTACCGAGGCTTCGTCGAGTTGCTGGCGGGGCAAATCTCAGCCGCGCTCAACTCCGCCCGGGCCTATGAGGAGGAGCGGATGCGCGCGGAGGCGCTCGTGGAGTTGGACCGGGTGAAAACGGCGTTTTTCAGCAATGTCAGCCACGAGTTTCGCACGCCGCTCACCCTCATGCTCAGCCCGTTGGAGGACCTGGTGGGCAAGCCGGAGGAGGGATTGCGTCCCGCCAACCGCCGGCTGGCCTCGCTCGCCCATCGCAACGGGCTGCGGCTGCTCAAGCTGGTGAATACCCTGCTCGATTTCTCCCGGCTCGAGGCCGGACGCGTGGAGGCAGCTTACGAGCCGCTGGACCTGGCGGGTTTCACCGCGGAACTGGCCAGCGCATTCCGCTCCGCCGTGGAGAAGGCGGGGCTGGAGTACATCGTGGAGACGCCGCCTCTCTCCCAGCCGGTCTATGTGGACCGCGAGATGTGGGAGAAAGTGGTCCTCAATCTCATCTCCAATGCCTTCAAGTTCACTCATCGCGGCAGCATCCGGGTGAGCGTGATGGAGCGGGAAGATCACGTGCTCACGGAGGTGAGCGACACCGGGATCGGCATCCCGGCGGAAGCGGTGCCGCATCTCTTCGAGCGATTCTACCGGGTGCAGGGCGTCCATGGCCGCACCCACGAGGGAAGCGGCATCGGCCTTGCCATGGTGCATGAACTGGTCAAGTTGCACGCGGGCCGCGTGGATGTGCACAGCAAGCCGGGCCAGGGGAGCACCTTTACCGTTTACATCGCCAAGGGCAGCGCGCACCTGCCGCCGGAGCGCATCCGCGCGACGCGCACCATGGAGTCCACACGCACCGGCGCCAGTCCTTACATTGATGAAGCCGTTCGCTGGCTGGCCGATGTGGATGAATTTGCGCTCGCGCTGGACTCGGGCTTGGGCGCCATTGGCGGCGGGGAGCCAGGTCCGGAGCGCCCCACCGTGCTGCTGGCCGATGACAACGCGGACATGCGCAATTACCTCGCGCGGCTGCTTTCCAACCGGTTCCGCGTGATCGCCGTTTCCGATGGCGAGGCGGCGCTCGAGATGGCGCGCAAGGAGAAGCCGGATCTCATTTTGAGCGATGTGATGATGCCGCGGCTCGATGGATTCGGGCTTCTCCGTGAGCTGCGAGGGGATCGCGCCCTGGGCTCCGTGCCCGTGATCATGCTCTCCGCGCGCGCCGGGGAGGAGGCGCGAGTCCACGGCCTGGATGCCGGCGCGGATGACTACCTGGTGAAGCCGTTTAGCGCCCGCGAGCTGCTGGCGCGCGTGAGCGGCACCCTGGCCGTCTCCCGCGCCCGCCGCGATGCCGCGGAGCGCGAGGCGCAATTGCGCGCGGAAACCGCGGAACTGCTGGAGACCATGACCCTGGCCTTCATCGCCCTGGATGAGGATTTCCGCTATGTCTATATGAATGCGGAGGCGGAACGGGTGCTGAAGGTTTCGCGCGATAATCTTCTCAACACCTGCATGTGGGAGCGCCTGCCGGGCTCGGAGCTGACGGAATTCGGACGCGGACTCCGCCAGGCCAGGACCAGCCAGACCGCGGTGCGGTTCGAAACCTTCTACGATCCATGGGGACGGTGGTTTGAGGTCAACGCCTACCCGATGAGCGGCGGGCGGCTCGGGGTATTTTTCCGCGATATCACCGAAAACCGCCGCATCGAGGAAGAGATGCGCGCCGCCCGGGAATCCGCTGAGGCGGCAAACCGTTCCAAGGATCGCTTTCTGGCCGTGCTCAGCCATGAGCTGCGCACGCCGCTCAGCCCCGTGCTGATGAGCGTCTCCGCCATGGCTGCGGACCCGGATCTGCCCCCGGCATTGAGCGAGGAGATGGTGATGATCCGCCGCAACATCGAGTTGGAGACCCGGCTCATCGACGATCTGCTGGACATCAGCCGCATCGCCAATGGAAAGCTCGCGCTCCACACACGCCCGGTGGATCTCAACGAGAAGATCAAGAACGTGGCGCAGATATGCCGGGAGCAGATCCTCGAGAAGGCGATCCGCCTTCACCTCTCCCTGGATGATCATCTCGGCAATGTCATGGGCGATGCTTCCCGGCTTCAACAAGTGCTCTGGAATGTGATCAAGAACGCCGCCAAGTTCACCCCCGCGGGCGGCGAGATTCATATCACCACCCTGTTGACCACCGAGGAGTGCGCTCAGGTCGTCGTTCGCGATACCGGCATCGGCATCGCCGCGGACGCGCTGCCCGCCATTTTCGACGCGTTCGAGCAGGGCGGCCCCGAGATTACGAGGCAGTTCGGCGGGCTCGGTCTCGGCCTTGCGATTTCCAAGGTGTTGGTGGAAATGCACGGCGGCGCCATTCGTGCGGAGAGCCCCGGCGTGGGACACGGCGCCACGTTCGTGATCACCCTGCCAAGGATGCGCGATACTCCATCCGCGGCCCCGGCCGAGGCCTCCGGCGGCGAGATCGCCGGCGTCCGCCCCCGCCGCCTCCTGATCGTCGAGGATCACGCGGATACGGCGCGCGTTCTCAGCCGCCTCCTGCGCAAGCGCGGGTACGATATCCTCATCGCCGGCACCACGGCCCGGGCCATGGAGATCATTGCCAGCGAGCCCGTGGAGATCATGCTGAGCGATGTCGGCCTGCCCGACGGCACCGGTTACGAGCTGATCCGCCGCGCCCGCGAGATCCGGCCCCTGGTGGGGATTGCCATGAGCGGCTTTGGCATGGAAGAAGACATCGCCCGCAGCCGGGAAGCCGGCTTTCTGGAGCATCTCGTCAAGCCGGTGGACGCGGCAATCATTGACGAGACAATCCGGAGGCTTGCGAAATTCTGAACAATCAAGCATGAGGGCTTTCGCCTGCGCCCGGCCATGAAGTGCGGGATGAACCGTTCTTCCGGATTCCATCATCCATATTCCGTGATGCATCATTCGCTTCCGGGAAGGTCAAAGGCGGACCCCCTCAATCCTACGATTCTACTTACTTCATCATTCACTTCATGCGTTACCTCGTTCTCTCCTGCAGCCTCAATCCCAAGAGCCGCAGCCGGATTCTTGCCCGCATCGTTCATGAGCATCTGGCCCGGCGGCCCGGCGGCGCGGAATTCGTCGATCTCCAGGAGTACGACCTGCCGCTCTCCGATGGGGGGGTGTGCTACAGCCACGGCGATGTCGCGAAGCTGGCGCCCAAGGTGCAGGAGGCAAAGGGGATCATCGTCGCCACGGCCATCTATAATTATGACGTGAATGCTGCGGCCAAAAATCTGTTGGAACTGACGGGCCGCGCCTGGGAGGGGAAGGTGGTCGGCTTCATCTGCGCCGCCGGCGGGCACGGCAGCTATATGTCCGTCATGCCTTTCGCCAACAGCCTCATGCTCGATTACCGCTGCCACATCATCCCCCGCTTTGTTTACGCCGCCCCGGCGCATATCGACGAGGAAACCTTCGGCGATCAAGCGGTCAACCGCCGCATCGAAGATCTGGCCGTCGAGACCCAGCGCCTTACTGACGCCCTGTTTCCGGAGGCGTGAGCCCAATTGCGGCATTCGTGTGAAATTTTCGCAATTACCTCTTGCCACCCGGAACGCATCCGCCTAGATTCTCCCTCCCGCGCGATGTGGTAGAACCGTATTCGCGCTCCAGATAAATACCGCTTGCGCGTCAGGTGGGTCCGATTATTCGTACACGCCTTCGCGCTCCCCGCGTCCAGTGGGTTCCGAGAGTAAGACCCGCTAGAAGCGGGTTTTTCGTCCCATGAACCGACTGAATAGGAGGGGGGATGGAAAGCGACGGTCTGGGGCCGGATCGGGTTCAGCCAGGGAGCGCTCCCGGGACGAAATTTTAAACCGACAATTCAATGCCAACGATCAATCAGCTTGTCCGCAAAGGCCGCAGGAAGGTCGCCGTGAAGTCCAAATCACCGGCCCTGTCCAATTGTCCTCAACGCCGCGGCGTCTGCGTGCAGGTCATGACCCGCACCCCCAAGAAGCCGAACTCCGCGCTGCGCAAGGTGGCCAAGGTTCGCCTCACCAATGGCCAGGAGGTGATCGCCTACATCCCGGGTGAAGGTCACAACCTCCAGGAGCACTCGATCGTCCTCGTCCGTGGCGGCCGCGTTAAGGATTTGCCCGGCGTCCGTTATCATATTGTCCGCGGCACCCTCGATTCCCTCGGGGTGGATGGCCGCCGCCGCAGCCGTTCCAAGTATGGCGCCAAGCGCCCGAAAGCCGGAGCCGAGGCCGCCGCCGCCGCCGGAGCCAAGGGCAAGAAGAAGTAGCCCTTGCTTTCACTTTATATAGAGAAACCTCAAACGCCTTTTCCACATGTCCCGCCGCCGCAGAGTCATTAAACGCACGGAAAAACTGGATGCCCGTTACGGCAGCCCGCTGGTGGCCCAGCTGATCAACACCATCATGCGCTCCGGTAAGAAGTCCATCGCCGAGCGCATCGTTTACGAGGCCATCGAGAAGTCCCGCCAGGGGAGCGACGTTGTCGATCCGCTCGAGACGCTGCACAAGGCCATCGATAACGTGAAGCCCCGCCTCGAAACCAAGTCCCGCCGCGTGGGTGGCGCAACCTACCAGGTGCCGATGGAAGTTCCGGCCCGCCGGCAGATCGCCCTCGCCATGCGCTGGATCGTCGGTTACGCCGGCGCCCGCAAAGGCACCACCATGACCCAGGCGCTCGCCAATGAGTTGCGCGATGCCGCTTCCGGCCAGGGTCAGGCGATCAAGAAACGGGACGATACCCATAAGATGGCTCAGGCGAACCGCGCGTTTGCCCACTTCCGCTTCTAAACCACCCCCGGGCGAATCCACCACCATGTCCTCTGCCACCTTGGAAAAAGCCGTGTCTTCGAACCCTAATTCGCCCAATCGTGCGTTCCCGCTGGAGCGTACGCGCAACATCGGAATCGCCGCGCACATCGATGCGGGCAAGACCACGCTTACCGAGCGCATTCTCTTCTACACCGGCATGATCCACAAGATCGGCGAGGTGCATGAAGGCACCACCGTCACCGATTGGATGGAGCAGGAGCGCGAGCGCGGCATCACGATCACCTCCGCCGCCACCACCTGCTCGTGGATGCAGCGCAAGGAACCGGGCGTCTTCAAGCAGTACGAGAACATCAAGATGCGGGTGAATATCATCGACACCCCCGGCCACGTGGACTTCACGGCCGAGGTCGAGCGTTCCCTCCGCGTGCTCGATGGCGCCATCGCCGTGTTTGATGCGGTGGCTGGCGTGCAGCCGCAATCCGAGACGGTCTGGCGTCAGGCTAATAAATACGGCGTCCCGCGTATCGCGTTCATCAACAAGATGGACCGCGTCGGCGCGGATTTCGCCGCCGCCATCGACTCGATGCGCAAGAAGCTGAATGCCAATGCGTGGCCGATCCTCATCCCGCTGGGCGCCGAGGATAAGCTCACGGGCCAGCTCGACGTCGTCAATAAGAAGGCGGTCATTTATTCCGACAACGACACGATGGGTTCGACCTACCAGATCGAGGACATTCCCGCCGATCAAAAGGACCTGGTCGATAACGCCTATAACGATCTCGTTTCCGCCATCTCCGATCTCGACGAAGAAGTCGGGATGGCCTTCCTCGAGGAGAAGCCGATCACACCCGAACTCCTGAAAGCAGGCATCCGCCGGCAGACCATCGCGAACAGATTCGTGCCGGTTGTCGGCGGTTCCGCTTTTAAGAACAAGGGCGTCCAGTACCTGGTGGATTCGGTGATCGATTATCTCCCGGGTCCGCTTGATATTTTGCCGGCCAAGGGCCAGAACCCGGACAACGGCGAATCGATGGATGCGCCCACCGAGGATAACGGCAGGTTCTGCTCGCTCGCGTTCAAGCTCTGGAGCGATCCTTTCGTCGGCAAGCTCGTTTTCTTCCGCGTCTATTCCGGCACCCTCAGCAAGGGCGACACGGTCTATAACCCCCGCACCAACAAGCGTGAGCGCATCTCCCGGCTGATCCAGATTCAGGCCGACAAGCGCGAGGATATCGAGACCTGTTACTCCGGCGACATCGCCGCCATCGTCGGCATCAAGAATATCACCACTGGCGATACGCTGTGCGATGAGGATCACCCGATCCTGCTTGAGCCCCCCTCGTTCCCTGACCCGGTTATTTCCATGGCCGTGGAGCCCAAGACCAAGGTTGACCAGGAGAAAATGGCCATCGCCCTTCAGCGCCTGGCCGAAGAGGACCCGACTTTCCGCGTCTTCACCAACGAGGACACCGGCCAGACCATCATGGCGGGCATGGGCGAGCTTCATCTCGAAATCCTGCGCGACCGCATGCTGCGCGAGTTCAAGGTGGATACCAACGCCGGCAAGCCGCAGATCGCCTACCGGGAAACCATTACCAAGGCCGCCCACGGCGTCGGCAAGCTCATCAAACAGTCCGGCGGTCGCGGTCAATACGGCCACGTGGAAGTGGATGTCCGCCCAGCCGAGCGCGGCAAGGGGTTCGCGGTCGAGAACAAGATCGTCGGTGGCACCATCCCCAAGGAATACATTCCCGCCGTCAAGAAGGGCCTCGAGGAGGCTGTGCTCAACGGCGTGCTCGGCGGCTACCCGGTCATTGATCTCGAGTGCGACATCGTTTTCGGCAGCTACCATGACGTGGACTCCAACGAGCTGGCCTTCAAGATGGCCGCCATCTTCGCCCTCAAGGATGCCGTCAAGAACGCCAAGCCGATCCTGCTCGAGCCGGTTATGAAGGTGGAGAACATCACCCCGGATGAATACCAGGGCGATATCATGGGCGACCTCAACCGCCGCCGTGGCCGCATCATCTCGCTCGAGACCAAGACCGGCCTCACCACCATCAACGCGGAAGTGCCGCTGGCAGAAATGTTCGGGTATGCCACCGCCATCCGCTCCCTCTCCAAGGGCCGCTCCTCCTACTCGATGGAGCCGTCTCACTTCGAGCAGGTGCCCGAGCAGGTCAAGAACGCCGTGCTGGAACAAAAAGGCTCCTAAACCAAGCCGACTACCCGAGAGCAACCCATCAACCCACTTTTATTATGACCGGCCAACGCATTCGCATCCGCCTCAAGGCATTCGACCACCGGATGCTCGACGCCTCCTCCGCGGAGATCGTCGAGACCGCAAAGCGCACCGGCGCGAAGGTGGCGGGTCCCATCCCTCTTCCCACGCGCATCGAGCGTTTCACCGTGAACCGCTCCCCGCACGTGGACAAGAAGTCGATGGATCAATTCGAGATCCGCACCCACAAGCGCCTGCTCGACATCGTCGAGCCCACTGCCAAGACCGTCGATGAGCTTAAAAAGCTCAACCTCCCGGCCGGCGTGGACATCACCATCAAGATCTGACCGTTTTTTCCTCTATCGCCTCCATGAGAATCGGACTTTTAGGTAAGAAAATCGGCATGACCCGCGTCTATGATGACCGCGGTCGCGCCACCGCCGTCACCGTCATCGACGTCAGCGGCAACAGTTTACTCCAGGTCAAGACCGTCGAAAAAGACGGTTACAGCGCAATCCAGGCCGGCTACGGAGACCAGAAAGAACAGCGCGTCTCCAAAGCCGAGCTGGGCCACTTCCAGAAAACCGGCGCCACGCCCAAGCGCTTCATTCGCGAGTTTCGCCTTGAGGACAAGGAGACGCCCGCCGCTGATCTCCAACTCAGTCCCGCCGTTTTCAAGCAGGGGCAGTTGATCGATGTCATCGGCCGCTCCAAGGGCAAGGGCTTCCAGGGCATCATGCGCAAGCACAATGCCGACGGCCAGGGCGCTTCCCACGGTTCCATGATGCACCGCCGTCCAGGCGCCATCGGCATGCGCTCCACCCCGGGCCGCATCTGGAAGAACCAGAGCATGCCCGGCCACATGGGCGACGATCAGGTGACCGTGCAAAACCTCCGCATCGTCCAGGTGCGCGAGAACGACAGCGCGCTGCTGGTTGCCGGCGCCGTCCCCGGCCCCACCGGCTCTTTCGTCATTGTTCGCCCGGCCATCAAGCACCCCGTCGGCACCCTCGGCAAGGTCCGGACCGGTCAGGCGTCCGTCGCCAAGACCGGCGCAAAGACAGCCGTAAAGAAGAAATAAGCCATGAGCGCCACAGTATTCACCATCGACCAGGCGAAAGCCGCCAAGTTCGATTTGATCGAGAACGGCAAGGGCGGACAGGCAGTGCACGATACCATCGTCGCCCTGCGCGCCGCACGCCGCAGCGGCACCGCCAGCGTCAAAACCAAGGCCACCGTCAATCTCTCCGGCGCCAAGCCCTGGCGCCAGAAGGGCACCGGACGCGCCCGCGCCGGTTACAAATCCTCGCCCGTCTGGGTGGGTGGCGGCGTCGTTTTCGGCCCGCATCCGCGCGACTACTCCAAGAGCATCCCGAAGCAGGTCCGCCGTCTCGCGCTGCGCAAGGCTCTCTCCGCCCGCATCGCCGCCGGCGATGTGCTGGTGGTGGATACCTTTGCGGTCGCCGAGCCGAAGACCAAACAATTCGTCTCCCTCGTCAAGGAGAACGTTGCCGAGGAAAAGGTCCTCGTGATCGCAGCCGCATTCGATGAGAAGACCTACAAGGCCGCCCGCAACGTGAAGCCCGCGCAGCTTGTGACCGCTCGCGATGTGAACACGGAGCAGCTCCTCGCCTTCCGCAAGATTCTCGTCACTTCCGATGCACTGCCGCAACTGGCGGAAAGGACCGCGAAACAATGAAAGAACCCGCCGACATCATCGATAGCATCCGCCTCACGGAAAAGGGCACCCTTCTTTCCGAGAAGCTGAACCAGTACATCTTCCGCGTAAAGCCGCAGGCCAATAAGGTGGAAATCAAGCATGCCGTCGAGCAGCTCTTCGGGAAGAAAGTCGTCTCCGTGAATACCTGCAATTATGCGGGCAAGGAGAAGCGCGCCCGCAACGGCGCCCCCGGACGGAAGGCCCATTGGAAAAAAGCCATCGTCACCCTCAAGGAGGGTGAGAGGATCGACCTCGCCTAATCCCTAGAATATCGCCATGGCACTCAAAACTTTCAGACCCCTGACTCCTGTCCAGCGGACCCGGCAGACCCCGGCCTACGACGAGATCACCAAGACCAAGCCGGAGAAATCCCTGGTCGAGACGCGCAAGCGCAGCGGCGGACGCAACAATCGCGGACGCCTCACTTCCCGCCACATCGGCGGCGGCCACAAGCAGAAATATCGCGTGATCGACTTCAAGCGCCGCAAGCGCGACGTCTCCGCGGAGGTGATCGGAATCGAGTACGATCCGAACCGCAGCGCCCGCATCGCCCTTATCCAGTATCCGGATGGCGAGAAGAACTACATCCTCGCCCCCGTCGGCCTCAATGTCGGCGCGAAAGTCAGCGCGGGCGAGAAAGCGGCTCCGGAGGTCGGCAACGCCCTTCCCCTGCGCAACATCCCGCTCGGCACCGCCGTTCATAATGTCGAGATCATCGCCGGCCGCGGCGGCCAGATCGCCCGCAGCGCCGGGCAGCTTGTCATCCTCAATAACCGCGAGGGCGGCTACGCCCTGGTAAAGATGCCGAGTGGAGAAATCCGCCGCATCCAGGAGGATTGCTTCGCCACCATCGGCCAGGTTGGCAACGTGGATCACATGAACGTCAAGAGCGGCAAGGCCGGGCGCACCCGCTGGCAGGGCCGCCGTCCGCACGTCCGCGGCATGGTCATGAACCCGGTGGATCACCCCATGGGTGGCGGCCAGGGCAAGAGCAAGGGCGGTGGCGGTCGCCATCACCCCGTCAGCCCCTGGGGCCAGTTGGCCAAGGGCTTCAAGACCCGCCAGAAGCACAAGCCGAGCGATGTCTTCATCGTCGAGCGCCGCAAATCCAAGAAGAAGAATTAACCCTTAGAGTGAATCTTTAAAGCGAACCGATTATGGGCAGATCACTGAAAAAAGGTCCCTTCGTAGAGCAGCACCTGCTGGAGAAGATCGACAAGTTGAATGATGCCGGCGTCAAGAAGCCGATCAAGACATGGTCGCGCCGTTCAACCATTACCCCGGATTTTGTTGGGCACACCTTCAATGTGCACAACGGCAAGATTTTTAACCCCGTCTTCGTGACGGAAAACATGGTCGGACACAAGCTGGGCGAGTTTTCGCCGACGCGCGTGTTCAAGAAACACGGATCCCATACCGCGAAAGTGACCAAGTAATTTAACCCGTCGCGCCGAGGCTGGATGGTGAGGCGGGGACTGACACCCGATGAAGCCATATCTCCCCGGACGATGGTTGCAGTTGACCGTTTTATTAGTGGCAGGATTGCGCCTCGGCAGTTTGGGGGCGGTGGCAGGAGAGAAGAGTTCTTTGACAGATCAAGATATAGAGTACACCGAGGCAAAGGTGGCCCTGGACGGGAGCCAGCGTGAAAACGCCGTGCTGCGCCAGGAGCTTGCCCTTGCCCGCCAACAACTGGCTGCCGTCACTGACAGCCTCGTCATCGCCAATAGCGAGAGCGAGGTTTTCAAGCGGGAAGCCAGCGACCTCAAGCTTCGGCTCGAGGCGCTGGGCCTGGACGCCGCCAGTCCCGATAAATCCCTGCTTGAGCAGCGTCTGCTGAAAGCCGTGAGCGACTTGAAAGTCGTCCAGGACCAGCGTGACAAGCTCTCCGAGCAGCTCATCCGTATCAACGAGGCGATCCTCCGTTACACGAAGAACGCCTCCAGCATCGATGGCGACGCCCGCATGGCGCTCGAGGCCGAAATTCGCTCCTCGCAGCAATTACTCGGCCTCACCGGCGCCGAGGCGCAGCCCACGCCCAATACGGATCCCGCCGGAACACTGACGGACGCCCGCGTCATCAGCGTGAAAGAAGAGCTGGCGCTCGTGGTCGCAAACCTCGGCCGCCTTCAGGGAGTAAAGCTCGGCATGCCCTTCCAGGTATGGCACGAGGGTAAAATGATCGGCCTCGTCCGCGTGGTGGACGTCCGGGAAAATATTTCCGGTGCGGTAATTCAATCTCTTGATCCGTCCACAAAAGTGAAAGTGGGGGACACGCTGCGCGTTGACGCGCGGATGTGACCTCCGGTAACCCGAATTTAACCTATGAACGTGATATCGACATACAAATACGCGCGCATCTCGCCCTTCAAGGCGCGAGAGGTGACTCGCGAAATCCAGGGGCTGCCCGTCTCGGCGGCGCTGGATCTGCTTGCCTTTACCCCTCGCAAGGCCGCGTCGTTGATCTCCAAGACTCTCAAGAGCGCCATCGCCAACGCGGAAAACAATAATAACCTCCGCGCCGAGTCGCTGGTCGTCCGCGAGGCGGTCATTGGCGAAGGTCCCACCATCAAGCGTTTCCAGCCCAAGGCCCGCGGTTCCGCCGGCCCCATCCGGAAACGCACCAGCCATATCCGCATCGTCGTCACCGACGAGATCGAGATCAAAACCCGCGAGCCCCGCAAGCCTGCCGCGAGCAAGAAGGCAGCGGCTCCCAAGGCGAAAAAGGCCGCCGAAGCCCCGGAAACCGCCGCGCCTGTGGCGGAAGAGGCTCACGCCGCCGTTACCGCTCCCGAGCCCCAGGCCCAGGAGATCGCCGTGGAAACCAAAGTCGCAGAAACACCAGAAACCGCCGCGCCCGTCGAGAAACCGACCGCTGAGGCAGGAGAATAAACCATGGGTCAGAAAGTAAATCCGATCGGCTTTCGTCTAGCCGTCAGCCGCGACTGGCGCTCACGCTGGTTCGCCTCGAAGAAAGAGATGCCCGAGTTCCTGCTCTCGGACGTGAACATCCGTGCTTACGTCAAGAAGAAGCTCCAGCTCGCCGCGGTATCAAAAGTCGTCATCGAGCGCGCCTGGAACAGCCTGCGCGTCACCATTCACACCGCCCGGCCCGGCATCGTCATTGGCCGCAAGGGCGCCGAGATCGAGAAGATGACCGATGACATCTCCAAGATGTCCGGCGGCAAGCAAGTCAAGATCGACATCGTCGAGATCAAGACCCCGGAACTCGATGCCCAGCTCGTGGCCGAGAACGTCGCCTTGCAGATCGAGCGCCGCATCTCTTTTCGCCGCGCGATGAAAAAGGCCGTCCAGACCACCATGGAATTCGGCGCCCGCGGCATCAAAATTCGCTGCTCAGGCCGCCTGGGCGGCGCGGAAATCTCCCGTGCGGAATGGTATCGCGAGGGCAAGATCCCGCTTCAGACCCTGCGGCAGCCCATCGATTACGGTTTTGCCGAAGCCATGACCGTCTATGGCAAGATCGGCGTCAAATGCTGGGTTTGCCATCCTGAGGAAGGCGCACCCGAGCGCGAGCGCCCGCAACGGGAGCGCCGCGACCGTCCGGATCGCGGAGACCGTGGTCGCCGCGGAGGCGGCAGGGGCGGGGATGGTGGTGGCGCCGCCGCGCAGCAACCGGCGCCCCAGCAGCCGCAGCCGCAGCCAGTAGCTACCGAAGAGACCCAGCCCGGCGCCAGCGAGCCCGCGGCCGTCTAAGAGAAACGACACTTTTAACTTTTTTTAGGAGCACACAGCCATGCCACTCATGCCCAAACGCGTGAAATACCGGAAGACCCAGCGCGGCAGCCGCGCCGGCAAAGCCTCCCGGAACATCCGCATCGACTTTGGCGAATACGGCCTCCAGACCATGGACCGCGCCTGGATCACCAACGTGCAGATCGAGGCCGCCCGCGTCGCGCTCACCCGCAACATGAAACGCAAGGGCAAACTCTGGATCCGCATCTTCCCGGACAAATCCGTCACTGCCCGTCCGCCGGAAACCCGAATGGGCAAGGGCAAAGGCCAGCCGGAGCATTGGGTGGCCACCGTCCGCCCGGGCAATATCCTCTTCGAGCTGGACGGCGTGCCGGAGTCCGTTGCGCGCGAGTCCTTGCGCCTGGCAGCCACCAAGCTGCCCATCCGCACCAAATTCATCACCCGGCACCACGCGGCCGCCGCCTAAACCCGCCTCAATTCCACTAGCGCCATGAAGATCAAAGAAATCAGGGACCTGACGGAAGGGGAATTGCAGACCCGCCGCCACGAGCTTTGCAAGGAGCAATTCCACCTGCGCATGCAACAACAGGCCGGCCAGCTTGAGAAATCGAGCCAGATCCGCTCCCTGCGCCGCGACGCCGCCCGCATTGAAACCATCCTCTCCGAGCGCCGGCTCAAAGCCGCCGCCGCTCCGAAAGCAGCTTAATTAGACCCGTATGACCGATATTACCGCCACCGCCCCCGCCCCCACTGAAACGGAGGCCCGCCATCTGCGCAAGAGCCGCGTGGGCGAGGTGACCGCCAATAAGATGAAGAAGACCCTCGTGGTCGAGACCGTCACGCGCGTCCCGCACGCCAAATTCGGCAAAATCATCAAGCAGGTGAAAAAGTTTTACGTCCATGACGAAGAGGGCAAGGCCCAGGTCGGCGACGTCGTCCGCATCACCGAGACGCGCCCGCTTTCCAAGCTCAAGCGGTGGCGTTTGGTTGAAATTCTCAAACATTAGTGTAATCTCGCCCCCCCTTCCGAGGGATAACCGATCCATTTCCTATGCTTCAAATCCGTTCCAGACTCGATGTGGCTGATAACACCGGCGCCCGCATGGCCAAGATGATTGGCGTCATCGGCAAGCCCTCTCCCAACGCGCACGTGGGCGATGTCATCACCGCGCATGTCCGCGAGGCCTCCTCCGGCGGCACCGTCAAGAAGGGCGACGTCGTCCGTGCCGTGATCGTCCGCACCAAGCAGCCGATCCGCCGCGAGGATGGCTCCTACCTCCGCTTTGACCGCAACGCCATCGTCATCATCGACAAGGATCTCAACCCGCGCGGCACCCGCATCTTTGGACCCGTCGCCCGCGAGTTGCGCGAGAAGAACTTCATGAAGATCGTCTCCCTCGCCCCGGAGGTACTCTAACCCATTCCCATCATGGCCACCCGTTTTCACGTTAAGCGCGGCGATACCGTCGAGGTCGTCTCCGGCAATTCCAAAGGCGCCACCGGCAAGATCCTCCAGATCATCGCCGGCAAGCAGCAGGTCCTCATCGAGGGCGTGCGCCTCATCAAGAAGCACACCCGCCGCACCCAGGACAATCCCCAGGGGGCGATCGTGGAGCGCGAGGGCCCCATCCATATTTCCAACGTCAAGCTCGCCGAAACCGCCGAGAAACCGGCCAAGGGCGCAAAAGCCGCCAAGGCGGGCAAGACCACCAAGTCCAAGAAAAAATCCAGCTAAACGAACTGGCGCACCGCATCCGCAAAATCGGATTCGCACCCACACCATGGCCACCGAGCTTTACGAACATTACAAGACCCACGTCGTCCCGGCACTCAAGAGCCAGCGCGGCTTCAAGAACGTGCACGAAGTGCCGCGTGTCGAAAAAGTGATCATCAACACCTGCGTCGGCTCCCAGGCGGACGTCAAGCAGGCGCTTGAGGACGCCAAGGAAGAGCTGGCCCTCATCAGCGGCCAGAAGCCCGCCGAGACCCGCTCCAAGAAAAGCATCGCCAACTTCAAGCTCCGCGAGCACCAGCCTATCGGCGCCAAGGTGACCCTCCGCGGTACCCGCATGTATGAGTTCCTGGAGCGCCTCATCAAGATGGCGCTGCCCCGCATCCGCGACTTCCGCGGCGTCTCCCCGCGCTCCTTTGACGGACGCGGCAATTACACGCTGGGCGTGCCGGATCAGTCCATTTTCCCCGAGGTTGAGCTCGACAAAATCAAGCGTAACATCGGTTTCGACGTCACCATCGTCACCACCGCCCGCACCAACGAGGATGCCAAAGTCCTCCTCAGCGAGATGGGCATGCCCTTCAGCGACCGCGCCAAGAAGACGGCCTGATAACTCCACAGAAATCGACCATGAGCCAGCTTTCCGATCCCATCGCCGACCTTCTCACCCGCCTGCGCAATGCCGGGCGCGCGCTCAAGCCGGAGGTCCTCGTCCCCTATTCCAAGATCAAGGCGGAGATCACCCGCATCCTGAAGCAGGAGGGGTATATCAGCAACTTCGAGCTGGATACCACCGGCGCCCATCCGCAGATCAAGATCACCACCAAACTTGCCAACCGCTCTTCCGCCATCACCGGCCTGCGCCGCATCAGCCGTCCCGGGCTGCGCCGCTATGTCGGCAGCAAGGAGATTCCGCGCGTCCTCGGCGGCATGGGAGTAGCCATTCTCTCCACCCCGCGCGGCATCCTCACCGGCCATGAGGCCAAGCGCCAGAATGTCGGCGGCGAGTTGGTCGCCTATGTTTGGTAACCCCATCCGGCAACACCAAGGAGAAACGCCATGTCCCGTATCGGAAAAAAAGCAATCACCCTGCCTGACAAGGTCAAGCTCAACGTCTCCGGCGCCGGCGCCGTAAGCGTCGAGGGGCCCAAGGGCAAGCTCGCCTGGACCCTGCCGCCCGCCATTAAGGCCCGCGTGGAGGGGACCAGCGTCCAGCTCGACCGCAAGGACGAGACCCGCCAGGTGCGCGCCCTGCACGGCCTTTCCCGCGCCCTGCTCGCCAATATGGTCACCGGCGTCTCCGCCGGGTTCGTCAAGGACCTGGAGATCCAGGGCGTCGGCTTCAAGGCCGCCGTCCAGGGCGATAAGCTCAACCTCGCCCTCGGATTCTCCCATCCCATTAATTTCCCGATTCCCGCCGGCATCAAAGTGACCGTGGCGGAGAATACGAAAATCAAAATCGAAGGAGCGGACAAGCAGCTCGTCGGCCAGGTGGCCGCCGATATCCGCGCCTACTACCCGCCTGAGCCTTACAAGGGCAAGGGTGTCCGCTACGCCGGTGAGCATGTCCGCCGCAAGGAGGGCAAGACCGTCCAATAACCAACGCCATGGCTACTTTAAACCGCAAACAGAAGACGGCAGTGCGCCATGCGCGCAGCCGCAAGACGCTGGCCGGGTCTCCGGGCCGTCCGCGCCTCTCGGTCCACTTCTCTTCCAAAAACATTTATGCCCAGGTCATCGACGATCAGGCGGGCAAGACGCTCGCCTCCGTCAGTACCACCCAGGGCGATTTCAAGGGCGGAAAAAAAGCCCGCGCCAACAAGGATACCGCCGAGCAGGTGGGACGCCTGGTGGCCGAGCGCAGCAAAGCCCAGAACATTACCAAGGTCGTCTTCGACCGGGGCGGCCTGCAATTCCATGGCAAGGTCAAGGCCCTGGCTGATGCCGCACGTGAAGGAGGCCTCGAATTTTAATTATGCCTGAACCCCGCAAACGCAGAGATAATCAGTCCGACCGCGGTGGCGCCGGCGGCGAGAAGTCCGATCTCACCGAGAAAGTGGTCTTCATCAACCGATGCGCCAAGGTCGTAAAGGGCGGACGCCGTTTCTCCTTCAGCGCCCTCATCGTCGCGGGTGACCGCGGCGGCCGTGTCGGTTTTGGTTTCGGCAAGGCGAATGAGGTCTCCGAGGCCATCCGCAAGGCTTCCGATTCCGCCCGCAAATCGCTCGTCAAAGTCGCCGTCCGCGACAACACCATCCCCCATGAGGTTCTGGGCGAATTCGGTGGCGGACGCGTCCTGCTCAAACCCGCCTCGCCCGGCACCGGTGTTATCGCCGGCGGCGGCGTCCGCGCCGTTATCGAGGCGGCGGGCATTCGCGACGTCCTGGCCAAGTCCCTTGGCTCCAGCAATCACGCCAATGTCGTCAAGGCCACCATCACCGCCCTCCGGCACCTGCGCCTGCGCGATGAAATCTACAAGGTCCGCGGCAAGATCGCGCCCCAAACCGCCACTGCCTAATCCGCAGTTGTCTTAAACCATGAATCTCCACACGCTCAAACCCCGTCCCGGCTCCAAGCATCGGGTCAAGCGCCTCGGCCACGGCGAAAGCTCCGGCAAGGGCAAGACCTCCGGCAAGGGGCATAAAGGCCAGAAGGCCCGCTCCGGCGGCTCCATCCGCCTCGGCTTCGAGGGCGGCCAGATGCCGCTCATCCGGCGCCTGCCCAAGCGCGGCTTCAACAACGCCGCCTTCAAGAAGGAATACGCCATCGTCAATCTCGCCGAACTTAACCAGTTTGAGGACGGCGCCACCATCGACGAGGCAAAACTCCTCGAGGCCAAGCTCATCCGCGGCAAGTATCATGGCGTCAAAATCCTTGGCGATGGCGAGCTGTCACGCAAGCTCACCATCACTGTCGATAAAGTCAGCGCCGCCGCCCGCGAGAAGATCGAAAAAGCCGGCGGGGCCGTCACCGCAAAATAAATTCGCGAATGCTCCTTGCCGTGCGACGGGGAAATGGCTCTGAATTTCGGTCCCCGAAATTTCGCCAATGATTTCCGCCTTCACCAATACCTTCAAAGTCCCGGAGCTGCGCAACCGGGTCATCTTCACCTTGCTGATGCTGGTGGTCTGCCGCATCGGCTGCGCGATCACCTCTCCTGGCGTCAACGTCGCCGTTCTGCAGTATTGGTTTGCCAATAACGCGAGCAAGGGCGGCAACGGCGTCGCCGCGTTGTTCAACCTCTTCAGCGGCGGCGCGCTCGAGAACTGCGCCGTCTTCTCCCTGGGTGTGATGCCGTACATCTCGGCATCCATCATGATGCAGTTGCTCTCCGCGGTCATCCCGCAGCTCAATAAGCTCTCGAAGGAGGACAACGGGCGGCAGAAGATCATGCAGTACACCCGGTACGCGACGATCGCCCTTTGCGTCTTCCAGGGTTACCTCCTCTCCAAGTCCTTCGAGTTTCCCTCGCGCAACCCGTTCCTCCAGGGCATCGATGGCGCCATTCAGCATCTCGGCATCCCGCTGGTCCAGAATCCGGGGCTCCCGTTTGAGCTGCTTACGGTCCTCACCCTCACCGCCGGCACGATGTTCCTCATGTGGGTGGGCGATCAGATTACGGATCGCGGCGTGGGCAATGGCATGTCGATGATCATCACCGTCGGCATCGTCGCCCGCCTGCCCGCCGCTCTCATTCAGGCGTGGAAAACCTTCGTCCCTTCCGGCCCCAATGCCGGCCAGACCGTGAATCCCATGGTGCTGGTGTTGATGATCGCCTTCCTGATCATCGTAATCGCGGCCGTCATCGCCGTGACCGAGGCGCAGCGGAAAGTGCCGGTGCAATACGCCAAGCGAGTCGTGGGCCGCAAGGTCTATGGCGGCGGCACCCAATACATGCCGCTCAAGGTGCTTTACCCGGGCGTCATGCCCATCATCTTCGGCCAGGCGCTCCTTCTCTTCCCCGCCAGCATCGCGCAGATGATCCGGGCAAGCTGGGCCCAGGTGGTCGCCGCCGCGGTTTCGCCCAATGGCAGCGCCTATTACGTCATCTACGGGCTGATGATCTTCTTTTTCAGCTACTTCTGGGTGGCCACCACCTTCCAGCCCGGCCAGATCGCCGATGACCTCAAGAAATACGGCGGTTACGTCCCGGGCGTCCGCCCTGGCAAGCCGACCGCCGATTTTCTCGACTTTGCGATGACGCGCCTCACGTTCGCCGGCGCCATCTTCCTCACGGTCATTGGCATCCTGCCGCAATTGCTTTCGCGCCAGCTCGGCGTGCCATACCTCACGGCCTCCTTCTTCGGCGGCACCAGCCTGCTCATCATCGTTGGCGTCATGCTCGATACGATGCGGCAGGTGGAGACGCACCTCATTCAGCGCCATTATGATGGCTTCCTGCGCAAGGGCCGCCTCCGGGGCGGTTTCGAGCGCACCCCCCAGGGCCGTGGCGAGGCGGTCCAGCAGGGCGTGCTGATCTGGGCTTGCGTCGCGGCAGCCGTTCTCCTGGTCATCGGGTTGGCCGTTTTCCTCGTCTTCCACGCCCGCTAGGTGGTCGCATGGATTGTCGTCTCGTGTTGCTCGGGCCGCCCGCCGCAGGCAAGGGCACCCAGGCGGAGTTGCTGAAGAAACACTTCGGCTTCGAGACTCCTTCAGTCGGCGCAATGCTGCGCGAGCAAGCTGCCGCCGGCACCCCCGCCGGGTTGCGGGCGGCGGAATATTTTGAGCGCGGCCTTCTGGTGCCCGACGAGATCAGCATCGACGTGGTGCGCCAATGGTTTGCCGGGCGCAAAGGCCCGATGGCCATCGACGGCTACCCGCGCACCGTCCGGCAGGCGGAAGCATTCGAGGCGCTGCTGCGCGAGCATCATTCGGCGGTCGATTTTGCGCTGCTGATAGAGGCGGATGAGCCGGTCATTCGGGATCGCGTGGCGCATCGCCTCATCTGCAAAGGCTGCGGCGGTGTCTTCCGCGATGGCATCGAGGGCGCGGCATTGGGCGGGAATTGTCCGCGCTGTGCGGCGTGCGTGCTGAGCCGGCGGGCGGATGACAAGGTGGAAGCCCTGGCGGATCGCCTCATCGAGTATCGCGACAAGACCGCTCCTGTCATCGGGTATTACGAATCGCGGGGTCTGCTCCGCCGCGTGGACGGCAATCGCGGCATCGCCGATGTTTTCGCAAATATCTCCGCAATTCTTGAGGCCGCCCCGGCCTGATCTATTTTTCACCAATGGGCATTCCCATTAAGAACAGTCATGAAGCGGAGAAGATGCGGATCGCATGCAGGGTCGCCAGCCAGGTGCTGGAGCGCAGCGGGGCACTCATCCAGCCGGGGGTGACCACCGGAGAGATCGACCGGGCTGCCGCTGCCTTTATGGCGGAGTCCAATGCGAAGAGCGCGTTCCTGAATTACCGCGGATTCCCGGGTAACATCTGCATCTCCGTCAATAACGAGGTCGTCCATGGGATCGGGGGAGGGAGGCGCATCCAGTACGGGGATATCGTCAAGCTCGACATCGGCGTCATCGTCAACGGCTGGGTCGGCGATACCGCCACCACCATCCCCGTGGGCGTCATTGATCCCGGGATCCAGCGGCTCCTTCAGGTCACCGAGGAGAGCCTGGCACTTGGCATCACCTATGCCACCGAGGGACGCCGCCTGGGCGATATGTGCAGCGCCATCGAGGATGAGATCGTGGCCAACGGTTACAGCGTCGTGCGGGAATTCGTCGGCCACGGGGTCGGCAAAAAACTGCACGAGGAACCCCAGGTGCCCAATTACGGGCGCAAAGGCACCGGGCCGCGACTGAAGGCCGGCATGGCCCTCGCCATCGAGCCGATGGTGAACATGGGGGCCGGCGGGGTGAAAATTTTGTCTGACGGCTGGACAGTCGTCACCGCCGATGGCAAACCATCGGCACATTTCGAACACACCGTACTGATCACCAAAGGCGAACCAGAGATTCTCACATGGCGAGAAAAGACGTCATCGAAGTAGAAGGGAAAGTCGTAGAACTGCTCCCAAACACCATGTTTCGGGTGGAATTGCCCAATGGCCACCGGATCCTGACTCATATTTCCGGAAAAATGCGTTTGCACTTCATTCGGATCTTGCCAGGCGACAAAGTTATGGTAGAGATGTCCCCTTACGACTTGTCAAAAGGGCGAATAACCTTTAGACACAAGTGAGAAGTTGAGATCGTGAGATCGAGTCGCGCCGGGGACGGCCGCCTCTGGTCGTTTTGTCGTCTCCGGATTCCGGGGATTGGCAAAAACCGCTCAGAGGTTCCAAAGCCAGCGCGATTTTTTGTCCCTTGAAACACGGGACAAGCAGAACGCCCCCCCGAGGGCCAGCCAGTTTTAACCCGATTTTTTAAGAGAGAACCTGAAACCATGAAAGTGAGAGCATCAGTCAAACGTTTGTGCGAGGATTGCAAAATCGTGAAGCGCAAAAACGTCGTGCGCGTCATTTGCAAAAACCCCCGGCACAAACAACGCCAGGGCTGAATCGGAGAACCACCATGCCACGTCTATTAGGAGTCGAAATCCCCGGGGATAAGCGCATCGAAGCTTCCCTTCCTTACATTTACGGAATCGGGCCCAGCACGGCCAAAAAGATTCTCGATCAGGCCAATATCGACCCCAATCTGCGGGCGAAGAATCTGAGTCCCGAGCAGCTCAACCAGCTCATTCACGCCATCACCGCCAGCAAGCTCGCCATCGAGGGCGATCTGCGGCGGGAGCTTCAGGCCAATCTCAAGCGCCTTCAGGCCATCAATTGCTACCGCGGCATCCGGCATCGCCGCGGCCTGCCGGTTCGCGGCCAGCGCACCAGCACCAACGCCCGCACCCGCAAGGGGCCGCGCAAGACCGTAGGCGTCCAGCGCGCCAAGGATGCCAAGCCGGCCGGCAAGTAACCATCAACCAGAATCACGATCTCCATGGCAGAGGAACAGAATCCCACCAGCGAACAGCCCGACGCTCCCGCGCCGGCTGCCGAAGCGCCCGCACCCGCAGCTCCCGCAGCCCCGGCAGCCGCCGCCCCGCAAGATCCGGCTCCGGCAGCTCCCGTTTCGGCCGCACCCGCCGCTCCCGCGCCGGCTCCCGCCGCCCCGGCGGCAGCAGCTCCTGCGGCAGAGGGCGCGGCCAAGGCCCCCAAGGCCAAGAAAAGCTCCAAGAAGGATGGCGCGGCAGGCGCCCCGGCAGCGGAAGCGCCCAAGGAGAATCTTTCCCTCGATCCCAGTGCCGGCCTTGAGCCCATCAAGATCGTCCGCGCCAAGGGCAGTAAAAACGTCCATACCGGCATCGCCCACGTTCAGGCCAGCTTCAATAACACCATCGTCAGCATCACCGACCAGACCGGCTCGGTAATCGGCTGGTCCAGCGCCGGCAAGTGCGGCTTCAAGGGCTCCCGCAAGAGCACCGCTTACGCCGCCCAGATGGTCGCCCAGGATGCCTGCCGCCAGGCCATGGGCCACGGCCTCAAGGAAGTCGAGGTTCGCGTCAAGGGTCCCGGCGCCGGCCGCGAATCCGCCGTCCGCGCCATCCAGGCCGTCGGGCTCGATATCACCGTCATCCGGGACGTAACCCCCGTGCCGCACAATGGCTGCCGCCCGCCAAAGGCCCGCCGCGTTTAACATTTAACCCTTTTTAAATCAAATGGCTCGTTATACCGGTCCCAAGACAAAGATCAGCCGCCGCTTCGGCGTCCCCATTTTCGGCCCTTCCAAGGCGATGGAGCGCAAGAACTATCCTCCGGGCATGCATGGCCCCAAGGGCTCCCGCCGCAAGCAGTCCGAATACGCAATCGCCCTCGCCGAGAAGCAGAAGCTCCGGTATCAATACGGCCTTCTCGAGCGCCAGTTCCGCCGCTACTTTCAGACCGCGCTCACCCGCCGCGGCGTCACCGGCGAGACCCTGCTCCAGCTTCTTGAGACCCGGCTCGATAACATCGTCTACCGCCTTGGCTTCGCCAATTCCCGCAACGCCGCGCGCCAGATGGTATCCCACGGTCACGTGGCCGTGAATGGCCGCAAGGTCAACGTCTCCTCGTACACCGTGCGCCCCGGCGATGAAGTCACCATCAAGGACAAGCCCGGTTCCCGCCGCCTCGCCTCGCGCAACCTGGAGCTTACCCAGATTTCCCCGGTGCCCGATTGGCTCGCGGTCGATAAGGAAGGTTTCTCTGGCAAGGTGGCACGCATCCCCACCCGGGATGAGATTGCCCCGATCGTGAACGAGCAGCTCATCGTCGAGCTCTATTCGCGGTAATCTTCGCGAACCCCCGGGGTTCGCAAATCGATGACCGGCAGTGGAGCCTTCGCCCTTGAGCGAAGGTGATACCGCCAGCGGTCGCTTTCGATGCGCTCCAGATCCCGGCGGGGGATCGTATGGCAAGAATTGAGGAATCCCCTTGCGGAGCCTGGAAAGGTCTATTTTCCGATGCCGCCCGGCATCGGTCGCGGAGCATGGGAACCGGCTTCCGCCATGGCACACCCCAGGCAGGGATTTGCGTGTTCCTGAGTGCGAATATCGGCACTCTACCCAGTGAGGGAGATATCCTGATGCACCGCTGAGTCAATCATCCGATTGTCCCCCGCGCTCGATTGGTCTAACAAAGGATCGGGCGGGCAATAAAGGCAATATGGGCGGGTCATCCGTGGAGAGGACGGGTGACCCGCATTGTCTTTATACCCGGAAACAGCGGCTTCCCGCTACTCCGTCACCCGGCCCAGGACGATGCACGAGTTAATGCCGCCGAATCCGAAGGCATTGCTCATGCAGTAATCGATCTGCCGGGCGCGGCCATGGTTGGGCACCACATCCAGGGGGCAGGCCGGGTCGGGCTCGCTCCAATTCAGCGTCGGGGGCAGGTGTCCGTGCTCCATGGCCAGCGCGCAGATCACGGTTTCGATTGCGCCCGTCGCGCCCAAGGGATGCGCGGTGTAGGCCTTGGTGCCGCTGACCGCGAGCCGGCCGGCGTGCGGGCCAAAGACCTCGCGGATGCACGCCGACTCGTTGGAATCATTGAGCTGTGTGGAGCTGGCGTGGGCGTTGATGTAAGCGATCTGCTCCGGCGCGACGCCGGCATCGCGCAGAGCATCCCGCATGCACAGGATCACCGCATCGCCACCGGGGAGGGGGGTGGTCATGTGGTACGCCTCATTATTGAGCGCGTAGCCGAGCACCTCCGCGTAAATATGCGCGCCGCGCTGCCGGGCGTGCTCCAGTTCCTCAATCACCAGGCTGGCGCCGCCTTCGCCCATCACAAAGCCATCGCGCCGCAGGTCAAACGGGCGGCAGGCCTGCGCGGGCTCGCCTTGCCATCGGCTCATGGTCCGGATGAAATCGAACGCGCCATAGGTGAGCGGGCTGAGCGGAGCCTCCGAGCCGCCGGCGATCATCACATTGGCCATGCCATCGCGGATGTATCGCAGCGCCTCGCCAACCGATACCGTCCCGCTGGCGCAGGAGTTGGAATTGGTCGTGCCGACGCCACGGAAGCCGCACTCGATCGCGATGTTTGAGTGGGCCGAGCCGCCAAAGACCTGCAACGCCAGTGTCTGGTTCACCCCGCGCGATCCTTTTTTCAGGAAGCGCTGGTGCTCCGCCTCCGCATTGGCGATGCCGCCAAGCGCCGTGCCAAAAGTCACGCCCACATCGGCGCGCGGTTTATCCCGCGACCAGGCAAAACCGGCATCTTCCAGCGCCATCAGCGCGGAGGCGACGGCGAATTGCGCGTAGCGGTCCAGGCGCTTCAGCCTGTTGGGCGGAAAAAAAGCCGCGCCATTCCATTCGCGAATTTCCCCGCCGCAATGCGCGTGAAACTGGCTGGTATCGAATCCCGCGATCCGGGTGATGCCGCTTTTCTCCGCCAGGATGCCGCGCCAGAAGGCATCCTTGCCCGTGCCGATGCAGGTAATGGGGCCCAGGCCCGTGATGACCGCGCGTCGTTTCATGTGCGTTTCTCCAGGTAATCCTTCATGCATTGCAAAGTCCGCCCGGCTACGTGCGAGATGAAGAATCCGCCAATGATCCGGTCCGCCAGCGGCGCCAGCGCGGGGATGCGGAAGGCGAGATCGTGAATGATGCTCACGCGCACCCCCTCCGGCGTTTCCTCGAAAGTCCAGACCACGTCCATCCCTTTCGTGAATGCCTTGAGGTGATGAAACCGGACCTCGCACCGCTCGCGGTCGATCTGCTGCTCCGAGACCCAGGAAATCGGGATTCCCGAGCGGGTGCAGGCCATCTTCACCACCGCGCGCTCCGGAGAGCGTTCATAATAATGGATGTACCGGTAGTGGGGCAGAATCTCCGGCCAGCGCGAGAGGTCCGCCGCGGCCTCAAAGATCGCGGAGCGCGGGGCTCGCATCAGGATGGTATTGCCGGTGTGCAATCAGTGGCTTTCTTTCGGAGTATTCGGTACGTGGCCACGCATTGATCGCCCATCCGCTTTAATCGGATAAATTCGAGCGCGATGCCGTGCGGCAGATAATCGCCGCCGATGCCGGAAATCGACGGCACGGAGCCTCCGCCCATCACCGTGGGATGGAAGACGATGCGCAGCTCCCGCACCTTTCCGTCCAGTGCCAGCTCGCAGAAGCGCTGCAATTCATCCGCGGGCCGCGGCTGCATCAAGCGGCCGTCCCAACTCAGCTCGAAAGATTCCATTGGTCAATTTTCGGCCACCTCGTGTTCCACCTCGTGGACCTGGCGCTCCACGTCGGACAGCTTCCGGTGATCGCTCGAGCGGTAAAAAAGATAAATGCCGCCGCCGATAACCGCCCAGGCGCCCGTCAGCATGAAACCGGTCAGCGAGAGCGTGATCGCATCGCCGGCATTCACGCCGCACAGAGGTCCCAGCAGCATCGCAAACAGGCCTTCGCGCACGCCCGTGCCGCCCACGCTGATCGGCATCGCGGAGATCGTGAGGATGATCGGCATCACCGTCAATAACTCCAGCGCCGGGATATTGATGCTCAGCGCCCGCGCGGCACAGATGAAGACCGAGAAGGAAAAGAGATGCACGCCCCAGGAAAGGACCAGCGAGCTGAGGGAGGAAGGCCACGCGAGCGCGTAGGCGTGATAAGCCTTGGAGGTATCGATCAGCTTGTCCCGCAACGGCATCTTCTCCGGCAGCTTGTGGGCCAGCTTGAAGCCGCTGATGAGAAAGGAAAGCGTGATGCCGCCGAGGCCCGAGGCGAGAATGGCCATCAGGACCCAGGTCAGATGCCGGGACTGCGGGGTGGAACTGAGCCAATGATAATTGAGCGAGACGATCACCGAGGAAATAATGATCAGCCCCGTCAACCCGATCAGCCGGTCCATCAGGACCGCCAGCAATCCACCCTCCTTCTTGTCCGGTATTTCCTTAAAGAGGAAGAACACCTTCAGCACATCGCCGCCCGTCGCCCCGGGCATGAAGGTATTGAAGAAAATACCCAGCATGAACAGGGCTCCCACCCGCCAGAGAGGCAGCCTGATGCCTTGCACCCGCATCAGGATGTACCAGCGCAGCGCGGCCAGCAGCTCCACGATTCCGTAGCAAATAAATCCCACCACCAGCCAGGAAGGCTTGGCGTGCATGAGGGCCTGCCACATTTCCGCGCGTTTCTGGGGATCGTGAAAGACCCAGCAGAGAATGCCCACGGTCACCAGCACCTGGAGCGCTGTCAGCAGCTTCTTTTTCATTCAAAATCTCCGTACTTCGCCTTCCATTTCAGGAGGGATTCCGTCACTTCCTCCGCTTTGCGGCGCGGCCCCATTTCCCACACGAGCAGGCAGGGCCTCGGCAGGTAGGGGATCAGCTTGTCGTAATCGATATTGCCCGTAAAGGGTGGACGATGGTCATGGCCCGGCCATTCCGTATCGTGCAGGTGGCCCCCCAGCATGCGCGGGGAGATGTGCGCAAGCCACTCCGCATGATCGACAAAACCGAGGTTTTCCTTGATCTGGATGTGGCCAAAATCGTGCCAATACCCGATGACGTCCGGCGCGTTGATCTCATCCAGCAGCGCCGTCAGTTCCATCTCGCTCGGGATTTCCTCGTATCCCTGCCTGCCCTCCACACCCAGCTTGATCTCCTTTTTCGCCGCATAATCGACAATGCGCTTCAGGCACTCCCTGGATCGCTCCAGGCACGCCGGCACCTTTTTTTCCCGCTGCTCGACCGCCTTGATCTTTAGCTTCACGTACTTGCGGGAGAGGTATTCGCCCTGCTCGGCCATTTCCGTAAGCTGGTCCGTATAGCGTTCGATCGGCACCGAGCCGAGGTGCAGCACCACAAAACGCGCGCCGAGCCGCCTGGCAAAGTCGATGGTCTGGAAGCTGAGCTTGACCGCGCGCTCCCGTTCGGAGTCGCGGTAGGAGGAAAACTGGTAGCAATCCGGCGAGGGCCGGGTGATTTCCACCGGAAGGGGGCAGAAGTTATGGAGCGAGGAGATATGGATCTTGCCGGCATCGTAATAGCGCTGGATGCCCTCCATCAGGGAGAGCCGGATGCCGTGCCCCAGTTCCACATGCTCGAACCCCAGATTCAGAATCTCCTGGAGCATGGACTCGCCCCGGGTATGGCGGGTGCAATTCCAACAGGTCGAGCAGCTCAGCATGGATCAGGGTTCAAGGCGGGGGTTCGAACGACCCGCCGGACTTTACAGCCCTTCCCGCCGATTGCCAGCGGTAAAAAGGAGCCCCTCAGGCCAGCGCGGCCAACTGCTTGTTGAGCCGGCTCTTCTGGCGGTTGGCCTTGTTTTTGTGGATGCGGCCGGCCTTGGCCGCCTTATCGGCCATGGAGGCCAGTTCGCGCACCGCGGAGGCAGCGGCCGGCTTGTCCTTGGCGGCAAAGGCGGAGCGTACCTTCTTGCCCTGGCTCTTCAAGCCGGTAAGGGCGCGCTTGTTGGTCAAGGTGCGGCGCACGGTCTGGCGGGCGCGTTTGGCTGCGGAACGGGTATTGGCCATAGGATGAGAAAAGGGGGGAGAGGATAGCCTTCACCGGCCTGGTGTCAATGCCCAATCGCAATGCATCGGTTCACGGCACGTTTTCGTACTTGGCAGAGGGAAGCGCCTTCACATAGTTTCCCCGCCGCTAATGAAACGCTGGCTGTTTGCCCTGCTGCTGCTCCTGATCCTGCCTTACCCGGCGGTATTGCGCGCGCAGGCGCCCGCCTTTGGCACCATGCCGGTGGATATCGTCAATGCGGACGAGACCTACTACGAGAACGGAATCGCCTTCGCGGACGGCAACGTCATCATCCAGTACGGGACCACCACCATCTACGCGGATCACGCCCAGTACCACAGCGATACCCACGACGTCATGGCCACGGGCCATGTCCGCATCTACCAGATAGGCGAAACTTTTGTCGGCGACCGCGCCGTTTACAACCTGGAGACCAAGAAGCTCCACGCCGCCAATTTCCAGGGCGATCTTTACCCCTTCCGCTTCGCCGCCGATACCGTTTCCACCATTGGACCCAACAGCTACCTGGTGCGCAACGGCTCCTTTACCACCAGCGATTCTTCAAATCCGGATTATCATCTCAAGGCCAAGAGCGCCCGCATCTACCCGGGCCAACGCATCATCCTGCGCAATGTCACCCTCTACGTTGGCAATACGCCCGTCTTCTGGTGGCCTTACCTTTACCAGCCTCTCCGCCGGGATATGAGCTACACGCTGCATCCTGGCGAATACACGGGATGGGGCTTCTTTCTCCTCAGCCAATGGAATTTCCCCATCACCGATACCTGGGAGGGCAGGTTCGATGTGGATTACCGCGATGAGCGCGGTCTCGCCCTCGGCTTTGACTCGGAGTACCGCTTCGGCCCCAATGACGCGAGCTGGGGCCGATTCAAGTCCTACTTCGCCCCGGACTCCAATCCGCCCACCATCATCGTAAACGGCAGCAAGGAGCACGTTACCAACGATCGCTACCGCGTGAGCGTCCAAAATCGCGTTTACCTGACCGACGATCTCTGGGCGAACATCAATATCAACAAGATCAGCGACGTCCGGATGCTTCGCGACTTCCTGCCCAACGAGTACCGGCTCGATCCCCAGCCGGATAACGTCGTGAGCCTCACGCAGTGGATGCGCAATGGCACCCTCTCCCTCGTTTATCGCACCC
>DATAXI010000021.1:0-21393 GCA_036266845.1 Chthoniobacteraceae bacterium | reverse complement strand
GCCGGTTGGATAAGATCGGGCCGTGGCGGTAAGATCCTTTGGTAGTATTATTTAATAGGATGCACCACGGCGAAATCGCCTCTGTGGCACAGCTTGCCGCTCCCATTTCTGGACGCGGCCTCCGGCGGGCAGGGATAGTTTCCCGGGGCTTTGCGCAAAAGCACTTAGAAGCGCGTTATTTTCGAACTTTTTACCCGTGAATCCTGTCAAACTCACGATGATAAAGTGACATTCAATAATCGATGTCGAAAGGAGGTGAGAGAAATATTATGGCAACTGAATTACGTGAACAAACCACTGAGGCACGTTCCTATATGGATCAACCGGAAAGGGATCGCACGCTGGAGTTTATCGGCGGCGGCGCCGGAATCGAAGCGCTAACCGGCGTGGGCGCCATTGTGCTGGCCATTCTAGGCTTGGCCGGAGTGCTGCCGATCTACATGACCGCCATTGCAACCATCGTGGCGGGCGGAGCGCTGCTATTTAGCAGCGGAGCCATTGTCAGCCGGATGGAGTACCTGCGCTCACATGCAAGCTCGCGCTCGAAATTCGCCGAACTGGGCGGAGGGATAAGCGCCGAGTTCCTGGGCGGAGCCGGCGGCATTATCCTGGGCGTCCTGGCGTTGATCGGCATTGTGCCGGCGGTTTTACTGCCGGTGGCCGCCATCGTGTTTGGCGGATCCCTGCTGATTGGCACGGCATCCACGAACCGGTTGAATAACTACGCGGCGTTTTCCGACGCGGAGCATTCAGACGCGGAGCGCTGGAGCCGGGAGGCGGTAGCCAGCGCGGCCGGCGCACAGACCCTGGTGGGCTTGGGCGTCATTACGCTGGGCATCCTGGCGTTGGTCCACTTCTCGTGGATGACGCTGACCCTCGTCGCGTTGATCTGCGTGGGCGGTTCCACGCTGTTGACCGGCGCGTCCCTGACCAGCCGCATGCATGCCGTTCTGCACCATCACGTGCACCACTGGTAAGCAAGCGGCCCCCGTTGTTCCGCCTGTGAAAAAGGCGGAACACAGCCTGAAAGGAACCCCGCGAAGGAAGCGGGGTTTTCCTTTGCCCTCCAAAAGCCCCTCAAAAAGGCCCGGCTCAGGCCCCCTTGGATACGATCACGTTGGCAGGGCGCAGGAGGCGATCCTTCAACTTAAAGCCCTTGCGGACCTGGCGGATGACCGTGCCCTCGGGGACCGTGGCGCTTTTCTCCTGCGCGATGGCCTCGTGCAGATTGGGATCGAACGGCTGGCCCGTGGCATCGATGATGACGACCCCGGAGTCGGAGAGGAAATCGTTGAACTGCCTGGCCACCATCGAGAGGCCGGCGGCGATGGGGGAATCTCCCGCGTGCGCGAGCCCCAGCTCAAAGTTATCGATGATCGGGATGAGCCGCTCCAGCAGCGAGGAGTTTGCGTATTTGATGGCATCCTCCTTCTCCCGTGCGGACCGCTTGCGGAAATTATCAAAGTCCGCCTGGCTGCGCAGCGCGAGGTCGCGGAAGCGCTCGAGGTCGGCCTGCAATTGGGAAAAGGAATTTTCTTCCGCCGCCTCGGCGGTTTCAGGTGTGGCTTCTTTTTCTTCGCTCATTTTTTTCGGATTACAATCAGGGTGATATCGTCATTCTGGGGATGACTTCCGATGAAGTCCATCAGGTCCTCTGTCAAGTGTTTGCGAATGGCGGCGGCTCCTTCCGGCGCGCTGGCCTGGATGGCCTGGATCATTCGCTTCATGCCATACTCGTTGCCCTTGCTGTCCAGCGCCTCGGTAATGCCGTCGGTATAAAGGATGAGGCAATCCTCCTTCTCCATCTGGAGGGTAAAGTCCTTGGTCACGCGCTCGAACACGTCCCCGCTATCGATTCCCAAGGCCATGCCGGGCGGGTTCAGCTTTTGGACGGTCTGGGTTTTGGCCTGGTAAAGCAGCGGCGCATCGTGCCCGGCGCGGCAGAGGGTGATGTCGTTCCCGGTCTCGTCCAGGAGGAGGTAGGCCATGGAGATGAACATATCCTCCTTGATGTCCGGATAAATCTGGCGGTTCACCTGGTTGAGAACCTCCGCGGCGCTGGTCTTGCCCATGGCCTGGCCCCGCAGGACGCTGCGGCACATGGCCATGATCAGGGAGGCGGGCACGCCTTTCCCCGAGACATCCGCGATCGCCACGCCCCAGCGGTCCGGCGCGACGCGGATGTAGCCGTAATAATCGCCGCTCATCTGCCGGGCCGGCATGTTGAGGCCGTCGATTTCGTAGTTGCGGAGATTTGGCGAGGCGGACGGGAGCAGGATGCGCTGGATCTCCTGGGCGACCTGGAGGTCCGAGTCCATGCGCTTTTTCTCGTCCGCCATCAGGTAGATCATCGCATTGTAGAGGGCAAAGGCCGATTGCTCCGCAATGGCTTTGAAGGTGGAAAAATCCAACTCCGAGAATGCCGAGCTCATCGGCCCGTTGGCCACGGCGATGACGCCCAGGTTTTGCCGCGCGAAAACCAGCGGCGCGAGCATCGCGGAGCTGGTCTGGAGCGTGGTATCGCGCAGCGGGGTCAGCCGCGTATCCTGCGGCAGCAGCAGCGTCGCATCCTGGTCCCGCCACACCTTGCCCACCAGCCCCTCGCCCGGCTCCACGGTATGCAGCCGCAGGTAGCTCTGGAGCGCATGCGGGGTATTCTCCATCTGTTGCAGGATGTGCGGCGGCACTTCCATGAGGGGCGGGCAGCTCTTGGAGATAAAGCGCGCCGTCAGCCCGGCGCCCTCGCGATTGACCGTGTACAGCGCCCCGCCGTGCGCATCCAGGATGCGGATGGTGCTTTCCACAATGAGCCGGTGCAAATCGTCCGGACGCAGGTCGGTGGCAAACGCCTCCCCCAGGCTGTGCAGGAAATCAAAGAGCCGCGCCTCCTCGAGCTCGACCTTTTCCCGCGCACGCTGCGCGGCCGCCAATTGCCTCCGCAGCGAGCGCACGCAGACGAAAAAAGCCACGCCGGCAGCAAGCAGCAGGGCGAGTAGAAGGAGCGACCATCCCATGTCGCGAGCGTCAGTCTGCGCGATGCAGATCCTGCTTCAGGTACTCCAGGACGTCTTTGAATTTCGTGAGGTTTTCCGGATCCGCCTCGACCAGGGCCTCATGGGCTTCGAGCATCGTTTCCGCTTGCGCGGCGCGGTCCGGCGATTCCGGTCTCAAGGGGTTCGGCTGGACGGGCACGGAGGAATCCTTCACCCCGCAGGCGTCCATGGAAAAGAGCTGATCGAGCCCCAGATTGGTCAGCAGATCGTGGTTGCGCTCGTTGAGATTGATCACATGAAGGTTCCCCTGGCCGATCTCCCGCAGCCGCAGGGCGATCATGGCCAGCGTCCCCATGAAGGTGGAGTCCATGACCGGACAGTTGCGCAGATCCACGACAAACTCGCGGTGGCCGCGGTTCACCATTTCCTTGGCGAACTCCTTGACGCCCGCGCTGTTCAGAAACGAACCTTTCCCTTCCACCTTGATCCAGACGATCTTATTGGTGGTGCCGACGAGGATGGATGAAGGTATGCTCACCGCGATTTGTGGGTCCCTGGGTTCTCGAAAATATAAGGATTCCCCGTTCCCGCTGTCAAACAGCGTAAAAGCCCCGGGGGAATGGCCGCTTTCAATCCCAAAGGAAGGATTGGGCAAGGCCGACAATTTTGCCATCCGAGATCAGAAGCGCGCGCCACGCGGTGACCCGGCCGTCCAGCATGTAATCATCCCCGATTACCTGGAATTTTGTACTTATGGAACCGTGGGCGTCGTTGTACGCGACCTCCTTGGCCTGCACGTAGGCGCCCAGGTTGGCCTGCTGGTACTCGAAACGCACCGTAACGGGCCCGTGCATCTTGGTTCGCCAGAAGAAGTCGTAGTAGTTGCCGCGCAGCTCGATGTGATCCAGCGAGGTGATGGCGCCGAAGTAATAGCGCTGCCGGTCAAAGGCAACCATCGCATCCTGGGTGGGCTTTACGTACTTGGGGTCGTTCACGAATTCCTCGGTCTTGCGGAATTGGTAACGGTCGTCGAGTGCCAGGGGGAGCACGTTGGGTTTCAATACGCGAGTCTGCGGGCTGCTGGCAGCCGTCATCGGAGAACTCGCGGCGATAGCCGGCGCCAAGCTCAGGAGAATGAGCGGCACGGTCGCCACGGCCAGTCGGATCTTCATGGGGGCAAATTCAAGCGCGAGGGGGGGCGTGTGTCAATGCCGGGGGGCCGATTGGATGCGGTCTCTCCCTGGCCCGCAATCTCCCTGTTTTTTCCCATTTTCCGGAAGTTTCACAAGGAGTGCCGGTTAGCCCAAAAACGCAAATTCGTCGCTTGCACCTGGCCGCGCACGCCGTCGCTGGACCAAGGCCCGGGGGCGGTTTACCGTGGTTTCTCCTTTTGATTTCCGTCCGCTTCCACCGCGGCCTCGAGCTGCCCGATCACGCCCTCTGGCTCGACCCGTGGGAGAGCAAGCCGTTCGCCTTTGTCTCCCATGCGCATAGCGATCACATCGGCAACCACTCGGAGACGATCCTCTCCGCGCCCACGGCCAGATTGATGCGCGCCCGCCTGGCCGGGCGGCGCACGGAGCATGTGCTCGACTTCGGGGTGGAAAAGCGCGTGCGCGGGATGCGCGTGACGCTGCTGCCGGCGGGCCATATCTTTGGCTCGGCACAATTTTTTCTCGAGGAAGAGGGGGACTCGCTCCTCTACACCGGCGATTTCAAGCTCCGCCCGGGCCTCTCCTCGGAGGCCGCGGAGTGGCGCCAGGCCGGCACGCTCATTATGGAAACCACTTTCGGCATGCCCAAGTACCGGTTTCCACCCACCGGGCAGGTGATGGACGAGATGGTCCGCTTCTGCCAGGGCTGCCTGGAGGAGGATCATACGCCGGTGCTCCTGGGCTACTCGCTCGGGAAATCCCAGGAAATCCTCTGCGCCCTCAGCCGCGCCGGGCTTACCCCCATGCTGCACGGCTCGGTGTTCAAGATGACGGAGATTTACCGCTCCTTGCAGCCGGATTTCCCCTGCGGCTATGTAAAGTACGATCCCGCGCAGGTGGCCGGCAAGGTCCTGGTCTGCCCGCCCAGCGCCGCCCGCACAACCATGGTCACCCGCATCAACCGCCGCCGCACCGCCGTGCTCACCGGCTGGGCAATCGAGCCGGGCGCAAAGTTCCGCTACGGCTGCGACGCGGCGTTCCCCCTCTCCGATCACGCGGACTATGACGATCTGGTGCGCTATGTGGAGCTGGTCCAGCCCCGGCGCGTGCTGACACTGCACGGGTTCGCGGCGGAATTTGCCGCGGACCTGCGCCGGCGCGGCTTCGAGGCATGGGCGCTGACGGGGGAAAACCAGCTTGAGCTTCAGCTCGCCCACGCTCCGCGACCGGTAAAGAGCGGCGGAATGACGGCAAATGCGGAGCCGGCGCCCGCGCAACCCGGCAGCTTCGCGGAATTTGCCGCGCTGGGGGAGCAGATCGCCGGGAGCGCTTCCAGGCTGAAGAAGATCGAGCTGCTCGCGGCCTGGTTTGCGCAACTCTCTCAAATGGATGCGCGGATGCTCGCCGCCGCCGCGCTTTTCCTCACCGGCCGCGCCTTTGCGCAATGCGATGCCCGCGTGCTGAATACCGGCTGGGCGGTCATCAAGCGCGCCCTGCTCGCCGCAAGCGGTATCACGGAGGAGCAATTCCGCGAAGTCTCCCACCATTACGCCGATGCCGGCAAGACCGCGCGCGATATCCTCGAAGGGCGCTCCGCTCCGGAGCCTTTCACGCTGCTCGATGCGCGCGCATTTCTCGATTCCCTGGAGACCGCGCGCGGTCCCATCGCGAAGAAGGATCTGCTGGAGCCACGGCTGGCCCGCATCACCCCGCTGGAGGCGAAATACCTGGTCAATATCCTCACCGGCGAGCTGCGGATCGGCCTCAAGGAGGGGCTCGTGGAGGAAGCCGTGGCCGCCGCGTTTCACGCTCCGCTTGATGAGGTCAGGGAGGCCGGCATGCTGCTTGGCGATATCGGCGAGGTCGCCATACGGGCTGCGCGCGGCACGCTGGCGGAGGTCGAGCCGCGCCTCTTCACCCCGCTCAAGGTCATGCTAGCCAGCCCGGAGCCGGATGCCGGCGCCATCTGGGAGCGCCTTTGCGAGGCCGCGCCGCAGCCGGTCGCGTGGGTGGAGGATAAATTTGACGGCATCCGCGCCCATCTCCATCGCAGCCGCGACCGCGTGGAAATCTTTTCGCGCGATTTAAAACGCGTCACCGGCCAGTTCGAGGAGCTGGCACGCGCGGCGCGCGATCTTTCCGATGAGGTGATCTTCGATGGCGAAATCGTCGCCTATGAGCATGGACGCCGCCTCGGCTTTCAGGATTTGCAGAAGCGCCTGGGCCGCAAAGGCGGCGGCGATTTCTTTCTCGGGGGCGAAATCCCCGTCCGCCTCATGGTCTTCGATCTCCTCTGGCTCAATGGCGCATCGCTCCTCAAAGAGCCGCTGCGCCGCCGCCGCGAGCTGCTGGAGAGCCTCGCCCTGCCGCCCGCCTTCGAGCGCGTTCCCGTTTTCTCCGTCCGGTCCGCAGCGGAGATCGATGCCGCGTTCGATGCCTCCCGCGCCCGCTCCAACGAGGGCCTCATGGTCAAGGACGCCGAAAGCCTTTACACCCCCGGCCGCCGCGGCCTCGCGTGGCTCAAGCTCAAGAAAGAACTGGCCACGCTGGACGTGGTGGTGGTGGGCGCCGAGTATGGCCACGGAAAGCGCAGCGGCGTCTTGAGCGATTACACCTTCGCAATCCGCAACGGCGAAACGCTGCTCACCATCGGCAAAGCCTACTCCGGCCTCACCGACGCCGAGATCGCCCAACTCACCGGGCACTTCCTCGCCACCACGCTGAAAGAAAGCGGCCGCTACCGCGAAGTCATCCCCGACACGGTTCTCGAAATCGCCTTCGACCGCGTCCAGGAGAGCGACCGCCACGCCAGCGGCCTCGCCCTCCGCTTCCCCCGCATCAAGTCCATCCGCCGCGACAAAACCGTCGAAGAAATCGACACGCTGGAGACCGCGCGGAAGTTGGTGGCGCCCGGTTACCCGGCATATCACCGAACTTGAATTCTGAACTCCTTCGCGGGACACTGGCCTCCATGAGGAGCAGGATCATCAGTTCATCGCCGGACATCATGGGCGGAACGACGGTCTTCGCCGGGACCCGAGTTCCCGTTCAAACCCTGCTGGATTACATCGAGGGCGGCGAAACGATTGACGATTTCCTGGAAGGATTTCCTACCGTGAAACGCGAACAAGTCATTGCTTTTCTGGATGAGGCGACCAAGCGGATGCTTGCCTCCGCCGCGTGATTGAAAGACCTGGAGCATCTTCGCTTTGATCTGTCGCATTTCCCGACCTGACGTGCCGTAAGAAAGTGCTGTTTTTTTGAGTTCTCTGCGGTTCAATCCGTTCTTTAACCGCAAAGAGCACAAAGCAGGGGCTACGCTGCGCCAAATTAAATCGAAAGCGCTCCAATCCCGGATCAAAAAGGGGGTTGGTTTGCACGGAAAGCTAATTCAGTTGCAGATAAGATAGAAGCAACTCACGCCTTCGCCCACACCGCATCCCTCCCGGCGGTGAGGCAGCGGATAACGCCTTCGCGGCGGAGCTGCGCCAGCGTGCGGTTGATGGTGGCCTGGCTGATGCCGGGGCAGGCTCTTTTTACTTCGCCCACGCGGAACTCCCCGGGCAGCCGGCGGACGGTGTCCACGATCATCTCCCGCTTTGCGCCGTGGCGGACGGTGATGGCGCCGACGCGTTTCTCGAATTCGCGGTAGCAGCCGAGCATCATCACGCCGAGGAAATATTCCCACCACGGGATGAGCGTGTGCCGGCCCTCGTGCCAGCCCTGGGAGGAGGCGAGCAGGGTATCGTAGTAGGAGCGCTTGGTGCGCTCGACCATCTGCTCGAGGCTGATGAAGCGCCCCACCTCGTACCCGGCCTGGTAGAGCAGCAGCAGCGTCAGGAGGCGCGCGGTGCGCCCGTTGCCATCCAGGAACGGGTGGATGCAGAGAAAATCGAGCACGTAAGCGGGGATGAGGAGCAGCGGCTCAATATCCCCCCGGCTCCGCGCCTCCAGGTAGCGGGCGTGCAGCGCTTCCATGGCCTGCGGAGTCTCCTGGGAGCCAAGAGGCTTGAACCGGAGGCGCCGGGCGCCATCGGGGAGCGTCTCGGTGATTTCGTTATCGGCATGTTTCCACTCCCCTCCCTTGCCGGTGGAGAAGCGGTACAGATCCTCGTGCATCTGGAGGACGGTGGCGGTGGTAAAGGGAATATGCGCGGCGCGAACGTGCAGGTTTTGCAGCACGTCGCGGTAACCGGCGATTTCCTGCTCCGGGCGGTTTCGCGGCTTGGCGCGCCGGGCGACGATCTCCGCGATGCGCTCATGCGGGGCGGTGACCCCCTCGATGCGGTTGGAGGATTCCGTGCTCTCGATCTCCGCGGCGTGCTGGAGGGCCTTGAGGACCTGGGGGGATTGCTCGGTGTAAAGCTGCTGCCGGCCTTTGTACTCGCCCAGTTGGCGAATGGTCTGGAGCAGCCCCTGGGAGAGGGGTTGCCGTTCAATGACGCCATCGAGGAAGGAGCGCATGAGGGCGTTAATATGATCATTTCTCGAAAAATGATCAAGTTAATCCCCTCATTCATGCTCCTGTTACCGTCTCACCCATCAATCGGGCAGGCGCGGACTTGCGCAATTTCCCGCACCTCGCTACCAGAATGGGCGTGCAAAGTATTTTGGCCCACGCCCCGGGACGCGTCGAGCTCCTGGGAAACCACACGGATTACAATGAAGGATTGGTGCTCTCCGCCGCCATCGACCGCGGCGTCACGGTGCACGGCACAGAACGGACGGACGGACAGGTGGTCCTGAAATCGCTGGCGCTGGAAAAAAGCGTCACCGTGCCGGGGAACGCGATTGTGAAACAGGAGGAGGAAAGCTGGGCGAATTACGCATTGGGCGTCGTGGAAGTCTTTGGGCAGCGCGGGTTCAAGATCGGCGGTTTCTCGATGGAAATCGTGAGCGATCTGCCAATCGGCGCGGGGCTCTCCAGCTCCGCGGCGCTGGAGGTGGCAACGGCGACGTTCCTGAAAAAGCTCTTCGAGTGGGAAATCACTCCGCTGGAGCTGGCAAAGCTCTGCCGCCAGGTGGAAAACCAGTTTGTCGGCGTGAATTGCGGCCTGCTGGACCAGGTTTCCTCCGTGTTCGGCAGGAAAAACAGCGCCATCTTTCTCGATTGCCGTGCGGAATCGGTCGAGAACGTGGCTTTCCCCGATAACGTGGCGCTCCTCATTACCCACTCCGGGGTGAAGCACGCGCTGGTGGGCGGCGAGTATAACGAGCGCCGGGAGCAATGTTTCGGCGCGGCAAAAAAAATGGGTGTCCCGTTTTTGCGAGACATTACTTCCACGGAATTGGAGGAGGCGCGCGAGAAGCTGACCACGCTGGAGTATCGCCGCGCGGCCCACGTGGTGGGCGAGACGGAGCGGGTGAGCCAGGGCATCGAGTTCCTCCGCACGGGCAATGCGCGGGGCTTTGGCGAGCTGATGTTCGCCTCGCACGAGAGCTCCCGCACGAACTTCGAGAACAGCACGCCGGAGCTGGACGCGCTGGTGCACATCGCGCGCGAGGATGACGGCGTCTATGGCTCGCGCCTCACCGGCGGCGGGTTCGGCGGAGCCACGGTATCGCTCATCCACGCGGAGCAGGCGCAGCGTATCGCGGCCAGCATCGAGCAGAAATACCGGGAGCAGACCGGCATCGAGTGCCGCACCTATCTGTGCGAGATCGACGACGGGGCGCGCTGACTAAGCGCAGCCCTACCGCGTGGCGAGGATGCGCTCGACGTATTTTGCCAGCAGGTCGAACTCCAGGTTGACGAGCCCGCCGGGTGTTGCGGCGGAGAGATTGGTGACTTCCCGGGTATGGGGGATGATCCACACGGTAAAGGAATCCGCGGCGAGCGCGGCGGCGGTGAGCGAGATGCCATCCACGGCGATGGAGCCTTTCTCCACCAGGTAGCGCGCAAATTCCCCCGGGAGCGCGATCTCCAACCGGTAATCGAGGCCCACGGGCTCCCAGGCGCGGATCGCCGCCACGCAATCGATATGCCCCTGCACGAAGTGACCGCCCAGCCTGCCGCCAGCCGGCAGCGCCCGCTCCAGATTGACCGGCGCGCCGGGCTCCAGCCCTCCCAGGTTGGTGCGCCGGAGCGTCTCCTCCAGCAGGTCGAATTGCAGCCGCCCGCCGGCCGCCGGCTGCGCCAGCGTCAGGCAGCAGCCATTGACGGCCACGCTCTCCCCTTCCGCGCAATCCGTCATGGCGGGCGCCTGGATAATCAGGCGCGAGGCCCCTTGCTTGCGATGCAGCGCCTCCACGGCGCCCGTGGCTTCTACTAGGCCGGTAAACATAGGCCCTGATTCCAGCATTTCGCGCCGGAAACGCACCTAAAAACGGGGGCATTGCAAATTGCGGCGGGCTGCGTGATTGTTTCCACCCCTTTAATCGAGAAATAGCCATGGAAAAAGTGATCATCATCGGCACCGGATGCGCGGGACTCACCGCGGCCATCTATGCGGCACGCGCAAATCTTGAGCCGCTGGTTCTGGAAGGGCGCGAGCCCGGCGGCCAGCTTTCCACGACGACGCTGGTGGAGAATTATCCCGGTTTTGTGGATGGAATCGACGGGCCGATGCTGATCATGAACATGAAGTCGCAGGCCCAGCGTTTCGGGGCGCGCTTCCAGTTTTCCACCGTCACCGGCTTTGAGAAGCAGGACGGGCACATCCGCCTGCAAGTGGATGGAGAGGAGTGGCTGGAGACGCGGTCGCTCATCGTGGCGAGCGGCGCCTCGGCCAAGTGGCTGGGCATCGACCGCGAGCGGGAGCTGCGCGGGCACGGCCTGACCTCCTGCGCCACGTGCGACGGAGCCTTTTACCGCAATGTGCCGGTGGCCGTGGTGGGCGGCGGCGATTCCGCATGCGAGGAGGCCAGTTTCCTCACCCGCTTTGCCTCCAGGGTGTACCTCATCCATCGCCGGGATACGCTCCGGGCGTCGAAGATCATGGCGGATCGCGCGCTCTCCAATCCCAAGGTCGAGCCGGTCTGGAACTCCACGATTACCGAGTACCTGACCGACGACCAGAACGAGGTGCGCGCGGTGAAGCTCAAGAACCTGGTGACCGGCGAGGCCGGCGAACTCGAGGTCAAATGCGTCTTTGTGGCAATCGGCCACACCCCGAATACCGCGCCATTCAGCGGCAAGCTGGATATGGACGAGGAAGGATATCTTTCCCAGACAAACGGAACGCACACCAACATTCCGGGCGTTTTCGCCGCCGGCGATGTCGCGGACCGCATTTACCGGCAGGCAGTCACCGCGGCCGGCCAGGGCTGCGCGGCGGCGCTGGATGCGGAGCGCTACCTCGCGGAGCTGGAGTAATCATCGCCCGCCTCGCCCCCCAAGGTGAGCGACCCCTCCGGCATTTGAAAATCTGCGACCTCACCCAGTTTTACTCGCCGGTGAGCGGCGGCGTGAAGCGCTACCTCCAGGAGAAGGTGGCGTACGTGCACGCCCACACGGCGGAGGACCGGCATATCCTCATCATTCCCGGCGCGGAAGATGGGATGACGGAGGAGGGCCGCGCCCGCACTTACACGATTCGCTCGCCCTTGATCTCGCGCACCTCGCGCTACAGGGCGCTGCTGCGGCTGGAGGCTGTGGAGCGCATCCTGGAGCGGGAACGGCCGGATGTGATCGAGTCCGGCGATCCCTACCAGGTAGCCTGGAAGGCGGTGGCATCCGGCGAGGCGCTGGGCATCCCCGCGGTCGGTTTTTACCATTCCCATTTCCCGGAGGCTTATTTCCGCAGCGTGGGAAAATTCTTCGGGCGGACGGCGACAGAGTTCGTCATGGACCTGAGCCGCCGTTACGTGCGGAATCTTTACAACCGCTTTGCGCGCACCATGGTCCCCTCGCCCGCGCTGGGGGCGCTGCTCCGGGACTGGGGCGTGGAGAATGTGGTGAACATCGACCTGGGCGTAAACACCACCGTCTTCAAACCCGAGCCGGATGACGGCTGCGAGACGCGCAAGGAACTGGGCATCCCGCCCGGGCGCTTTCTGCTGCTCTACGTGGGGCGGCTGGCGCAGGAAAAGAACACCCGGGTGCTCTTCGATGCATTCGATCTGCTCACGCGGCAGCACGCGGGGCAATTTCACCTGATGACGACGGGCGATGGCAGCCAGCGCGGCTACCTGCAGGACTTGCAGAAATCGACAGGGGCCGTGACCTGGCACTCCTATTGCCCGGATATGCACCAACTGGCCCGTTATTACCGCGCCGCCGATCTCTTTGTGCACCCGGGCGTCCAGGAGACCTTTGGCCTGGTGGCGCTGGAAAGCCAGGCGTGCGGCACCCCGGTGGTGGGCATCGCGGGCAGTTATATGGACCGGATTATCTTCAACTCCCAGCAGGATTGGGCCCGCGAGAACTCCGCCCCGGCGCTGGCCCAGGCCATTGTGGAGGCGACCAGGGCCAATCTGGCCGGTACGGGCGACGCCACCAGCCGGAAGGTCCGTTCCCTCTACTCCTGGACAAATGTCTTTGACCGTCTGTTTGCAATTTACCGCGAGGTCGTGAAAGACTATCGCCTGCCATGACCGGTCCCAAAAACTTCACGATCCGGAATTTTCAGCCAGGCGACCGGGAAACCGTCCGCCGCCTCTGCTGCGATACCGGGTTCCTGGGAAATCCAATCGACCCGGTATTCGAGGACCGGCGGCTTTTTGCGGATTTCCTGACCGGTTATTATACCGACTGGGAGCCGGAATCGGCCTTCGTGATCGAGGTGGATGGCGAGGTCAAGGGGTACCTGCTCGGCTCGCGGCAGCCGTTTCGCCAGCAGGTTTACAGCATTTACCAGAACATCGTCCTCTTCTTCAAAATCCTCTGGCGTTATTGGGGATACAACGATGCTTCCCGCCGTTTTGTCCATTGGATCATCATGAATGGATGGCGCGAAGTGCCAGCCGCCCCCCGCCGGACGGCGCATTTCCACATCAATCTGCTGGCGGAGGCGCGCAATGTGCCGACCACGCGCGCCTTGATGGACGCTTACCTCGCCTACCTGGCGGAGCATGGGGAAAAGCGGGTGTACGGGCAGATGGTCACGTTCGAAAGCCGGCGCGGGGCCAAGATGTTCGAGCGCTATGGCTTTCGCGTGCTGAACCGGTCGGAAATATCAAAATACCGCCGCTATCACCCGGAGCCGGTGTACCTGTGCACGGTCATCAAGGACCTGGAAGAGAACAGCCGCCTCTACGCGCGGGATGCGGAGCGGGAAACCGTCGCGGTAAAATAGAGGGCGTTTCGCATTGCGGAAGGCGCTCCGGCCCAGGCGCCTCGATCAATGCTTCGTGGTTGCTGTGTTTAACGTTGCCTCATGGGCGATCCGGCTTTCCGAAACGGTCGCTGACCACCCTCAAGAACTCATGCGCCGCGCGGCCCGGCGGACGCTGTTTCGGCCATAGGGCCACGATCTTCCGCTCCGGCCTCTGCCCGGCAAAGGAACGGTACTCCGGCAGGTCCGTCCGGCCGCCGCGCGCCGCCATTGCCGGGATGATCGAGATGCCGATGCCGGAACAGACGAGCGCCTGCACCGTCTCCAATTGCGCACTGCGGAAGCTGATGTTCGGCTTTAAATGGCGCTGCTCGCAAAAGCCCAGCGTCTGATCGCCCAGGCAATGTCCCTCCTTCATGACGATGAAGCGCTCCTTCTCCAGGTCGGCCAGGTTCACCGTTCGCTTCCGCGTCAGGGGATGGCCCGGCGGAAGCGCCAGCCGCAGCTCCTCGGCAAACAAATCCTTTACCGTCATCGTCTCATCCACAATCGGACGGCTCGCCAGCGCAAAATCGATCTCGTATGCGTGCGCCAGTTTTAGCAATCGCGCGGTCGTATCCTCCTGAACGACGATTTCCAGACCCGGAAATTTTTTCCCAAATACCGCCACCACCTCCGGCAGCAGGTAGGGCGCGATCGTAGGCAATACCCCCAGCGTCAGCGTGCCGCGCTGGAGATTCCGCGCATCCGTCGCCTCCCGCCGCGCGGCATCCACCTCTTCCAGGATTTTTACCGCCCGCCGCAGGAAGGCTTCCCCGTGCGGCGTCAGCTTCGCCTCCCGCTTCATGCGGTCAAACAATCGCTCGCCAAGCTCCTCCTCCAGCTTCTGGATTTGCTGGCTCAGCGAAGGCTGCGCGATGTGGCATTGGTCCGCCGCGCGGGAGAAATTGCCCGTGCGCGCCACCGCCACGACGTACCGGAGCTGATGCATTTCCATAGGCAACACCTATGGTGACCAAAGGAAACAAGTATTTCAACTATGACCGTCGCGGTGATTTACTGCTGAACCACCATGAGCGACCACCCTCCTACGATGACCACCACCGGCGGCAACCCGATTGCCGACAACCAGAATTCCATCTCCGCCGGCCCGCGCGGTCCGGTGCTGATGCAGGATTACCAACTGCTGGAGAAACTTGCGCACCAGAACCGCGAGCGCATCCCCGAGCGCACCGTCCATGCCAAAGGCTCCGCGGCATACGGAACGCTGACAATCACCCACGACATCACGAAATACTCCAAAGCCGAAGTGTTCAAACCCGGCGCGCAAACGGAATGCCTCCTTCGTTTTTCCACCGTGGCAGGGGAGCGCGGCGCCGCGGATGCGGAGCGCGACGTGCGGGGGTTTGCCCTCAAATTTTACACCACCGGGGGCATCTGGGACCTCGTGGGCAATAACACGCCCGTTTTCTTCGTGCGCGATCCGTACAAGTTTCCCGATTTCATCCACACCCAGAAGCGGCACCCCAAGACTAACATGCGCAGCAATACGGCCGCGTGGGATTTCTGGTCGCTCTCGCCCGAATCCCTGCACCAGGTAACCATCCTCATGTCCGACCGCGGCCTGCCGCGCGGCTATCGCCACGTCAACGGTTACGGCAGCCATACCTACAGTTTCATCAATGCGCAGAACGAGCGCTTCTGGGTGAAGTTCCACTTCAAGACGATGCAGGGCCACCAGCATTGGACCAACGAGGAGGCGTCGCAGGTGGTCTCGCAGGATCGCGAGAGTTCCCAGCGCGATCTCTTCGAGTCCATCGAGCGCGGCGATTTCCCGAAATGGCGCTTCTGCGTCCAGATCATGCCGGAAAAAGACGCCGAGACGTTTCGCTGGAATCCGTTTGACCTCACGAAAGTCTGGCCCCACGGCGAGTATCCGCTGATCGAAGCCGGCGTCCTCGAGCTGAACCGGAACCCGGAGCATTACTTTGCCGAGGTGGAACAAGCCGCGTTCAGCCCGTCGAACATCGTTCCCGGCATCAGTTTCTCGCCCGACAAGATGCTCCAGGCCCGCGTCTTCTCTTATGCGGATGCGCACCGCTACCGCGTGGGCACGCATTACGAGATGCTGCCGGTCAACCGCCCGAAATCGCCGGTGCACACCTATCATGCCGACGGGCCGATGCGCTCCGACGCGCCCAAGGGCACGAACGCGTATTATGAGCCGAACAGTTTCGGCGGTCCCGTGCAGGACCCGAGTTTCGCCGAGCCGCCGCTCCATATTTCCGGCGATGCGGACCGGTACAACCACCGCGAGGGCAACGACGATTACACGCAGCCGGGAAATCTCTTCCGCCTCTTCACGGCGGAGCAGAAGGAGCGGCTGTTCCAGAACATCGCCGCCGCGATGGCCGGAGTGCCCGAGCACATCGTGCAGCGCCAGTTGGGCCATTTTCACAAGGCCGATCCGGCCTACGCCGCGGGCGTCGCGAAGGCGCTCGGAATCAAGCACGGCGTCGTGGAGGAGAAACCTTCCAATGGCTGGAGCCAGCCCGCCACCGAGCCCGTCCCTGCCACCGAGCCCGTGATGGTGAAATAACCCCGAGCCTGCGGCCGCGCGCACGCGATGCAAACCATCACCACCGAGGCGGAGGAAATGCGGTACGCGGAGTTGCAGCGCATGGCGCTGGACTTCGCGCGCCACGGAGAAACCGCGGAGCTGGCCGTGATGGTGGATCACGGCCTGCCGGTGAACCTCGCGGACGCGAAGGGCCACACCCTGCTCATGCTTGCCAGCTATCACGGCAATGTGAAGACGACCCGGATGCTGCTGGAGCATGGCGCGGACGTGGATCGCCGCAACGACCGCGGCCAGACGCCGCTCGGCGGCGCGGCATTCAAGGGCTGCGAGGAAATCGTGGCCCTGTTGCTCGAGTACGGCGCGGACATCGAAGCTGACAACGGCGGCGGCATGACTCCGGTCATGTTCGCCGCGATGTTCGGGCGAACGGAAGTGGTCGGGCAGCTCAAGGCCCACGGAGCCTCGGTGCGCCGGCGCAATAAGCTCGGAATTTCCGCCGGCCTCATCCTGAGCATCTCCCGCCTTTTCGCGCGAAGGAAGCGGCGCGCGGCCGTTTAGAATCCATAAGGTCTGACTGCCTTTTGCGCCGGGATACTCTTAATTCGCCGGCAGGCATGTTATGCTTCCGCCCGGGAAAATTAAGGCCGGCGCCCGGGGGTTGTCTCTGTTGCACTCGAAAGCCGCTTTAACCTTGTCGGTTCCAGCCCGGTCCTGAGATGTTGCCGCGGTAATGACGCCGATCATGAACGACTGCGGCCCCCGAAGCAGTGCAGCCCGATGGCTCGGCCGATGCGTTTTGGCCGGTTTGTTTCTCCTGATCTGCGGGTCCAGATTTTGGATAATTCACGAGTTCGGCAACGCCACGCCCTACTGGGATGATTGGAGCACCGGCGCAAAGATCATCACGTCTTACCAAGAGGGCACTTATACGCCGCTCGAGCTTTTCGAAAGCCATAACGAGCACCGAAGCGCCTACACACAAATGCTCGTGCTGTCTTTATTTCGCGCCAATAGGCAATGGGATCCCACCTTGCAGATGGTCGCACAGGCGCCGTTCGATGCCCTGGCAATCGTCCTCTTTGTTTTTCTGGCAGGCAGCTTCATGAGCGATCTCGCGAAGACGGCCCTTGCCGGATTCTCCGCGTGCCTTGGAGTTCTGCCGTTCGGCTGGCAGAACACCCTCTGGGGTGATCAATCGTGCTTCTATTTCGCGATGCTCTTCGGCATTGCCCTTATTTGGTTCTGCTGGCGTTACGACGCCTTGACGCCGCGGTGGTGGATCGGCGCGTTGCTCTCCTTCGGCAGCCTCTTTACCATGGCCAGCGGAGTATTCCCCATCGTCGCCGTGATCGGATTCCTCATGGTTAGGCTGATCGTTGAACGCGGGAAGAACTGGCTCCCGCGGGTCGCGGCCATCGCGATCCTCACGGCAATTGTCCTATTCGGGATCGCCATTATTCCGAGAATCCCCGATAACATGGCGGCCACCAACTTCCATGAGTTCTTCGGGGCCTTGACCGGAATCTTTGCCTGGCCTTGCGGTGCGCATTGGGCGGGCCTCGTCATCCAGGCGCCGCTGATCCTGCTCACACTCGCGCTCGCGCTACGGCGGGTTCCATTCGCCGATGGCCGCTGGTTTGTCGTGATTGTCGGGGCTTCCTTCTGGATTCAGGACCTCGCCACCGCCTGGCGGCGCTGCAAAAGCTGGGATGCGTCGAGATACTGCGACTCGTGGGTGATGTTGTTGCTCATCCTTGCGGCATCCTTATATTTTTTCCGCGGCTGCCTGCCCGGACGCCGCCGGATTCTTATCTACCCAATTGCCGCCGTCTGGTTTTCCGTCTGTCTTTATGGAGTGCTCGACCTCGCCGTGAACCAACTGCCCAGAGCAATCCTTGATAAGTGGAGCACCATGTTACAGATGGAAAATAATGTGCGGCAGTATTTGATGACCCGCGACCCGGGCTGGCTCCGGCGTAAAATTCCATTTCCCTCAGCCGATCTGCTCCGGCAGATTTTGGATTCGGAGACGCTCAGGCCGGTCCTGCCATCCAACCTGATTGGCAGTTCGTTAAATCCGCTTGCCCAAAAACCCGGCGGCGCGGGATTTGCCAAAAATGGTTACCCCAGTGAAATGCCGGCCTTGAATAAGCCGGTGTATGGCTCTTACGGAATCGGTAAAGCCAGGCGGAAAGGCTGGATGACGCTTGATTTTCAGGTGCCGTCCGGCACCAGGGAGATCGAGATGCAGGTTGCCGGTTATCCGAATGCGAATGGCGATGCCTTGAAGATGGAGGAACAACACCACCATCCCTCTTATAGCATCGCGCCCCCTCTTAACCCCGGCAATAACTGGCAAACTGTCTTCATCACTTTGACCAAGGGCACCACCTTCTTCCAGATAAGCGCCAAGGACGAAGCCGACGAAGCGGACGAAAAATGGATCGCTTTTTCCATGCCTGCCGTGGCCGGCGATCATCCCCCCGGCAGAATGGCGAGGTCATTGACAAACCATTCCTTCTATTTCCTTGATGCCGGCCTCGTCCTTCTTTTGATCGGCGCCCTGGGCCGGATCGCCGGCGCCTCCTCGTCGGCTCCCATCGACCCAGCCGGGCAACACGGGAAATTTGGTGAGGCGGCGTCAATCTCACCTGGCTCCTAAGTTATCGATGCGTTTGGATATTGCCCGCCGAGGCGGCGGCGGATAGCGGCGTGGCGATGGATTCCAGCGACTGACGCTCGGCCTTTACGCCGAGAAATGCTTCGACCATCGCGGCGATACCCATGAGCACGGCGGCGGCGATGTAACCGCCTGTCAGATAGCCGCGCGAGCCCGCGCCAATGAGATAACCGAACAACGATGGCGCGCCGACCCCGCCGGCGAGCGTGCCGGTGGCGTAGAAAATCGAGATCGCGAGGCCGCGAATTTCGAGCGGGAAGATTTCGCTGACGGTAAGATAGGCGGAACTGGCCGCGGCGGAGGCGATGAAGAACGTGACGCTCCAAAGCAGGGTCTGGGTATGCGCGGTAAGCGCCTGAATCTGGAAAAGCCACCCGGTGAGCGCCAGCAGCGCGCCGCTGGCCGCGTAGGTGATCACGATCATCGGCTTGCGCCCAATGACATCGAAGAGCCGGCCCATGAGAATCGGCCCAATGGCATTGCCGAGCGCCATCGGCAGCATGTAAGTGCTGACGCCGCCGGCGGGGACATGATAAAAACGGGTGAGCACCAGCGCGTAGCTGAACAGAATCGCATTGTAGAAAAACGCCTGCGACGCCATCAGCACAAAGCCGAGGATCGAACGCCGCCGGTGCACATGGGCGATGGCATTCCAGATTTCCGGCCATCGCGTGCCGCCGGGCCGAACCTGGATGCGCGTCACCGCGCCGTCCGGCTGTGGAAGCGGGCCGGCGTGCGCGCACACTTTTTCCTCGATGTCCGCGACGACCCGCTCCGCTTCTTCGGGTTGGCCGTGCACCATCAGCCAGCGCGGGCTCTCCGGCACCCAATGCCGGAAGATGAGGATGGCGAGCCCGAGCAATGCGCCCACGCCAAACACGAGGCGCCAGCCCAGCCACGCGGGGAGGTTCCGCGGATCGAGCAGAAACAACGTGATGACCGCGCCCATCGCGGCGCCCAGCCAGTAGGTGGCGTTGATCGCAAGGTCCACCTGGCCGCGGATGCGCGCGGGGATCATCTCGTCGATGGCGGAATTGATCGCGGCATACTCGCCGCCAATGCCCGCGCCTGTCATCGCGCGGAACAGGGCGAAGCTCCAGAAATTCCATGCCAGGCCGGAGAGCGCGGTGCCTGCGAGATAGACGCCCAGAGTGATGAAGAAGAGCTTTTTCCGCCCGTGCCGATCCGTCATATACCCAAAAAAGAGCGCGCCGATGACTGCGCCGGCGAGGTAGGCGGTGGCCGTCGCTCCCACCTGGGCATCGGTCAGGCCGAGCGCGGCCGGATTTTTCAACGTGGCGGCGAGAGCGCCCGCGAGCGTGACCTCCAACCCGTCGAGGATCCAGGTCACGCCGAGCGCGACCACAATCATCCAATGCCAGCCGCTCCAGGGCAGCCGGTCCAGCCGCGCGGGAACGCGGGTTTCCACAATGCCGGAGGCCTGTGGTGGAATGTTCTGCGGCGCCATCAGAGGTAAAACGCTCCTGTCCCTGATGGTTCGGAACCCGCCGCCCGCGCGGCCCGATGGAACTCACCGGGGCTGGCGTTTGGGTAAGATACGGGCGGTGTAAATCGAGCGATGCTCGAGCGCGCGCGTGGTCAGCATCGCCCCGGCAATCGCAATCAGCACCGGCACGACCATGGAATCGACCCGGTGCGTTAATTCCACCAGCAGGACAACGGAGGAAACGGGCGCCTGGGTGCTTGCCGCCAGCACCGCGCCCGCGCCGATGAGCGCAAAGGAGACTGGCGCCGCGCCCGGCCAGATGAAGAGCCAGGCCCAGCCGAGAAGCGCGCCCAGCAATGCCCCGCACGTCATGGTGGGGGTAAAAAGCCCTCCAGGCGCCCCGGCGGCCAGGCACCCTGCGATTGCCGCCATCTTCAAGATCAGCAGCGGCGAAAAGAGCGCCGGCTTTGTCTGTCCGCTGAGGAGCTGTTGGATCAAGTCTTTGCCATTCCCCAAGATTTGAGGAAAGAGAACGGCCGCCAGCCCGAGCAGCGCGAAGACCAGCGCCGGCGCAATGACCACCTCGCGGCCAATGGGACGATGCGAATCGGCCCACGCGATGAGCTTGATGTATCCGGCCGATGCCAAACCCAGGACCGGCCCTGCGACCAGCGCCCAAACCATCAAGGTGGGCGGCAGATCGAAATGGGAAATCTGATACGTCGGCTTATTCGGAAGGAAGAGCCAGGAAACGATGGTGGCGATAATCGAAGTGACCAGCGCCGGCAGCACCGCGGGCAGCGATACCGTGCCGAGAAGCACTTCCATGACGAAAAGCGCCCCTCCAAACGGCACATTGTACGCCGCGCCCATGCCGGCGCCCGCCCCGCAGGCAACGAGCAACCGCCGCTGCTGGGGCGTGACTTTTTTCCACGCGGAAAACTGCGCGCCAATCGCGGCGCCGGCTTGCTTGAGCGCGCCCTCGCGGCCCAGGGATGCGCCCAGGCCCACGATGGTCATTGAAAGGATGGCGCTCGCCACCGTCGGCGCGACGGCGACCTTCGCATCGTGCAGCCAGATGACCTCGGACAAATCGCCGGCGTGGCCTTTGGTATTGGGACGGCGCAGGAAGGATCTGCCGATCCCGGCCGTTAGACCCGCGAGGATCAAAACGGCGATACGCCACCCCATGGAAGCCTGCGCGACATGGGCCATGAAATCCCCGGGGCCCGCCGGCCATGCGAGCCGCTGGACGAGGCGCAAGAGTAACATCAACGCGGACGAGGCGAGCCCCGTCCCCACGCCGGTAATGACCACCAAACT
>DATAXI010000020.1:0-4080 GCA_036266845.1 Chthoniobacteraceae bacterium | reverse complement strand
GGCGGGGTTGGGCGCGCAGGCGCGGAGCAGTACGGGGTTTAGCGCCAGGAGCCCGGCCTTGGCCGGATCCTCGTCCAATGTGGTGGAGAGTTCCGGGAAATCGAGCCGGTCCTTGCCCATTGCGATCTCGTAAAGAACCTTGCCGAGACCGTACACATCCGCCTCCGGCGTGCCGGGGCCTTCCGGTGGCACATAACCCTCCGTGCCGACAAAAGAGCGCTGGCCGAGCGAGGCGACCAGGCCGATATCCGCGAGCTTTGGCTCCCGATCCACGAAGATGATATTCGCCGGCTTGATATCGCGGTGAGTGAGCCGGTGGGAGTGGAGATCATCCAGCGCCTCCGCGAGCGATGCGCCGAGACGGAGGCATTCTTCGATAGGCAGACACTTGTGGCGGTCGATCTCCGCCTTGAGGGTGCGGGGCGTGTAGGCATCGATCTCCGCCTGCGTGGCCGCATTGGCCAGTGGCCGGCCCGTGGCGTCATCGTCCGCCAGTTCCATGATGTAATAGAAGAAGGTTTCCGTTCGTCCCACGTGCAGGATATCGACAAAGCCGTCGTGATCGCGCGAGATGGGCTCGAAACTGGACATTCCCTCGAACTCGCGGGCAAAAGAACGCTCGCTCTCGAAGGTATTGCGATAGACCACCTTCACCGCGCGGTAAACGCCCGTAAGGCCGCGTGCGAGCCAGATTTCCCCATAACTGCCGCGTCCGATGATGCGGAGCACGGAGTGATCTGGAATCGGCGGGATTGGATTGGCCGCGGTCAAACGAGCTATTTCCCCCGGAATGCGGGCGTGGCCTGAAGCGCTTCCAGCTCTTTCCTCAGCAGCGCGGCTACCCGGTGCTTTGCCAGGTACACCTGCGCGCGATTCACCCCCAGGTCGCGCTGCACCCGCTGGACAGGCCACTCTTTTACAACGTAGCAGTCGAATATTTGATACTGGCGCGGGGAGACCTTGCGCTTTATGCGGTCCAGGGCGGCATCCAGAAGGCTGGCGTGCCATTCGGAGTTCCAGACGGCCTCAAGCTCCGGCCCGGCGGGATCGACAGCGCGGGCGATGGTCGCGGTGCGCGCCGTGGCGGCATCGCGCGGGGCGTGCGGCTTCTCGGGCAGGCGCTTGCGGAGTTGATCGGCAACACGCCAGCGAGCGATCTGGAGCAGCCAGCCCTTGAAGGAGCCGCGGGCGGGATCGTACTGGAACCCCTCGGCCCGGCGCGCAACGGTCAGCATGGTCTCCTGCAACGCGTCGTGGGCCTCCGCGTCCGTAAGGCCGGCCCGGCGGGCAAAGCCGTAGATGAGCCGCGAGTAAATACGGTGGAAATCCTGCCACCGGCTCCGGTCCCGCCAATTGGCCAGGCCATCGACAAGACTGCGGCGCGTGGCGAGCGAACGATCCCGGGTCACGGCAGCGATCATACCCAAGAGACGGGGATCCGGCGAAAATATTTTGCGAAATCGATGAAAGAACGGCCTGCGCCGCTCCGTATGGGACTTATGAACAGGCTTTCGCGGCTTTTTGAGCGGATTTTTGGCGTTGTAATGTGGAGCCCTCCCGTCTGGCTGGTTCCCGCGGGACGCTGGGTACGGGGGCATCGGCTGCTCACGTTCCTGGTGGTGGTTGCGGGGGTGGGGACCGCCGGCGGGGGGGCGTGGCTTTACCAATGGTACAAGCACCGGCCCCCGCCGCATTACGCGACGGTGCAGGTGGGAAATATCCCGGTGACGCCCCTGTGGAAGGGGCAGCTTGTGCCGCCGCGCATCGGGGTTCATTTCGGAGAATCGGCGGCGCCGCTCAGGATGATCGGGAAGCGGGTTGCGGCCGGAGTCACGCTCACACCGGCAACAGGCGGCTATTGGCGATGGGATAGCGACCGGGATCTGGTCTTTGTCCCGGCGCAGGATTGGCCGGCGGATACGCAATACCACATCTCGCTGGACCGGAAGGCGATCTCGCGGCACGTGCTGCTGGCCCGGTATGGGTTTGATATCAAATCGGCGGAGTTCCGCGGGGCGATCCGCAAGTACGAGTTCTACCAGGATCCCAAGGACCCGACGATGAAGAAGGTGGTATGCACGCTGGAGTTTACCCACAGCGTAACCGCGGGGGACGTGGAGAGGAATCTCTCGCTCACCATGCTGGGAGGCTCGCAGGTTTTCCCAAAAGGCGCGCCCACTTTCTCCGTGGATATGGGCATCCACGATCGCATTGTCTATATCCACACAGCGCGGCTGGACCTGCCGGAGCAGGAGGACTTCATGAAGATAGTCCTCGGCAAAGGCTTGCAGACCACCCAGGGCGGCGCGGGGATAAAGGAGGAACTGGCGCAGACGACGCGGATTCCCAATAAGGTGAGTTTCTTCAAGGTGGACAGGGCGGAAGGGACCATTGTGAAAACGCCGGATGGAGAACCGGAGCAATTCATCATCCTTACCACGACGGCGGAAACCGCGCCGGAAGATGTCGCGAAAGGTCTGGAGATTTACCTGCTGCCGCATCGCGCCCGGAAAGTAGCGGACGGCGACGCGGAAGATACGGACTCACGAGACAATCATGATGGGGACGCGGAGGATAATGAAGAGGAGCAACCGGGGAATGGAGCCAGGGAGTGGGATAGTCCGAGCGAGGTGGATCAGAAAACGCTGAACGCCGCGAAACCGGTTTCTTTTACCCTAATGCCTTCGCGGACTGAGACGGCGAAACAAATCACCTTCAAGATTCATGTGCCGCAAACGGGTTGCCTGTATGTCCGGCTAAAGAAGGGGACCAAGGCGGTTGGAGATTTTGAGTTGAGCAATGACTATAACGCGCTGGTGCCTGTGCCGGCGCCGCCGGTGGAGATCAGCATCCAGGGGAAAGGCGGCGTGCTGGCGCTAAGCGGGGAGCGAAAGATATCCATTGTATCGCGCGGGGTCGAGCAGATCGAGTACACCATCTCGCGGGTGCCGGCGGATGAAATCAATCACCTCGTAAGCCAGACCGAGGGAAACTTCGATACGCCGGATTTTCTGAACGGAAGTTTTGACGAGAATGATATCGCGCGAATCAGCCGGGAGAAGGAAACCATCATCGCTCCGGATCGCTTCAAACCGAACTACTCAACCTTTGACTTTGGGACTCATCTTGGCCCGGCCACCGATGGAGGCAGCGCGCTCCAGGGGTTGTTTTTCCTGGAGGTCCGGGCGCTTGATCCAAAGACCAGGAAATATATCGCGGATGTTGACGAGAAGCGCTTTATCCTGGTGACCGATCTCGGCATTCTGGTGAAGCAGAATGCGGATGACTCCCGCGATGTCTTTGTCCAGGCCCTGGCGGCGCGCGCGCCGATGGCCGCGGCCACCGTACAGATACTGGCCCGTAACGGCGTTGCGGATGCAACGGGCACGACTGGGACGGACGGCAGGGTGAGCTTTGCGCCGGTGGGGAAGGTGACCAGGGAGCGGGAGCCCATTGCGATCGTGGTCCGCAATGGCAACGACGTGGCTTTCATCCCCTACGACAGGGACGACAGAAAGGTGGATTTTTCACGGTTCGATATCGGAGGGGATAACATCACATCCGGCGCGGAACTGACTGCTTTTGTGTTTACCGAGCGCGGAGTTTACCGCCCGGGCGATACCATCCACATTGGCTATGCGATCAAGCAAAAGGATTGGCAGGGCAACCTCGCGGGATTGCCGGTGGAAACGGAAATCGTCGATGCGCGCAACAGCACCGCGCAGGTGCGCCGCGTCAGCGTGCCGGCGGGCGGTTTCGGGGAGTTTACTTACCAGACGCGCTATGAATCGCCAACGGGCGATTACGGGATCAATATCTATCTGGTCAAAGATGGGAAGCGGGGCGACCTGATCGGCAGCGATACCGTGCTGGTGAAGGAGTTTCTGCCGGACCGGATGAAGATCAACGTGCACCTGTCCAAAGAAATCTCCAAAGGCTGGATCACACCGGACGATGTAAGCGCAAAGGTGACTTTGACCAACCTGTACGGCACGCCCGCATCCAAAAGGCGGATTACCGGGAAGGTAAACCTGAGCCCGGCCGGCTTTTACTTCGACGAATATCCGGACTATACATTCT
>DATAXI010000230.1:0-18330 GCA_036266845.1 Chthoniobacteraceae bacterium | reverse complement strand
GAATGACCAGGCCGCTGCTGTAGGCAAAGTACGCGGATATATCCGCCACCCGCGCAGCCACCAGGAGCACCGACGCCACCAGTGCGACCGCGTACACCATCACCATGATGGTGGTGAAATAGAGAGGAATCCGGCCAAGGTAGCCGAACGGCTGATACTCGTCTCTGGAATCAAACATGGCCTGTGTGTGCCGCCCCCTGGCGACCCGCAAACATGCCACTCCATGGGAAGGGGGCGCAAATTGAAAATGCGGGTGAAGATTGCGCACCGGGCAGGATTTTGTAAATTTCGCGGCTTTTCGTAATGACAACCGCGCGTTTATTCCTCCTCACGATGCTGGCGGCGGTGGTTTGCCGGGCGGCGGCGCCTACGCATTTCAACTGGCGCCGGGATACGATCGCCTTTTCCAACGACACGGTTTTCTCCTACGGCATCGATGAAGCGGGGCATCTCACCATGCACCGGCGCGCGGTCCCGGCCCGGTTTGCCCATCGCTGTTTTGTGCTGGCGCGGGCGGTGCTTCAGTTCCACAAGTTCGCCCGGTTTGCGCCGGATCAGCCCCAGGCGTCGGACGAGGGCTACCGGCGGCTGCTCGTCCACCTCTTCCGCATCTCCGCCTGGATGCCGGCGCGCCCCGCGCAAGACCGCATTGTCATCCCCGGCTACGCGGACCTGAACGATTTCTCCCGCGGCCGCGAGCACCTGATGAAGGAGACCATGGGCAACTGGTTTCCCACTTACCTGCGCGTGGGAAACTGGCGGATGATCGGCCCGTTCCCGCGCTTTGGCCAGGCCAACGCGTACGCGCAGCTCGTGCGGGGGCTGGATCGGGGGAAACTGGAGGCCGTGTACCTGACGCGATTCCCGAAGATGAACCACTGCGTGATCCTCTTTGACTATCACATCCACGGAAACATCACCCGTTTTGACGCCTACGACCCAAATTACCCCAATACGTTGAGCTGGGTGGAATACGACGCGAAGGCGCGAGGCTTCAATTTTGAGCGGCGCTGGTTCTGGCCCGGCGGCCGGGTAAACCTGATGCGGGTGTACCTCTCGCCGTTTCACTGAGGCCGATGGTCCCGCGGCCGGCCGCGATCCGTCGAATATTCCCAGCGACAAATGCCGCGGCATGCTAACGTGGCCGGATGCAGTTTGAACTCGCTTCCAATTACCAGCCCCAGGGCGACCAGGGGCAGGCAATCGCCAAGCTGACAAAATCTCTGGAGGCGGGCAACCGGCATCAGACGCTCCTGGGCGTGACTGGCAGCGGCAAGACCTTTACCGCGGCCAATGTCATCCGGAACCTTGGCAGGCCGACGCTGGTCATCTCGCACAATAAAACGCTGGCCGCGCAGCTTTACTCGGAGTTCAAGCAATTCTTCCCCGCCAACGCGGTCGAGTACTTCGTCTCCTACTTCGATTATTACCAGCCGGAGGCTTACATACCCCGGAGCGATACCTATATCGAGAAAGATTCCTCCATCAATGAGGAGATCGAGCGGCTCCGGCTCTCCACCACCAGCGCGCTTATGTCCCGGCGGGATGTCGTGGTCGTCGCCAGCGTTTCCTGCATCTACGGCCTCGCCTCGCCGGAAGATTACCAGGACATGCTGCTGACGGTAAAGAAGGGGCAATTGATCACCCGCGAGGCCGTGCTCGCGAAGCTGGTGGACATGCTCTATGAGCGCAACGACATCGCGTTCGAGCGCGGGCGCTTCCGCGTGCGCGGCGACGTGGTGGAAGTGCACCCGGCCAATCTGGATGACGAGGCGCTTCGCATCGAATTCTTCGGCGACGAGGTGGACATGCTCAAGACATTCGATCCCCTCACCGGCCACACCCACGATGTGCTGACCACTTTTACGCTTTATCCCGCCAAGCAATTCGTCACGCCGCACGACAAGCTGAACCGCGCCCTCACGACGATCCGCGAGGAACTGGACGAGCGCATCATCTTCTTCGAGAAACATGGCAAGCTGCTCGAGGCGCAGCGCCTCAAAATGCGCACGGAATATGACCTGGAGATGATCCAGGAGATGGGCTTTTGCAGCGGCATCGAGAATTACTCCCGCCACCTCAGCGGACGCCCGCCGGGCTCGCGCCCTTATACGCTGCTCGATTTTTTCCCGAAGGATTACCTCCTCGTTGTCGATGAGTCGCACGCCAGCATCCCGCAGATTGGCGGCATGTACGAGGGCGACCGCTCGCGCAAAAGCGTGCTGGTGGACTTTGGCTTCCGCCTGCCGAGCGCGATGGACAATCGCCCGCTGAACTTCACGGAGTTCATGAGCATGACCAACCAGATCATTTACGTGAGCGCGACGCCGGCGGAATTTGAGCTGCGCAACTCCGTGGCCGGCAACAAAGGTTACATCCCTCACAAGCGCGCGCTCATCGGCGAGGAAGAGGCGGTGCCGTTCGCAATCGCCGGCCAGCCCGACGCCGCCGAAGCAGGCGCAGAAAAAGGCCCCGGCCTGCGTATCTCGCGCATCGATCTGCCAGCCGGTCAATTCGATGTTTCCACGCCCGGCGCGTCACTGGTGGTCGAGCAGATCATCCGGCCCACGGGGCTGCTCGACCCGCGCATCACGCTGCGACCGCTCAAGAATCAGATCGACGAAACTCTGGAGCTTTGCCGCGGACGGGTGGAATTGAAGGAGCGCGTGCTGATTACCACGCTCACCAAACGCACGGCGGAAGACCTGGCCGACTACTTGCGGGATGTGGGCCTGAAGGTGCGCTACCTGCATAGCGATATCGACACCATCGAGCGCGTGGAAATCCTCCGCGCCCTGCGCGCCGCGGAGTTCGATATCCTGGTGGGCATCAATCTGCTGCGTGAGGGCCTGGACCTGCCGGAAGTCTCGCTCGTGTGCATCCTGGACGCTGACAAGGAGGGCTATCTCCGCTCGCAGACCTCCCTCATCCAGACTGCCGGACGCGCCGCGCGCCACGTGAATGGCGAGGTGGTTCTCTTTGCCGATAAGATCACGCAGAGCATGCAGAAGCTCATCTCGATCACCGAGTACCGGCGCAACCGCCAGGTCGCTTACAACACCAAGCACAACATCACGCCCACCAGCGTCCAGCGCGCCGTGCAGGAGAGCCTGCACACGATCCTGAAAGGCCGCGACGTGGAGGAATCCGTTGTCCGCGAGAGCGGCGGCGATTTCAGCGTGACGGAAGTGCTCCGCGAGCTGGAGCAGGAAATGGAAATCGCCTCCGCAAACCTGGAGTTCGAGCGCGCCGCCCTCCTCCGCGACCAGATCATGGAACTAAAAGGCGGCACCGGCATCGCAAAAATCGAACCCCGCCGCAAGCCGGTGAAATACTCGAAGAGCCGCGGAAAAAAAGGGGCGTTCCGGTAAGCGGAGCCGTGGAATCCCGGTTGTTTTCGCGGTCAAAACTTTCAGGAAATCGTTCCCGGGTTATATGGATGCGAATGGGCGCCGGGCAGCGCGTCGCGCTTTGCGATCTTCAGGCTCAAGCAGCCGGATAACGAGAACGTCATCATGCCGGCCAGCGCGATGAGCGCCGTTTTTTTCATCATTCGCATCGCTTAATCTCCTTTCAGGGTCATCCAATGAACCGTGGATACCCATTCCATGGCTTCGGCGAGCTGATCGTTTTTGAAGACCTTTACCGGGCAGCGGATGAAGAAGGCGAAGAAATTGGTCGCGTCAGTGACCCAGTGGATATCCGTCACCAGGGCGACCGCCTCAAATGCAGTCAGGTGGTGAATACCCAGCTTCGCGTCGTCCCAGATGGCGCCGGCCGTGAAGCCGGATAGATCGCGATCCAGATGGTAAAGCATCCTCACCTTCTTGTGCGCCTTCAGCTTTGCTTCGACCGCGGGAATGAGCGTCCGCTCATAATCCTCCGCGGTCACTTTCCCGTGGGCGGTGGCAATGACCAGGTTTTCGGGCGTGCCGTATGAAATTTCGATCATATTGGAATCTCCTGAAGGAGAATCGTCCGGCGAGCCCCGCCCAGACGCCTGTTTAATTCCGTTGAAAGAATTAGCCTTCCTCTCCGTCCAATAATTACTACCGTCTCGTATCCACCCACCGCATATGACCTCACGCCGTCTCCCGCTTCTCGCTCTTGCCGCCGCGGCTCTCGCCCTGCTGGCAGGGTGCGCCACCCATATCTTTCCGGAATACAACCCGGCGGGCCGGAACATCGCGGGCCAGATGCTCTACAGCGGAAAACATCGCACGTTCATCGGCGATTTCACGGTTCGCCAATCCCCCACCGATTTTGCCCTGGATGTGAACAAGGGGCCGGTTCAGTTGATCCTGGTCCGGGAGAATGATGACAACCTGGTGCGCGTGGAGGCGCTCAACCATGCGTGGCAGGGCAATCCGCAGCATTTTGTTCCGGCGCAGGTGCGCAATTGGGTGGCGCTGCGCGAGGTCTTTAACGGCGGCAGCCCCGCCGGGGCGACAGTCACGCGGACCCCCAGCCAAATCACGGCTGTCTTCGCGAACGGGGAGCGTTTCGTCTTTCGCATCAACGGCTGAGACAAGCCGCCTCCGGAATCAGGATGAGCCGCTTCATCGCGCATTTTGTCACGCACCGGCGCCCCGTGGTTTTCACGGTGGTGGGCTTGCTGCTCGCCGCAAGCCTGCTGGTGATCATCTTTGGCCTGCACTTCAACTCGGACATTCTCGACCTGCTGCCGAAGGACTTTGACTCCGTGCAGGCGCTGAAGACCACGGACCGGGAATTTACCAACGCGCGCCAGATTCTCTTTGCCGTCACGCTCAACTCCCAGGACGGCGATCTGGAGGATGTCACCAACCGCTTTTGCGATGCCCTGCGCAAGCAGCCGTGGGTGGTGCGAGTGACGGCCAGCCCGCCCATCGAGTCCGCCGATGGCGTCGCGGATCTGCAAAGCCGCCTCGCCGTGCCGCTGCTGCTGAATCTCGATCCCCCCGCCTTTGCCAAGGCGATGCTGCTCCTCCAGCCGGACCATATCGCCGCCCGCCTGCACGAGCTGCAGGCGAAGATGGGCGGCATGGATTTCGGCAACGAGATGAAGCTGAACTACGATGCGCTGGGCCTGGTGCAGGAGGCGATGCGGCCGATGGCCAGTTCCTTCTCCAATGACCAATCCTCGGCCTTTGTCTCCGAGGACGGGACGATGCATCTGATCTTCGTCGAAACCAACCAGACCGGGATCGATCCCCACGCCTGCCAGGCGCTGATGCGCACGGTGGAAGCATTCAAGGCCCAATTCCTTGCCAGTTGCCCCGTCAAGCCCGGCATCCTCATTACCGGACGCGATGCGTTTGTGGATCAAATCTCGCGCTCGATGCGCTTCGATATCGTCTCCACGCTGCTTGGATCGGTGATTCTCGTTTCCGTGGTGTTCTACGTCGGCTTCCGCCGTTTTTTGCCGTTGATCGCCCTGATGAACGTGCTGCTGCTCTGCTGCGTGATGGCGATTGCCATCGGCGGACTCATTTTCCATGAGCTGAACCTGATCACGATCGGCCTGTGCTCGATCCTCGTGGGACTGGGCGTCGATTTTGGAATGCTGCTCTATGGCAGTTACCAGTCGCATCGCAACGCCGGCGTGGAGCATGAGGATGCCATCGCCCGCTCGCTCCGGCAATTGGGAGAGGGCATCTTCATCGGCGCGCTTACGACGGCGGCGGCTTTTGTTTCCTTTTTGCTGAGCGGCTGCTCCGCCTTTGAGCAACTCGGCGGGCTCATCGCCATCGGCATCCTGATTGCCAGCGTGATGATGATGACGGTGTTCTACGCCTGCGTGAGCCGGCGCAAGCCGCCGGAGGAGCACGATCTCCTCTTTGAATGGGGCAAGCGCTATGTGGGACGCGTCTTTCGCAATCCCAAGCCGGTGCTCATTGCCACCACCATTTTCCTGCTTGTGCTGTGCGGCATCGCGATTGCCCCGATCGGCCGCCTCAAGATGGAGGCCGATCCGAAAACGCTGGAGCCGGCCTGCGACGCCAGCGCCGCGCTGGAGACCATCCAGCAATCCTTCCCCGCCGCAAACGAGCCGCTGCTTGTATTGGTGGACGCCGCCAACGCCGAGCAATGCCACGATGAGTGGATGAAGGTCCAGGCCCAGTGGACCGCGCTCGTGGCGGAACACAAGATCAAGAGCTTCATTTCCCCGGCCTCGTTTGTCCTGTCGCCCAAGCGCCAGGAGGCAAACCTGAAGACGCTCGTCAGCGTGAACCTGGACGCCGCCCGCGCCGCCTATACCAAGGCGCTCGCGGATGAGGGCTTCAACGCTTCCGATCCCACTTTCCAGAATGTGCTGAAGCTGATCGGCGCCCTCCAGGCCGCGCGCAAGTCTGGCGTGCCGGAAACCAATTGGCGCCAGATTCTGCCTCCCGCTTCAAGCTGGTGGTTTGTGCTGGATAACTTTTTCGCGCGCAATTCCTACCTCGGCGCCGCGCACGTGACCCCCCTCACCCACATCCGCAGCGCGGAGCAGAAGGCGGTTCTGGATCAGGAACTGACGGTTCCCGGAGTCAATATGCACATCACCGGCTGGACCTATGTGCTGGCCGATCTGATCCCGTGGGCAAAACACAAGCTCACCCTCCTGAGCCTGGTAATGATTTCGTTTAACATCGTCCTCCTCGCTTTCCTCTACCGGCGCGTGGCCCCGCTGCTCATCCTGATGGCCAGCCTTGCCCTCTCCATCGGCGCGATGATTGCCTGTCTCAAGATATTCGGTTTTGCGCTTAATCTCTTCAATGTCCTCGCCTTCCCGCTCGTGCTGGGGGTCGGCGTGGATTACGGAATCTACATTCTGCTGGCCACCCGCCAGCCGGGGGATCGGGAGTACGCCTTTGCCACCATCATCAAGCCGGTCATCCTGGCCGGCCTTACCGCTGTCGCCGGCTTTGGCTCGCTCGCCATCGCGCACAATCCCGCATTGCGCGGCCTCGGCGTGGTATGCGCCATCGGCATCGCCTGCTGCCTTTTCTCCACGATCTTCTTCATCCTGCCGGCTTATCTTTTGAAGAAATGACCGGGAATCCCTGGTACCGCCTGGATACCTTTCGCGCCGCTCTCCGGCTGGTGAGCATGCTGCCGCGCGATATTGCACAGGAAATCGCGGGGGAAATCGGACGCGCCGGCTACTGCGTCGCCGCTTCAGGCCGGGAGGCCGCACTCGCCAATCTGGCCCGCATCACCGGCCTCCGCGGCGTCATGCTCGAGGAGTTGTGCCGGGAAAATTTTGACCGCTTCCTGCGCACTCTCTCGGATTACTTTTACTGCTCCCTCGCCTCGCACGAGAAAATCCGCCGCCTCGTCAGCGAGTGGCGGGGCTTTGAGAACCTCGCCGCCGCGCGGGCGCGAGGCAAAGGCGGCATCCTCGTCACCGGCCACCTCGGCAATTGGGAGCTGGGCGGCATCCTCCTTGCCCTGGAGGGCGTCCCGCTCACCGTCGTAACGCTGGAGGAGCCGGATAACGGCCTCACGCAGTGGCGCCAGGCCTACCGCCGACGCCTCGGCATCAAGACGGTCTCTGTCGGCTCCGGCGATCCTTTTGCCTTCGTCGGCATCGTCTCCGCCCTGCGCCGGAATGAATTTGTCGCCCTCCTCGTGGATCGCCCCTACGGCGCCTCCGCGGTCCCCGTGCAATTTTTCGGCGCGACGGCCTGTTTTTCCTCCGCACCCGCCCTCCTCTGGCAGCACACCGGGGCGGAAGTCATCCCCGCATTTGTTTTACAAAAGCCGGGCGGCAGCTACGTTTCCCTCCTCGCGCCACCCGTGCCCATGGATACGGATGCCGCGGCGAATGTGCAGCGAATCGCGACGGTTTTTGAGGCCGTCGTGCGCCGCAATCCCGAACAATGGTTTAACTACGTGCCCATCTGGAAATAGCTATGCGCCTCACCCTTTCGCGCCGATTCTTCCCTTTCTTCGTTTGCCTCGCCATCGCCCTCATGGCGGCCGGCGCCGCCGCACGCGCCCAGGAGCTGGCCCCCGCGGAGCGCACCACCCTCCTCCAGCAGCTCCGGGATATCCATGCCAGGAATCCCGCCTTCGAAGCCACCTTTACCGAGGAACGCACCTCTCATCTCCTCACCAAACCCGTTTTCAGCGAGGGCTCCGTCGCCTTCAGCGTACCCGATAAATTCCGCCGCGACGTCAAAAGCCCCAGCCCCAGCATGACCATCAGCAACGGCCACACCATGTGGATCTATTATCCCGCGTTCAATGAGGTGGAAATCTACACCCTCGGCCAGCGTTCCTTCTTTGACGAATCCCTCGCCGCGCTCACCGCCGGCCTCAACTTCGAGCACATCGATGAGTACTACAACTTCCGCGCCTACCACGATGCCGCCGGCTACCGCCTGGACCTGACCCCAAAGAAGCCCACCCTCCGCCGCGTCGTCGAGGAGCTGACTCTCTATCTTTCCAACGATTTCCTGCCTACCCGCACGGAGATCACCCTTCCCAAAGGCGACCACCTCTCCACCACCTACCACAACGCCCGGCGCCACCCCATCCCCGCCTCGGAGTTCGAATTCACACCCCCGCCCGGCGCCCAGATCACGCATCCCCTGGGCAAATAGCTCCCGGCAAATAGGCCCCGGGGCGATGGTTCATTTCGAAATCCCCCGATTTCCTCCTCGCGATTCGACCCGGCGGGATCGCCCCGCGGTTCCGGCTGCCGGCAATCAACTTTTTCGCCCTCACGGAGTGGAACCACCGGTTCCCAACAGAGCGGACCCGCGCCGCGGCGGAGACGCGCGAACGGCGCCCCCTCTTCTCGCAGGCCGTCCCGGCCACAGAAAATGGTGGACAACCGCCCCGAGCGCTTTACCTTCTGACCCTCGCATTGCCTCGTGGTGTAATTGGCAGCACAGCAGATTCTGACTCTGCTTGTCTAGGTTCGAGTCCTAGCGAGGCAGGCATTCATAAGCCGGGGGTTGCACCAAGGTTTGGCCATTGGAGTAATAACCGCTGGAGCCGGTGTGAGTATGACCGGGAGCTTTACAAGGAGCGCAATGGGGTGGAACGGCTATCCCGCCGGCTCAAGGGCTTCCGATGGACATTCTCCCGCTTCGAAAAACTCGATTTCACGTTCATCACCCCGATCCAGATAGCAAAGGCATCGGCAACGCGGCGCAATGCTGTCTTCCCCTCGCGCACGGCCTCTCAGTAACTCATCTTATCCAGCTTCACCTTGCCGCGGAATATCCAGTAAATGCTGACTGTATAAGCCAGGACCACCGGAACGCCTGTCAGGGCGATGGTCAGCATGATGGCCAGTGTCTTTTGTGATGACGCGGCATTGAGGATGTTCAGGCTGTTTGCGGCCTCGGGATTGCTGAATACCAGATTGGGATACATTTCGAGGCCGAACAGCCCCATGAGCGCGACCATGGCGACACAGGAGGATACAAACGCCCGCCAATCGCTCTTGCGGTGGATTTCCCGCGGGATATTGGCAATGGCCAGCATATTTACCAGGGCGATGCTGAACAGCCAGGGATCGCTCCTCACGCGCGCCGCCATGTGCGGCACGTAGAGCAAAGTTGCCATGGTTGTAACCGCATAACAGATAATAAAGAAGATGATACAGTTATTGATCCATCCGCGCAGGCGGTCGTGCAGCGCGCCCTCGGTTTTCATCAATCCATAAATGGCGCCGTGCATCATGAAGAGCGCGACAGTGGTGACGCCCAGAAGCAAGGGATACGGCCCAAGCAAGCTCCAGAAGGTGCCGGTGAATTCACCCCGCGCATCCAATGGGATTCCCCAGGCGATATTTCCCATCGCCACGCCGATCAGCAGGCTGGAAAGAATGCTGCCTCCGCTGAAGCCGATATCCCACATCTTCCGCCACCAGGCCATCGGCTGTTTGCTGCGGAACTCAATGGCCACGGCCCGAAAGATCAGCGCCACGAGAAGCAATACGAAGGCGAGATAGAACCCGGAAAACACCGTCGCGTACACGTTTGGAAACGCCGCGAACAATGCGCCGCCGCCAGTCACCAGCCAGACTTCGTTGCCGTCCCATACCGGGCCGATAGCGTTCAACATGATTCGCCTCTCTTCGTCCGTCTTCGTGAAAAGATGGAGTGCTCCCACGCCCAGGTCAAAGCCGTCCAGCATCGCGTATCCTGTAAACAGGACGCCAATCAGCAGGAACCATGTCGTATTCAGGTCAAGGTTTCCGAAATTCATGGGACGATTTCCTTCGGCAGCGCAAGCTTTCCGGCCGGGATGAGGTCAGTCTCGTCGGGGCCATGTTGAATTTTGTCATTCAGCAAATAGATGAACACCGCAAACAGCAGCAGATAAACGAAGCTGAAAAGGATGATTGCCGAAAGTACTGTATTGGCCGTGACCACAGCCGAAAGGGCTTTCGAGGTTCGGAGCAACCCCTGGACGATCCACGGTTGCCGCCCCACCTCCGCGGCAAACCAACCTGCCTCATTTGCAATTTGCGGACCAATCACGGAACAGACGAGAAGCCATAGCAGCCAGCGCTTCTCAAAAAGCGACCCATGCCAGAAATAGAGAAAACCAAGGGCGGAAATTAGTATCATCGCCATCCCGGCGGCGACCATGATGTGAAAAAGCTGGAATGTGAAATTCACCGGCGGGCGGTCATTTGGATCCGGAGCCACATCTTCCAGGCCGGCGACCGGGGTCTTGAAGTTCCTATACGCCAGGAAACTCAACATCCCGGGAATTCTTGGGCCAATGACTCTTTGATCTTTCTCATCCACCCAGCCGAACGGGCTCAACGGCGCGCCGGCGGTCGTGTGATAGAGTCCTTCAAAGGCCGCGAGCTTCACGGGTTGATTCCTTGCCACCCCCTGGGCGCTGATATGGCCGGTAACCAGTTGAAGCAATGCCGAACTCAGCCCGACAATCAGACCAACGCGCAGCGAGGCGCGCGCAAATTCCCGGTGCCTGTCCTTCAACAAGTACCACGCGCTCACGCTTACGACGAGCGAGGCGCCCGCCTGCCATGCGCCGCAAAGCGTGTGAAACAGCCTTTCCATGGAAGAGGGGTTGAAAACCATCGCCCAAAAATCGGTGATCTCGGCCCGCGCCCTCAATCCCTCCCCGACGATGTGAAAACCAGCCGGCGTCTGCATCCAGGAATTCGCGACGACGATCCATACAGCGCTGAAGTGCGCGCCGAGACAGACCATGCACGTCGCGAAAAAATGCATCTTTGGACCGACCCGATCCCAGCCGAACAACAGTACCGCCAGAAAGCCTGATTCCAGAAAGAACGCAAAGATTCCCTCCGCCGCAAGCGCGCTGCCAAACACGTCGCCCACATAACGGGAGTAAGTCGCCCAATTCGTGCCGAATTCGAATTCCATCACGATGCCCGTCGCCACACCGATTGCGAAAGTAAGTGCAAAGACCTTTGTCCAGAACCGCGCCATCTGGTGATAAATGGGTTTTCGGGTTGCCAGCCAGATTCCCTCCATCAGCACAAGGATGACACCCAACCCAATGCTGAGAGGTGGATAGAGATAGTGAATTCCCGCCGTCAGCGCGAATTGCAAGCGGGAGAGCGTGAGCACATTCATAAGGCCATTAAAGTGAGGCCAGGAGACGGTGCGCCAATCCATTTGCCGCCGCCTCTTGATTAAGATAGCCGTAAGTCCGGTAACCGCCGGGCAGATTCTTTACGTGGAAGCCGTTTTGCACCAGGACGCGGGTTGCGTAATAGGCGCGCTGGCCCACGCCGCAATAGAGCCAGACTTCACGATCCCGCGGCAACTCACCCAGCCGGTGGCGGACTTGATTGAGCGGAAGATTCATTGCGCCGGGCACGTGCCCCGCATTATATTCATCCGGCTCCCGCACATCCACGAGCACCGCGGAAGCGGCTCCCAGTTGCTTCCAGTCGGCCAGCGGCAAATCGCCGCGCAGGTTGTTCGCCGCGATCATGCCCGCGTAGTTCACCGGGTCCTTGGCCCCGCCAAACTGCGGCGCGTAGCAGAGTTCCAGTTCCTCGAGGTCGAACACCGTGCCGCCAAACTGGATCGCAGTCGCAATCACATCAATGCGCTTGTCCACATCCGCCTCACCCACCGCCTGCGCGCCAAGAATACGCCCGTCTTGTTTGCGATAAATCAGCTTTAGGTTGATCGGCTTCGCACCTGGAAAGTAACTTACATGGTGCCCGGGATGCAGGTAAACTTTCTCGTAATCGGTCACCCCAGCGCGCTTCAGGCTTTTCTCGCTGGCGCCCGTGCTCGCCACAGCCAGCCCGAACACGCCGCATATCGCAGTCGCCTGGACGCCGCGAAATTTTGTCCCGCGCCCGCAGATCGCATCCGCGGCGACGCGCCCCTGGCGATTCGCGGGCCCTGCCAGAGGAATCATGGTCCATTGGCCGGTGACTATGTCTTTCACCTCCACCGCATCGCCCGCCGCCCAGATGTTGGGATCGCTCGTACGCATCTGTTCATCCACGCGGATCCCGCCGCGGTCGCCCAGCTCGAGGCCGGCGGATTTCGCCAGGCCGGTTTCCGGACGCACCCCGATCGCCAGAATAACGAGATCGCCGGCATGCGCGGCGCCGGATTTTGTGCGGACAACGATCCGGCCGCCATCATCCGCCTCGAAACCGGCGACACCATCGCCCAACGCCATCTTTACCCCATGCTTCTCCATGTGCTCCTGCACCGGACGCGCCATCTCGGGATCAAATGGAGGCATTACCTGATCCAGCATTTCCACCACGGTCACGGAAAGCCCGCGGTGCTTCAGGTTTTCTGCCATCTCCAAGCCGATGAATCCTGCCCCCACGATTACTGCGCTCTTCGCGTGCTTTTCGGTAATCCATGCCCGAATCCGCCGGCTATCGGGAATCGAACGCAGAACAAAAATACCCGGTAAATCAATGCCCGGGATTGGCGGACGGACCGCTGCCGCTCCCGGCGAAAGAACCAATGCGTCGTAGCTCTCCCGGTAAATCCGGCCAGTGGAGAGTTCCTTCACTTCGATCTCCCGCGTGGCGCGATCAATGGCGATCACTTCATGCTGGGTACGGACCTCGATGTTGAATCGATCCTGAAACAGCGCCGCGTTCGCGACCAGTAACCTGGACTCGTCCGTGATGACATCGCCCACATAGTAGGGAAGTCCGCAATTGGCAAATGAGACATACGGTCCCCGGTCGATCATGATGATCCTGGCATTCTCATCCAGCCTGCGGCAGCGGGCCGCGCACGATGCCCCGCCCGCGACCCCACCTACGACGACAATCTTCTTTTGGTTCATGATTTTATACTCCGGTTCTGGCCGCGCAGCAGCCGCTCTTTGTGTCCGCGCCCGCCTGGTTCCATGGCATCCGCGCCATCAACACACGGAGCATGCAGATCCCGCTCAACCCGGCGAAGATGAGTCCGCACCCGACAAAGCCGGAAAGCCAAATCCACGCATGGTTGACAAATTGCGAAAGCAATACGCCGGCAAGCACGATGCCGCCGATGGTGATCTGCACCTGGCGATCCAGCGGGAGCACATGGCGCAATCCTCGTTCGACGGGAAGCCCGGCTTCCGCCCACGCCTGCGTACCCCCATCGATGACCACGCAGTTTTCAAAGCCAGCCGAGGCAAATTTCTCCGCAGCCTTCTTTGCCCGGACGCCGCTATGGCAGAGAATATAGATGGGAAACCCATACCGCGTATGGTTGTGATTCGCCAACGCCGCGCCGCAATCGAGGCTTTCGAGCGGCATCGATCTCGCCCCCGGAACGTGGATCCCGGCAAATTCGGCGGGCGTTCGGACATCGATCAAGTCGATGTTCCCGCCATCAGCGAGAAGGGAGTGAAGTTCAACTACTGGGATGATGTTCATGACACGGTGTGTTGGTTTTTGGGAAAGGCGAAAGATAATCGGGTGTGGAAACGAAATGAATTCGATTTTTTGACAGTTTGCCAAAAGAACAAATAATGGAGAAAAAAAGACAAAATCAGTGCACCTTCGCCCGCGCTGCTTTCAGTTCCTCAAGACAGTGGAAAACATTGCTGACGCAAGGAGCGCCCAGTTTATAGAATACCTGCTGGCCGCGGCGGTCATCGATCACGAGGCCGGCATTCCGCAAAACGGCGAGATGATTTGACACCGTGGAAGTATCGCTGCCGACAAGCGCCGTCAGATCGGTCACGCAACGCTCACCCCGGGCCAGTTCGTCCACAATCAGCAAACGGCTCGGATTGCCCAGCGCCTTGAATACATCCGCCCCGCTTCGGTAATCGTGAAGCGACCTGCGGGATTTGGCGGGGTTCTTCTGCATATTTGGCAATATGGCATAATAACAAACCGCTGTCAAACGTCGTTTTACGATCACGTGACGACAGCCGCCGGGCAGTGCATGCGCATATTTCGCGGGCCATTCACTGGCGCGCAGATTCGCTATCGCGATCCGGCTGCGAAGGAGGAGGCACGACATCGGCTGCGAAACTGATGGCTTCCGGGTCGCCCGGGCGGTACGGTTTCGGGCGGAAAGCTGTGCCCGCACCGGGCAGAGAACCCTTGCAATATGAGCGCCACCATTGAGTCGGGCGGAAAAACTGCCGCGGGTACGGCGGAGATCGATCTGAACGCATTTTACCGGGAAGTAGCCGGCAGCCCGGATGGCCTGAGCAGCGCCGAGGCGAAACAGCGGCTGGAAAAATACGGCCCCAACGCGCTCGACGAAAAAGCGGAAAACGCCCTTCTCAAGTTCCTGAGTTTCTTCTGGGGGCCGATTCCCTGGATGATCGAGGCGGCGGCGATCCTTTCGGCGATCGTGGGACACTGGGTGGACCTTGAAATCATCGTCACGCTCCTGGTTTTCAACGCGGTTGTCGGTTTTTGGCAGGAGCATCAGGCTTCCAACGCCGTGGCGGCGCTAAAGATGCAGCTTGCCCTCAAGGCGCGGGTCAAACGCGACGGGCAATGGGCCGAGATCGACGCGATCAGCCTTGTGCCGGGCGACATTGTGCGGGTGCGGCTGGGGGACATCATTCCCGCCGACGCCCGGCTGACCGAGGGCGATTACCTGAGCGTGGATCAATCGGCGCTGACCGGCGAATCGCTGCCGGTGGAAAAAAAGACCGGCGACCTGGTCTATTCCAGTTCCGTAGCCAAGCAGGGCGAAATGGTGGCCCTGGTGACTGCCACGGGCGCCAGCACCTATTTTGGCAAGACGGCCAAGCTGGTTTCCAGCGCCAAATCTGTTTCGCATTTCCAGAAAGCGGTGCTGACCATCGGAGACTTTCTTATTTATGTCAGCCTGGGACTGGCGACGATCCTGCTGCTGACGATGCTCGCGCGGGGCGAGCCGCCGCTGACGCTTTTTCAATTCGGTTTGATCCTGGTGGTGGCAGCCATCCCGGTGGCGATGCCGGCGGTGCTTTCTGTCACTATGGCGATTGGCGCGGTCGAACTGGCTCGGAAAAAGGCGATTCTGACGCGGCTGGAATCCATCGAGGAGATGGCGGGCATGGACATTCTCTGCTCGGATAAAACGGGAACGCTCACTCAGAATAAATTGACCCTGGGCGATGCCGCCGTCTTTGACGGGAAGGATGCGCAGGAGTTAATCCTGGCGGGAGCGCTGGCGTCGAAGGCCGAGGACCGCGACGCGATTGACATGGCCGTGCTCGGCGGGGTGAAGGATCCGCACGCGCTGGCGGCGTTTCGCCAGATCAAGTTTGTGCCCTTCGATCCCGTTCACAAACGGACCGAGGCGGAGATTCAAGACCCGGACGGCGCTGCTTTTAAAGTGACCAAGGGCGCCCCGCAGGTGATTCTCGCGCTCTGCCAGCCTACGCCGGAGACGGCGGGGAAGGTAAACGACAAGGTGAACGAGTTTGCCGGCAAGGGCTATCGCACGCTGGGCGTGGCGCGCAAGGACGGCGCCGGGCCTTGGCAATTCCTGGGGCTATTGCCGTTGTTCGACCCGCCCCGCGAGGATTCAGCCCAGACGATTCGCGAGGCGAAAGAGCACGGCATCCAGGTCAAGATGGTGACCGGCGACGACACGGCCATTGCACGGCAAATCGCGGGCCAATTGGGCCTGGGCGTCAATATTCACACCGCGGACGAGTTCTTTCAGGACGTCTCGGAGGATGACATCATCCAGCCTAAGGCAGCCGCCGCGGTCGAGGCCGCGGAGGGTTTCGCCCGCGTATTTCCAGAGCACAAATACCAGATCGTCAAAGCGCTGCAAACCAGGGGCCATATTGTGGGGATGACCGGCGATGGCGTGAATGACGCCCCGGCGCTCAAGCAAGCCGATACCGGCATCGCCGTCAGCGGCGCCACCGATGCGGCCCGGGCCGCGGCTGCGCTGGTACTCACGGCACCCGGGCTTTCGGTGATCATCCAGGCCGTGGAGACTGCGCGGAGGATATTCGAGCGGATGAACAGTTATGCGATTTATCGGATCACGGAAACGATCCGCATCATGTTCTTCGTAGTGCTGGCGATGATCGTCTTCAAGTTCTACCCGATCACCACGATCATGATCATCCTGCTGGCGCTGCTCAATGATCTGCCGATCCTCACCATCGCCTACGACAATACATGGCTCGATCCCAAGCCGGTCCGCTGGGATATGCGGCGCGTGCTGACCATTGCCTCCGTGCTTGGTTTGATTGGTGTCGCCGAGACGTTCGGCATATTGGTCATCGCCAAGGAGGGGTTCCATCTTACAGACGCGCAGATTCAATCCTTTATTTATCTAAAGCTTGCCGTGGCCGGCCACATGACTCTCTTTGTGGCCCGCACGCGGCGTCCGTTTCTGACCAGGCCTTTCCCGGCTCCGATTCTGCTGGCCGCGATTCTAGGCACCCAGATGCTGGCCGCATGCATCGTCGGCTTTGGCTGGCTGGTCACGCCAATCGCGTGGAAATATGTCGGGTTCGTCTGGGCCTACTGCATCGTCTGGGTCTTCATCGAGGACTGGGCCAAGATGCACGTTTATCATCACCTCGAACTAAGCGCCAGCCGGCATCGTAAATTCCTGGGGCTGATAAAGGAGCCGCTATTAAACCACACAGCCTCCCATTAAGAGAAAGTCATGGCGACTTACAATCATACCGGATTAGTACCCAGCGAAACTGACATGGATCGATGCCGATCCTACCTCGTCTATCAATTGAATGGAGGAAAAGAGCTTCCGGCTCGCCATCACAAAACGCTGCCCGGGCCCGCCATCACCATGTCCTATCAAACCGGCGCGGGAGAGCACGAGGTCGCGGGTTGGCTGGCTGGTCTTTTACAAGCCGGGGAATACGTCGGGACCACTCCATGGACGGTTTTCTATCGGAATCTCGTCGAAAGGGTGCTCAAGGAGCATAACCTGCCGGCGAATCTGGCGAAGTTTGTGCCGGAAGACCGGCGATGCTTCATCCGGGAGGCCATGGATGAATTGGTGGGACTGCACCCTCCATCCTGGGTCATGGTACCGGAGATCGCCAAGACTGTTCTGCACTTGGTGGATGCCGGACACGTCATCCTGGTGGGACGCGGCGCCAGTCTCATCACGACGCATATTCCCAATGTCTTCCACGTTCGTTTGATCGCCTCATTACCGACTCGAATTGAGCGAGTGCAGAAGCTTGCCAATCTCACGCCGGAGGAAGCGGCAAAGTTCGTTGCGATGAGCGATCGTCAACGCGGGCGCTATGCACGAGCCCATTTTCATGCGAGCGCGGAGAACGATTTACTCTATCACATGGTGGTCAATACCGACCGAATCCCTTACCCATCCGCCGCGCAAATGATTGCCGACGCGGCGCGAGTCTTCTTTTCAACTCAGGCTGAATCAAGCACTGCGACAAGCCCCGGCCTGGCGCGGAAGATTCAAAAAGCTCAATCTTAGAAGAGCGCTCAAAAGGTCTCCGGCAAACTCGGCAATCAAGCTGAAAGGAAATAACCATCAATCTTTTGACCGCATCCATCATTACAGCCGTATAACCGAATCCCTCATAGTAAGTGGTTCAAACTTCGGGGGCACGCCACCGGGACGAACTCCTCTTCCAGTAAGTCGAGATTTTCCCTTTTTTGAAAAGCTACGCCCGGAACTCCATCTGCCGGGCGGGCACACTGAAATCGCGCCCCTGTGCGAAATTCCTTGGCACCCGCGGAGCCGCAGTGTAATTGCTACGCGAAATTCCGAATACCATTAATATGCCACAACGCACAAGTTACATTCTAGCCGCAATTTCCGTTCTACTTTGCGGGGCACCATTCAGCAGGGCGACGGGTGTCGGTGTCTCCCAGGAGTCACTGGACCTGACTGGCCAGATCCTTAAATATGGCTCAACGGCCACCGTCACCGGTACCGCACCTCT
>DATAXI010000270.1:0-36051 GCA_036266845.1 Chthoniobacteraceae bacterium | reverse complement strand
GGAATGGCGCAGGTCCGGCCGGTTGCGGATGACGCCGTACTCCAGCGACTGGATTTTGCCGTTGGTCTTTTCCAGAACGGCATATCCGGAGCAGCGGAGGGAGGGATCGATGGCGATGACGCGCATTAACGAGGACTATGGAGGATGAATTGATATTTATGAAGGGGGAAGCGGTTGCGGTCCGCGAGGGGAAGCGCTAGCGTGCGCTTTTCTTCCCATGAAATCCTTTTTGCTCCTTTTTGCGGCGGTGACGGCATGTGGTGTTCTTCATGCGCAGCCGGCGGCTTCGCCCGCGCCTTCGGCCACGCCGGCGAAGGCAACGGACAATGAGCCGACTCGTGTTTCGGTAACGGAACACAGCATCACGGTCAATGGGCAGGTGCTCAAGTACAAGGCGACGGCGGGTTACATTACCCTCAGCGATGACAAGGCCGGGGACGACAAGGACGCAAAGCCGGACGATGCCAAAGGCGCGCCGCCGGCCGCCGGCAAGCCGAAGGCGAAGATTTTCTTTGTGGCTTATACCAGGGAAGGGATGGACCCGGCGACGCGTCCGGTGTCCTTCGCGTTCAATGGCGGGCCCGGGGCCGCCTCCGTATGGCTGCACCTTGGGCAGCTCGGGCCGCGCCGGCTTAAGCTGGATGAACTGGCGCCAAACCAGGGCCCGCCCTACTCGCTGGTGGACAATGATCTGACGTGGCTGACCGATACGGACCTTGTCTTCATCGATCCCGTTTCCACCGGCTACAGCCGCGCCGTGGACGGGACCAAGCCCGATGAATTTCACGGCGTCGAGGAAGACATCAAGTCCGTGGGCGATTTCATCCGCCTTTACACCACGCAGAATAACCGGTGGCTCTCGCCAAAATTGATCGTGGGCGAAAGCTATGGCGGCACGCGCGCGGCGGGCCTCGCGGAATACCTCCAGGATGATCTGAACCTCTACATCAACGGCGTGATCATCGTCTCCGGCGTGATGAATTGGCAGAGCATGGCCTTTAGCCCGGCCAATGATATTCCCTACTGCCTCGCCATCCCCTCCTACGCCAGTATCGCCTGGTATTACAAAAAGGACGCGCCGGAGTATCAGCAGAAAGATGTGCGCGAGGTGCGCAAGGAAGCCGAGCAATTCGCGATGAGCGATTACCTCCAGGCGATCTCCAAGGGCGGCGCGCTCCCCGATGCGGACAAACAGCAAATCGCCGCCCAGCTTGCGAAACTGACCGGCGTGCCGCTCGATTACATCCTCCAGCATAACCTGCGCATCAGCATCTACGCGTTTCGTGAGCAGTTGCTAAAGAGCGCCGGGCGCGCTCCCGGACGGTTCGATGGGCGCTACAGCGGCATCGTTTACGATCCGGATGACGATCTCGGCGACGCAAGTTTCGTGGCCGTCCGCGGGGCGTTTGCTTCGACGATCAATTCCTATCTTCGCAACGAGCTGAAATTCGATTCCGACCTCCCGTATGAGATTCTCGCGAACGTCGAGCCGTGGAAATTTGACAGCGAGAACAGTTACCTGGACGTCGCCGTCAAGCTGGGCCGGGCGATGACGGAGAATCCGCGCATGAAAGTGTGGATTCTCACCGGATGCGATGATCTGGCGGTGGCTTATTATTCCACGGCCTACACCATCGACCACATGCAGTTGCGGCCGGAAATCCGGCAGAACCTCACCTTCAGCGAGTACGAGAGCGGCCACATGATTTACGTGGACCAAAACGCCGCAAAGGTCATGCGGGATGACTTTGGCCGTTTCCTCCGCTCAGCGGTGGAGAGCAAGTAAACGCGTCCCCGGCGGGCGATCCCGTTTCAACCTGAATTCCGAAATTGGCGAGGATGAGATGGCGCAAGATGCAGAGACGCGATGACATGAGGGAGGCCGAGGCGTATTTTTAAATACGGCGAGGCCTGACGAGTGGCACTCGCGGCCAGCAGATTGCGTCAGATCGCCTCGTCCAACTTCGGATTTCAGGTTTCAGATCACTCCTCCGCCGAATCCTCGCGGAGGATGGATTGGCGCCGCTTGCGGAGCGTCACGCGATTCATGCGCAGCTCGCGCGCGAGGATCGTGGGCTTGCCGCCGTAACGGGCCAGCAGATGGCGCAGCGACATCGCTTCCAGCTCATCGTGGATTTGCCGGTAATTGAGCCCGGCTCGCACTTTTTCATCCAGCCATGAGGCGAGCGCCGGGTCGAGCGTGGCGGCGGCGTCCGGCGCGGCGGGATCGCGCAACTCCCGCGGAAGATGATGCGGCAGGATCACCGGTCCGCCGGAGACAGCGGCGGCATGCTCCAGCGCATTGCGCAATTCGCGCACGTTGCCGGGCCATGGATGGCGTTGCAGAATGTCCGCGGCCGCGGGGGATATCTGCATGGACCGGTCCGGCGCGATCGCGCCCAGCAGAAACGCCGAGAGCGCCGGCAGATCGGTCTTGCGGTCGCGCAATGGCGGCAGGCCGATCTCGAGCACGTGCAGCCGGTAATAAAGATCCTCCCGGAAATGCCCGGCGCGCACTTCCTCCCGCAGCGATTTATTGGTCGCGGTGATGAGCCGCAGATCGACGTGCAAATCCTCGCGTCCGCCCACTCGCGTGAAGGTTTTCTCCTCCACCACCCGCAGCAGGCGCGCCTGAACGGCGGGAGAGATGTCGCCAATCTCATCCAGGAAAAGCGTGCCGCCGCGCGCCCGCTCGATGTGCCCGGGCCGCGCCAGCAGCGCGCCGGTGAACGCCCCTTTCTCGTGGCCGAAGAGTTCCGCCTCCAGCAGCGGCTCCGGGAGCGCCGCGCAGTGCAACGTCACAAACGGGCCCGAGCGCCGGGCGGAGTTGGAATGAATCACCCGCGCGGTGCGCGTCTTGCCCGTTCCCGTGGGGCCGGAGATGAGCACCGGCGCATCGCTCGAGCAGGCGTGCGCGATCTCGATAAAGCACCGCTGCATGGCCGGCGCCGCGCCCACCATGAGGGAGATCGGCTCGTCCGAAGGGCCGGCGGCGAGCGGTTGCGCGCTCAGCACTTCGCCAAAGGTGCGCTCCACCTCCGGCAGATCGAGCGGCTTCACCAGGTAGGCCGCGGCGCCGAGCTTTTTCGCGGCCATCGCGTTCTCCAGGTTCCCATGCGCGGTGATGATGATGACCGGCAGCGCCGGATGGGCCGCGCGCAGCCGCTCCAGCACCTTCAGCCCGCTCATATCCGGCAGGCCAATGTCCAGCACCGCGAGCGCGAATTTTTGCGCATCCGCCTCCTCGATGCCGCGCGCGCCCGTCGCGCACAGCACCGCCGGCCGCCCCATGCGCCGCGCCACCGCGCCCAGCGCGGAGGCCAGCGCGTGTTCGTCTTCGATAATCAGAATCATAAGGATGGGAGATGAAAGGTGACTCGGCCGCCCTGCTCGTTGTTGCGCACTTCGATGCCTCCGCCGTGGGCTTCCAGTATTTCCGCCGTCACGCTGAGGCCGATTCCCATGCCCCCCTCTTTCTCGGAGTAAAACAGCTCGCGGTATCGCTCCAGCGCCTGCGGCGAGAATCCCGGCCCGCTGTCCTGGAACGTCAGCGCGATGCCCGCGCCGTTTTTCCCCGCGCCAATGCGCAGGGTGCCGCCGCGCGGCATGGCCTGGATGGCGTTGACGATCGTGTTTGCAATCGCCTGCGCCAGCCGGCGGCGGTCGCCGTTGACGTTGAGCCCCCCCGGCACTTGCGTTTCAATCCGGACGCCCGCGTGCGCCGCGGCGGCGGATTGCGCATGGACTCCCTCCGCGATCAACGGAGCCAGTTCCGTTGGCGAGGTCGAGGGCGGCTCCGGTTTGGTAAGGAACATCCATTGATTCACCAGGCTCTCGATTCGGCCTGTTTCATGGATGAGCACCGGCACGGTGGCCGCGACCTCCCCGGGCGCGGATTGCAAGAGCTGCGCGTGCATGCGGATGGCGGAAAGGGGATTGTGAATCTCGTGCGCCAGGCTGGTGGCCATCCGTCCCAGCAGGGCCATGCGCTCCGCCTGCCGGCGTTTTTCCCGCTCGGTGGCAATTTGCCCGCGCGCCGCAAGGTAGGCGCGTGCGAGATCGCCCAGTTCATCCCGCCGCTCCGCCCCGGGCAGCGTTGCCGCCGGGTCATCCTCGATGTGCGGCAGCCGTCCCGCCAATTGCCGGATGGGCAGCACCACGCCGCGCGATATCGACCACGCGAGGCCGATCGAAAGCAGCCAGAAGATGCCCAGGATTGCCGCCGTCTCCGGCCGCCACAGGAAGAGGTATGCCGGCTCCGCCGGGCGCACCAGCAGCAGGTCCAGGCCCGACCGCACCGGCATCGCCACCGCCTCGTTTTTGCCCCACGACGTGACGCCCCCCGCCGCCGTGAGCCGCGATAAATCGCCGCGCAACGCGCCGTTTCCCGGGTCCGGCAGCAGCGTCGCCCCATCCCGGAGATAGGCGTGCAGATTCAACATCCGGCCCAGGTATCCCATCATCTGTTCCGTCGCCGGCAGATGGGCATTGCGGAGAAAATCGGCATTCGTCCGCGCCAGCGTCGTGAAAACAGCCCGCGATTCCCGCGTGGCGGCCCGCTCCATCCAGAGCATCAGCACGGTGGAGCCGGCGACCACAAAGAGGAAAAAGGGCCACGCGATGGAGAGCCAAAGCCGGCTGGGTCGGGCGGAAGGCATTTGCGGGTGGAGGAGGATACATTATGATCCCAAGGGGGCAAGAGGGTTAAATTTTGTCCCTGTGAAATGCCCTTTTCATTTAATCTGCCTCTTCATAAAATCCCCTTCACCCATGTCATGCATTAAAATCGATCCCTCCCTCCATCAGGCGCGCAAGCCGGAGTGGATCAAGGTGCGATTGCCATCGAACCCCGTTTTCTGGTCCACCAAGGAGGTGGTCGCAGACCTCCGGCTGCACACGGTGTGCGAGGAGGCGCAATGCCCGAACCGGTGGGAATGCTGGAGCCAGGGCACCGCGACTTTCATGATCGCCGGGGAGCGCTGCACGCGGGCCTGCGGCTTCTGCGCGGTCAGCACGGCCAAGCCCTTCGCCCTGGAGCTGGACGAGCCGCGGCGCGTGGCCGAGGCCGTCCGCCGGATGAAGCTCAAGCACGTGGTCATCACCGCCGTGGCGCGCGACGATATCAAGGACGGCGGCGCCGAACATTTTGCGCAAACCATCCGGGCCATTCGCGAGACGGACCCGCGCGTGGTGATCGAGGTGCTGACGCCCGATTTCAACGGACGCGAGGAATCGATCCAGGCGGTCATCGACGCGCGGCCGGAGGTTTTCAATCACAACCTGGAAACCGTGGAACGCCTGACCCCGGTGGTGCGGTCCCGCGCCAGGTACCGGCTTTCCCTGCAAGTGCTGGCGCGGGTGCGCGCGCTGGCGCCGCATATCGCCACCAAGAGCGGCATCATGCTCGGCCTTGGCGAGACGGAGCCGGAGCTCTTCCAGGCGCTGGATGATCTGCGCGAGGCCGGCGTCCGTGTGCTGACGCTGGGCCAATACCTCCGGCCCACCCCGCAGCATCTGCCGGTGGTGGCGTACATTCATCCGGATCAATTTACCGCTTACAAGCAGATCGCGCTGGCGAAAGGCTTTGAGCATGTCTCCTCCGGCCCCCTGGTGCGCAGCTCTTATCACGCGGGCGATTATCAACCGGTGTAATGACTGCGGACAGGTCCAACGTCGCGGCGTTGATCCCGGCATATTACGAGGAGGCGCACATCCAGTCGGTCGCACGCCGCACCCTTGCTCAATTGGACCACGTGCTGGTGCTCGACGATGGCTCGGCCGACGGCACCGCCGGCGAGGCGCGCAATGCCGGAGCCGAAGTCATCCGGCATGAGCAGAACAAGGGCAAAGGCGCCGCGATCAAGACCGGATTCAAGGAGCTGACCGCGCGCGGCTTTCAATACGTGCTGGTGCTGGATGGCGATGGCCAGCATCTGCCGGAGGAGATTCCCTTATTCATCGAGGAGGCAAATCGCAGCGGCGCCGCGTTCGTTGTCGGCAATCGCATGGCGGACACGCGCAAGATGCCGTTCGTGCGAAAGCTGACAAATCGCTTCATGTCCGCGCAAATCAGCCGCCTTTGCGGCCAGCCGGTGCCGGATAGCCAATGCGGCTTCCGCATGATGCGCCGGGACGTGATCCCGCACCTCTTCTGCGAGAGCAATAATTACGACTACGAGACGGAGATGCTCCTCATCGCCTCGCGCGAGGGCTTCAAGATCGCCGCCGTCCCCGTGAGCACCATCTACGGCGAGGAAAAAAGCAAAATCCACCCGGTCCGCGACACCATCCGTTTCTTCCAGCTCATCTCCCGCTACAAGCCGCTGCCAAAGCAAACCTAAGGTCCCGCCCTTCGCGCTCCCCGGGAACATCACCGACCAAGGCGCGGGGCCGTGATCACCCTAAACCGCGGCCCGCTCGCGCGCCACGCGGTAAGCCTCCAGGAGGCGGACCCGGAAGTGGTCCCAGGTAAAAAGAGTTGCCATGCGGGTGCGCGCCGCGGCGCCCATGACGCGGCAGAGAGCCGGTGAGCCGTGGAGCCGCTCGATGGCGGCGGCCAGCGCGCCCACGTTCTCGCAGGGGATGATGATGCCCGTTTCGCCATCCACCACCGCGTCGCCGGACTCATAGGTGGTGATCTGCGGCAGCCCGGCGGCGGCGGCCTCGAAGGTGACCTTGGCGCTGCCCTCGCAAGTGGAGGGAAAGATGTGCACGGCCGCGGTGCGCAAGAGCTTCTCCGGCTCGGCGCAAAAGCCGACCAGCTTTACGGAGTCGTCCGCGTAACGCGCCAGGCATTCCTTGATCTCCTCATGGGCGTGTCCCACCAGCACCAGCTCCGCCTCCTTCAGCTTCAGGCCGTGCCATGCCTCCAGAAGCGTGTGGACTCCCTTTCGTTTCTTGAGCGCGCCGAGGAATATTGCGCGGAATTTCTCCGGCGGCTTCTCCGCAGGCGTGAAACGTCGGATATCCACGCCGCGCGGCAGGTAAAACAGCTTCTCCTCCGGCACGCCCGCGGCACGGAAGGTATCGGCGGCGCAGTTCGAGAGCACCAGGATCAGCGTCGCCAGATCGTACTCCTCCATCACCTGCTGCCGGCTCACCAGCAGATCGTTCAGCATGCGCCGCGGCCAGGGCGCGGCGGCGCGCTCCCGCTCGCTTTTAGTCATGGCCGGCTTCTTCTTTCCTTTGTTCCGGTGCCAGGTGGGAATTTCGATCACCGAGGGGATTCCCATTGCCTTCGCCTCGCGCAACGTGCGGACGCACTCGCCGGACCATGCGTGGAAGAAATCGTAGCACCCGTTTCCCAATTCACTCCGCGCAATCGCATCCAGGTAATGCTTCTTCGCCCCGTAATAATGGGCGCGGTCCAGTGCGGAAAGCAGGCGCACGGGGTGCCAGCGCAGCGATTTTACCCGCGCGGCGGGCACGATCGATTGTTGGTTTGCGTACACGATGGCCCGGCCCAGGATTCCCGCCTCGTGCAGCCCGCGGGCCGTCTCATACGCGTCGGTATCCAGCCCGCTGCCACCCAGCCTTGCGGAGATCGAGTAGAGCACGCTCCGCGGTAGTCCGCCCCCGGTCTTTCCGGCGGCCGAGGCGGTGGAGACATCGAAAAGCTGCATGCGTCTGGCAGTATCGGCGGCAATGCCACACGGGGTCAATACGGCGCGGTCTTGGCGAACACGGACGCCCAGCCTCGCGGCTTCTTACTCCAGCTTCCCGTCCTTGATCTCCAGCCGGCGGTCCCCGCGCAGCGCCAGGTGCGGATCGTGCGTGACCACCACCAGCGCCGTCTTCTCCTCGCTCGCGATGCCGAATAGCAGTTCGATAATCGATTCGCCGGTCTTCGAATCCAGGTTGCCCGTCGGCTCATCGGCAAAGATGATTCCCGGCTTGTTTATCAGCGCCCGGGCGATTGCCACGCGCTGCTGCTCGCCGCCCGAGAGTTCCGCCGGCAGGTGATTCAGCCTTTCGCGCAGGCCCACCCGTTCCAGCGCCGCCTTCGCCCGCGCCGGGTCGGCCCGTTTTCCAATCATCGCCGGCAGCATCGCGTTCTCGAGCGCCGTCAGCTCAGGCAGCAGAAAGTAGCCTTGGAAAATGAAACCCACCCGCTCATTGCGGATGCGAGCCTGGGTCAGCTCGCTCCCCTTGTAAAGCTGCTGCCCGTCCAGCAGGATCGTCCCCGCCTCCGGACGCTCCAGGCCCGCGAGCGTATAGAGCAGCGTCGTTTTCCCGGCGCCCGATGCGCCGCACAGGAACACGCGCTCGCCCTTCTCCACCGTCAGGGAAATGCCGCGCAGCACCGCGATATCTTCGGTCCCAAGGCGAAACGAACGGTGCAGGTCTGTAGCGATCAAAAACATGGAAAACGCAGCATGGCGGCCAGAAGCGCCGTTAAAAAGCCTGTTCTGAGATTTGGCGGCACGCCTCGAAAACGCCCACCCCCACGGATACGGAGAGATTCAGGCTGCGCGCCGCGTTGCACATGGGAATCGTGACGCACTGGGCGGCGTATTCGGCCAGCAGGCTCTCCGGCAGGCCCTTGGTTTCGCGGCCAAAGAAAAGCCAGTCACCGGCGCGGTACTGCGCCGCGGAATAGGGGCGCTCGCATTTGGTGGTAAAGAGAAACCGCCGGGCGCGCGCCTCGGCCGTCGCGGCGAAAAGCTCCTCGATGCTCTCCCACAGCCGCACATCCACCTCATGCCAGTAATCGAGGCCGGCCCGTTTCAGTTGCTTGTCGTCAATGCTGAAACCCAGCGGCTTGATGAGGTGCAGCGTCGAGCCCGTTGCCAGGCAGGTGCGGGCGATGTTTCCCGTGTTGGCCGGGATTTCCGGCTGATGCAGGACGACATTGAGGGCCGGCGATTTCACATTCTATCAAACAAAAAAAAGCGCCCCGTTACCGAAGCGCTCTTTTCGAGTGGGAATCTGTTTGCGGAGCGGTTAGTTCACGCTGGCCGGCGTGGGTTCCACGTTCACCCGGCGGCCGTTGCGGTCAAACTTCACGCGGCCGTCCACGAGGGCAAAGATGGTGTAATCGCGCCCGAGGCCGACATTGCGGCCCGGCAGAAACTTGGTGCCGCGCTGGCGGATGATGATGTTGCCGGCGACAACGGACTCGCTGCCGAATTTTTTGACGCCCAGGCGTTTGCTGACGCTGTCGCGCCCGTTCTTGACGCTGCCTTGACCTTTTTTATGAGCCATATTGCGGGATGATGTTGAGTGTTAAAGGCTTGGAAGGGCTTGGTTTAGGCGGAGATGCTCTTGATGCGCACTTCGGTTAGCTTGCGGCGATGGCCCACCGTCCGGTGGTAGCCCTTCCGCCGGCGATACTTGAAGCAGATCACCTTCGGCGCTTTCTTTGCCCGGATGACCTCCGCGACCACCGCGGCCCCTTTAAGGCCCTCGCCATGCTTGATGCCGCCGCCGTTCGAGAGGAAAATCACCTCGGAAAACGTGGTCTCCGCGCCCGCCTCGACGTCGAGCTTCTCGACCTCGATCACGTCGCCTTCGGCCACGCGGTACTGTTTTCCGCCGGTTTTAATGATTGCGTAGGTCATAGGAAAAAATTCGGGTTGCCGGCTCCTCAGGGAGACGGAAAAAATGGAGGGAGAGCGTGCCACGGCCCGCCCCGGGATGCAAGGGGAATTTCAGGGAAAACGCGCTCTCGCCCGGTTGACATCCGTTTCGCATCCATTATGGTTGCGATGTGACGATCACCCTGAAAAATGTCCCTGTTGAGGTTCACGCCGCTCTCAAGCGTCAGGCCCGCCTTCACAAGCGTTCGCTCAACCAGGAAGCGATTCTCTGCCTCGACCTCGCTCTCGACCGTGGCGAACGCAACCCGCGAGAAATGCTTGCGGATATCCGCAGGCTGAGGTCCGCCTTGCCGAAGGTCAGTCAGGAGTTCGTTGAAAAGGCGATCAAACAGGGACGCCAATGATCGTTGCGGATACGTGCCTCATTGCCTCGCTCCTGCTGAATGTGCCGAATACTCCGGACGCGGAAGCTGTCCTGACTCGCGATCCCTTTTGGACCGCGCCGAATCTTTGGCGCTACGAATTTAAAAATGTCCTGGCAACGTACATCCGTTTTGCGGGTCTTTCGGTCGAGACGGCGATTGAAGTTTTTGACAAGGCCGCCGAAATTATTTTGCCCCAGAACGTTGAGATCGCTTCCGCGATGATTATTCGGCTGGCATCGGAAAGGAAACTCTCGGCGTATGACGCGGAATACCTTGCTCTGGCGGCATCCATCGATTTGAAACTTGTCACGCTCGACAAAGGGTTGCTCAAGGCTGGCGCCGGTATTGCGGTTACTCCGCAGGAAGCTGTGGCGCGGTGATTTACTTCCCCGCCTTGATTCCCTCCAGCTCCTCCCAGCGGGCATAGAGTTTGGGTATCCGGGCGCGGGCGGCATCCAGTTTCCCCTGGAGAGCTTGCCAGTCAGTGCCGTGCTTCTGGTAGAAATCGGGTTCGGCGAACATTTTCTCCAGCTTCGATACCTCGGTTTCGGCGGCGTGAATCGTGGCCTCCATGGTCTCCAGTTCGCGCTCCTCCTTGTATTTGAGCTTGCGCGCCTTGGCCGGGGCAGGGGAGCCCGGTTTTTCGGACTTATCGCCTTTTGGAGGTTCAACGGACTCGGCTTGATTGCCCTCCCGCGCGCGCATCTCCAGGTAATAGTCGTAGCTGCCGGGGCAATAGCGGACCCGGCCTTCCCCCTCGAAGGCGAGGATGCCGGTGCAGATGCGGTTGAGGAAATAGCGGTCGTGGCTCACGGCCAGCACGCAGCCGGCAAAGGTGGCGAGCGCCTCCTCCAGCACGCGCAGCGTGGCAAGGTCCAGATCGTTCGTCGGCTCGTCCAGAATCAGGAGGTTCCCGCCGCGGCGCAGTATCTTCGCCAGCATCACCCGGCCCCGCTCGCCGCCGCTCAGAAGGCCGATCTTCGTATTCAGCCGCTCCTCGGTAAAAAGAAACCGCCGCAGCCACGCCCGCAGCGTGATGCTCTCCTCGCCCAGCTTCACCCACTCGCTGCCGGCGCCCACTTCCTGCCAGATGGTCTTCCCGTCATCCAGCAGCAGCTTGCTTTGATCCACATAATTGATCTCCGTGCGCGACCCGATTTCCACGGTGCCGGCCACGGGCGCGATCTCGCCCAGGATCATCCGCAGCAGCGTCGTCTTGCCTAGCCCGTTGCGGCCCACGATGCCGATCCGCTCCCCGGCCGCCAGCTTGAACGTGAGATCGCGAAACAGCACGCGGTCGCCCACTTGCGCCGTCACGTCCACCAGGTCCGCCACGCGGTTGGCCAGCTTTGGCGCGGGCGGAATCAGCATTTCCACGTCCATCTCCTTTTCCGGTCCCTCCTGCGCGGCCATATCGTAATAGCGGTCGATGCGGTCGCGCGATTTCGTGCGGCGGGCCCTGGGACCGCGGCGCACCCATTCCAGCTCCCGCTTCAGGAAGCGCTGCCGCTTGTGCTCCTGCATATCCTCGCTCGCCGCGCGTTCCGCGCGCGCCGCCAGGTAATCGGTGTAATTGCCCTCATACCCGATGAACTTGCCGCGCGAGAGCTCCACGATGCGCGTGGCGACACGATCCAGGAAATAGCGGTCGTGGGTGACAAAGAGGCAGGCGCCCGGGTAGCGCTCCAGGAAATCTTCCAGCCAGGTGATGCTCTCGGTATCCAGGTGGTTGGTCGGCTCGTCCAGGATGAGAAAATCCGGCTGCTCAAGCAGCGCCCGGCATAGCGCCACGCGCCGTTTCTCCCCGCCGGAGAGACCGGCCACCAGCCGGTCCGGGTCCGGCGCATGGAGGTGCGTGATGAGCGATTTGACGCGGTGCTCCAGCTCCCATCCCTCGGCGTGCTCGATCCACCCCAGCAGATCCGCCGCCCGCGCGGAATGGGCCTCCGCCGCTTCATATTCCGCAATCCACTCCAGGATGCGCTTCGCCCCGTCCATGATGTTCGCATGCACCGTCCGCTCCCCGTCCAGGTCAAACACCTGCGGCAGATACCCCGTCATCAGGTCCCGGCGCCGGACTACCTCCCCGGAGTCCGGCTCCAATCCTCCCGCGATGATTTTCAGGAAGGTCGATTTTCCAGAGCCATTGCGCCCCAGCAGTCCCACGCGTTCCCCCTCCTGCACAACGAGAGAGGCTTCATCGAGGATCTTCTGGGCTCCATAGGAAACAGAAACGGTTCGGGCGCTAAAAACGGACATAGATATTGAATAGCAGATTTTTCCAAGTGCATCGCTCGCAGTCCGCTGTTAGCTTCGCAATCCCTTTTTTAACCGCGACCCATGAGCGAGAAGAATTACAAAGAGACGCTGAACCTGCCTAAGACCACCTTTCCCATGAAGGCGGACCTGGTGGCGCGCGAGCCCGCCCGGCTGGCGCAATGGGAGGCCTCGGGCTTGTATGAGCGCATTCTCGCCGCCCGCGCGGACGCCCCTCTTTTTACGCTGCACGATGGGCCGCCGTTCGCGAATGGCGATGTCCACATGGGCACGGCGCTCAATAAAGTGCTCAAGGACATCGTCGTCAAATCTCAATCCATGCTCGGCAGGCGCGCCCCGTTTGTCCCGGGGTGGGATTGCCACGGGCTGCCGATCGAGTTCAAGGTGGTCAAGGAGTCCCGCGGCCTCTCCCCGCTGGAGGTGCGGAAGCGCTCGGAGGAGTACGCGCGCAAATACATCAATATCCAGCGCGGCCAGTTCAAGCGCCTCGGCGTTCTCGGAGATTGGGAGCATCCCTATCTCACGCTCGATCCCGCTTACGAGGCGGAGATCATCCGCGCCTTCGCCGGTTTCGTCGATGCGGGCCTGGTTTATCAAAGCAGGAAGCCGGTCTATTGGAGCACCGGAGCCCAGACCGCGCTGGCCGAGGCGGAGGTGGAGTACGCGGACCGGGAAGACCCGGCCATCTTCGTGAAGTTCCCCCTCCTCACCGGCTCGCTTGCGGGCAAGGCCAGCATGGCCATTTGGACCACCACGCCCTGGACACTGCCCGCAAATGTCGGCATCGCCGTGCATCCGCAGCATAAGTATGTGGCGCAGAAATTCCGGCACCGGGAAACAGGGGCGGCGGAGCGCTTCGTCATTGCCGAGTCATTGATACCCGCCTTCACGGAGGCCACGCCGTGGGAGCTGGAGGTGGAAGTGGAGACCTACACGTTCCCCGGCACCGAGCTTGCCGGCGCGCTGGCGCAACACCCGTTTCTGGATCGCACCTCAAAGGTCATCGTCGCAAATTTTGTGACGCTCGATACCGGCACCGGCGGCGTGCACATCGCCCCCGGCCATGGCGCGGACGATTACATCGCGGGCCTCGAAAACGGCCTGCCGCTCCTCTCGCCGGTCGATGACCACGGGCGCTTCACCGAGGAGGTGGGCGTGCCCATCTGGGCCGGGCGCTATGTCTTCGATGCGAACAAGGATGTCGTCGAGCTTCTCCGCGAGCGCGGCGCGCTGCTCGGCGAGCAGATTTACCGGCACTCATACCCGCATTGCTGGCGATCCAAGACGCCCGTGGTCTTCCGCGCGGTCGAGCAATTCTTCATCCGCATCTCGGAGTTCCGCGCAAAAGCGCTGGCGGCCATCGATACCGTCCATTGGGTCCCCGCATGGGGCCGCAATCGCATCTACGGCACCGTCGAGTCCCGCCCGGACTGGTGCATCTCGCGCCAGCGCTCGTGGGGCGTGCCGCTGCCGGTCTTTTACGGCGCGGATGGCAAGCCGCTGCTCGATGGGGAGATCGTCCGCAAGGTGGCCGATCTCTTCGAGCAGCACGGCACAAATCTCTGGTTCGAAAAAGACGATGCATGGTGGGCGCAGGCGCTCGGCCTGCAATCGGTCACCCGCCGCAACGATACGCTGGATGTCTGGATCGACTCCGGCGTCTCCCACCAGGCCGTAGTGCGCAAGCGCCTCGGCGTGGAAAAGGCGGACGTGTACCTGGAGGCCACAGACCAGCACCGCGGCTGGTTTCAATCCTCCCTCATGACTCGGGTGGCATTGAATGGCGATGCGCCATACCGCACCTGCATCACGCACGGTTTCGTGGTCGATAAGGACACGCGCAAAAAAGTCTCGAAGTCCGCGCAGGGCACCTACACCAAGCCGATGGACGCCGGGCATTTTGTCGGCAAATATGGCGCCGATATCGTGCGGCTCTGGGCTTCCAGCGTGGAATTCACCAGCGAGGTGCCGTTTTCCGAGGAATCGTTCGCGCTCCTGGCGGATGCCTACCGCCAATTCCGCAATGTGCTCCGCATCCTCCTCGCAAACAGCGAGGGCTTCACTCCCGGCGCCAATGACATGGCCGGCGCCACGCTCATCGACCGCTGGCTCCGCTCCCGTTTGCAGCAGGTCATCGCCACCTGCCGCGAAGCTTATGCGGCCTACGATTTTCGCAAGGTCTTCCAGACGCTCAACCAATTCTGCACGGTCGATCTCTCCGCGCTCTACGTGGATATCACCAAGGATCGCCTCTACTGCGATGGAGCCGAGTCCCCGCGCCGCCGCGCCACGCAGGCCGTAATGCGCGAGGCGTTCCAGGCCGTAGCCGCGCTCCTTGCGCCCATCCTCGCTTTCACAACTGACGAGGCCTGGGAATTTTCCGGGCGCACGGATTCGATCCATCTCGAGCTGTTCCCGCAGCCGGCTGGGCGCGATCCGCAGGCGGAGGAGCAGATCGACCAATGGCTGAAGCTGCGCGGCGTGATCGCCCAGGCCGTCGAGCCCGCCCGCCAGCAAAAGCTCATCGGCAACGCCCTCGAGGCAAACGTCACCCTCCAGACTCCGGACGCCGCGGAGTTGCGCGGATTGCAGGCCGAGCTGGAGGAATTTCTCATCCTCAGCGAGCTCCACGTCGAGCCCGGCGCCGAGCCTTCCGCTTCGCTCACCCGCACCCGGTTCCACCGTTGCGAGCGGTGCTGGCGGTATCGCGCGGAGGTCGGTGCCAGCGCGGCGCATCCGGACCTTTGCGCGCGCTGCGAGGGAGTCGTGGGGAAACCATGAAGGATGGAAAAGGCTGGTTCGGCGCGGGAGCCGCGGCGGCCACGGTCCTCTTTTTCTACGCTCTGGATCAGTTAACAAAGTGGATGGTGGCGCAGACCATCCCCTACGAGACGGGCGAGCGCGTTGTCATCCCGGGCTTCTTTTCGCTGGTGCATTGGGGCAATACAGGCGCTGCGTTCAGCTCGTTCACCAATTCCAATGGGATGTTCATCGTGCTGGCGTCGGGCACGGTCATTGCGCTCCTCATCTTTGCCATTCGCGGCGCCTTCCAGCATTGGGCCACGCGCATCGCCGTCTCTCTGCTCTCCGCGGGCGTGCTGGGAAATTTGACCGACCGCATCCTGCGGCGTCACGTCGTCGATTTTCTTCTTTTTAATCTCCACGTCCCTCACGCGGACCCGTGGCCTGCCTTCAATGTCGCCGATTCCTGCATCTGCACCGCCGCGGCCATCCTCCTCATCCGCGCCTGGTTCGAGGAGAAGCCACACCGGGCCTAGCGATTGATACCGGCCAAGCCGGCGGCCACGGAATTACTTCAAGTTACTCAAGCCCGGCGCCGGCTGGATGGCCGCGAGCTTTTTCCGCGTCGCATCGTCGTGCACATCGTAGGCCGCCGCTTTCTCATACGCATCGATCGCGAAATCGAACCGGCGAAGGTTCGTCCAGAAATCGCCGATCAATATCCAGCCATCCGCGCGCCAGGGATCGCGTGCGAGGATTTTGCGCAGCAGCGTGATGGCCTGGAAGTTCTGCCCCCGCCCCGCCAGATCCATGATGTAGCGCTTCTGGATGCCCCAGTTTTCCGGCGCCAGCGCCGCGGCCCGCTCCAGCAGGTCCGTCCGGTCCAGCCCGTATTGCTGGTAGTCAACGATCGCAATATCGTCCGCGGCATCGGCGGCGGTCAGGGGAGAATCGAGCCCCTTCTCGAATTCCTTGCGCGCCAGATCGTATTGCTTCGTGTGGAGATAAGCCGCGCCCAGGCTCATCGCGGCAAAGGGCTGGCCCGGCGAGAGCACCAGCGCCTGTTTCAAATCTTCGATTGCCTTTTCCGCATGGCCCTCGGTCAATTCCAGCCCGCCCAGGTTCCCGAGCATCCGGGAGTTCGGCCCCGCATCCGCAATGGTTTCCGTCAGGAATGTCCGCTGGTCGTGCCAGTCCGGATTGCGAAGAAAAGTGCGGACGCCGAGAAAAATTCCCCACGCCGTCACGATGCCGATCCCCGCCGCCGGCGGTATCCGCAGATGCGTTGTCGAGAGCAGCGCCGCCATCAGCAGAAAGGCCGCCGGCACGTACAGCCAATGTTCCGCCACCGTCGCATTCAGCGAGAAAAGCCCGCAGATGGGCAGGTAGGCGATGAGGAAACAAACCAGCCCCGCAAACGCCGCCGGTTCCCGCTTGCGCGTCCAGCGGATCCACACGATGAACCCCGCCGCCAGCAACGCCCCCAGCAGCGTCTGGAACTCCCGGTTCCGCGCGATGCGCACCGTCGTCGCCAGATCGGCATGGCCAAATGGCAGCACGTCGCGCTCCATGTGCAGGTGGAGCGGCAGCAGAAAAAGGCCCGTGTACTCCGCCACCGCGCGCAGCGCGACGATCGGGCGCGTGGCCAGGGACATCGGCGTTGGCGGCGGCGGAGCCTGATGCTGCGCCGAAAAGCGCAGCGTGCAATAAACCGCCGCCACCAGCAGGCACATTACGAGCCAGCGCAGCACCGCCGCGCGCGGCCGGTGCAGCAGGATCAGCAGCGCCAGGCACAGCAGCATGAAGATGCCGCCGCTCTCCTTCGAGCAGATCGACAGCAAAAACATCAGCGCCGCGATTGCCGCAGCCGTGCGGGTAAAGCGCAGCGCCAGCCATAGCCCGCAAAAACCGAACATCGCCGCCAGCGGGTCCGCCCGGCCAGAGATATAACAGACCGCCGAGGTAAAGAGCGGATGAATCGCCCAGAGCACTCCCACCACGGTGGCCCACGCAAATGCACGCGGCCGCCCGTAGAGCGTGAGCAGCCGCTCCATGAAGAGAAACAGGAACACCGCCGCCAGCGAGTGGATCAGGATGTTGTCGAAGTGATAGATCGCCGGGTGAAAACCCGCCCACGCATAATCCCACGTGTAAGTCAGCCGCTGGATGGGCCGGTAAAAATCCGCCGCCGTCGCATCCGTGAAGAGGAAATGCCGGAACCCTTCCGCAATCAGCCGCCACGAGCGGATAAACGGGTCCCGCTGGATGAGCGCGGAGTCATCCCACACGTACCCGTTGCGCAACGAAGGCGCATAGACCGCGAACGCCGCGGCCATGATGAGGAGGATGGAAAAAGCCCGCTTCTTCAAAGGCGCGATCATGCAAAGCCGCCGGGAAACGGGCAATCCTAAAGCGGGTTCCGCGCAAAGATGGGAAGGCGCGCCGTTCCCTCTCGCCGCGCTTTCGCGCCGCCCCGCCGGATTTCATTGTTCCAGGGCCGCTCCCGGTGCATTTTGCGCGGATGAATTTGCGGCTCGGGCTATTTTTTCTTTTCGCAATGGCCATGGCCGCCCGCGCGACCGGCGTGGATGCGGATACCCGCCAATTGATCGTTGCCACCGCGCCCGATTGGAACACCGACCATGGCATCCTGCGGCTTTATGAGCGGGAACCCGCCGGCCCGTGGCGCATGGTCGCCGGGCCGTGGCCGGTATTGTTTGGGAAAAATGGTCTCGCTTGGGGACGCGGTGTCGCCGGGCAGGAGGAGGCGGGATTGCACAAGGTGGAGCGGGATAAACGGGCGCCGGCGGGCATCTTCAAGGTGGGCGACGTGTATGGCTACGAATCCGCCCTGCCGCCAGGAGGCGATTACCCGTTTCATCAGGTCACCGAGGCCGATGCATGGGTGGATGATCCGCGCTCGCCCTATTACAATCAGCACATCATTGCGGACCCCGCCAAACTCCCGCCCTGGTTCAGCCGGGAGCGGATGAAATCCGGCGATTTCGCCTACCACTGGCTCATCGAGATCGAGCACAACGAGCACCCCGCAATCCCGGGGGAGGGGAGCGCGATCTTCTTTCACATCCGCCGCGGCGAAACCCATCCCACCAGCGGGTGCACCACCATGGCGGAGGATAACCTCCTGAAGATCATCCGCTGGCTCCGCAAGGATGAGCATCCCGAGTACGTCCTGCTTCCGCAGGCCCAATACGCGAAAAAGTGGAAGCCATGGGGCCTTCCGGCTCCTCCGGATTTGTAAATACGCCCCGGATGCGCTTATTTGGCTGAACCGATGCCGCAGTTTCGCTATACGGCCCGCCGCTCCGACGGCCAGCTCGCCCAGGGCGTGGTGGAAGCGAACGACCGTGCCGGCGCGTTGGTGCTCGTGGAGCAGCAGCGCTGTTTCCCCATTAAGATCGAGCTGATGGGAGCCCAGGCTGCGCCGAATGCAGCCAAAGGGAAAAAAGCCCCCGCCTCGCCTTCCTCTTCGCGTGCCGTCGCGAAGGCCGCTCCCGCCGCCTTTACCGGGTCCGCGCAGAGCATCTCACTTTCCGGCCAGTTTCTCTTTACTGAGCAGCTTGGCCATTTGCTCTCCGCCGGCATGACGCTGGACGAGGCGCTTGGCATTCTCGTGCGGCGGCTGCGGCAGCCGGGCCTTCAGGAGCTGTGCAAGACGCTGCACCAGGCGCTGGTGGATGGCCAGAGCCTCTCCCAGGCGATGCGCGGGTTTCCCAAGGTGTTCTCCCCGCTTTACGTAAACATGGTGTCCGCCGGCGAGGCCTCCGGAGCCCTGCCCACCATCATGAAGCGGCTGGTGCTTTACCTTTCGGAGGTCAAGGCCCTCCGCGACCGGGTGCAGCAGGCCCTCGTTTATCCCGCCGTACTCGTGGTCGCCGGCATCGGCCTCATCATCATTTTCATGACGGTGATGGTGCCGCAGCTCGCCGGTTTCTTTTCCCAGACAGGCCAGACACTCCCGCTCCCCACCCAGATCCTCCTCGATGCCAACCACGCCATTGTCTTTTACTGGTGGGTCGCGGTCCTGGCCGTCGCGCTCATCGTCGGCATCCAGAAAATGGCCACTCGCGATTCCGCGGGCCGCCAGGCGTGGGACCGTTTCCGGTGGCGCATCCCGGGGTATGGCCACATCATGCGGTACCGGTTTTTTGCCCAATTCGCGCGCACCCTCGGCACTCTGGTGGAAAACGGCGTGACCCTGCTGCGCGCCCTGGAGCTGCTGGAAAACATCTCCGGCAGCGAGTGGGTGCGCGTGAAGATGGTGGAGGTGCGCAAGGCCGTGGTGGACGGCACCTCCCTCTCCGTCGCATTGCGCGCGCCGAAAATCTTCCCGGAGCTGCTGCTGGACATGATGGCCGTGGGCGAGCAGACCGGCCATTTCGGCGAAACCATGAACATGATCGCCGACGTCTATGAGCGGGAGCTGGACAAGCAGGTGCAGATCACCTCCGCCCTCATTCCGCCCGTCATCATGATCGTCATTGCCGTCGTGGTCGGCATGGTGGTCTTCGGCATCCTCGATGCGGTCTTCAACCTCACCACCGGTCTCCGCACCCAGATGAGCGGGATGCAATAAGAGCGTTCCTTCACCTCCGTTGACGGGAGGCCAACCCTCTGGGAGTATGTGGCCCCCTTTCCCATGATCCAAGGCGTTGATTGGCGATTATCGAAGCTCCTGAGGCCGGTGGCTGGTTTGTTCCTGCTGCTGGCGCCGGCGGCGCATCTCCGCGCCCAGGGCCTCGCCCAGCAGCCCTCCGCTTATACGGCATGGATTGATTTCAGCCACAAGGCCACGGAACTGCCCATCTGGATCGAGCGGGTGGAAAAGCACTCCGTTGCCGGCGACAATACCCAGCCGGGCAAGACGGTGTACCGCATCCGGTTCCGCCATTTCAGCGGGCTGGTGGATGAAGTTTTGCTGCGCGTTTATTTTGACGATACCCAGGGTGCGCAGCCGGTGCTGAGCGGGTGGAATGAAATCGGCAACCGTGTCCTCGCTCCGCGCACGCTCGGCCAGGGCCTCGGGATGCCCTCCTCGGAGACGGTGGAAATTCCCATGACCGGCATCGATTACGTGGACATCGAGGCTCCCGGCTCCGGCATCGGGCTGCGCGGCGCCCTCGCGCTGGCCCTCCATGGCGCGGAGGCGTGGGAGGGGCTGGACTTTGGCGGCACCGCTCCGTTGACCGACCCCTTTGGCAATGCCGCGCCCGCGGTCACCGGCTCGGATGACTCCCTGCTCTTTGGCCGCGTCAAGGCCACGCTCGAGCCCGGAGTGGTCGCGCTCGGCACCGGGGCAAATCCCAACCAGGCAGCCGGTTTCGAGTTCAGCCTCGATCAGCCCCCGCTCATCGCCCTGCTCACTTTCGAGATCCTCAACGCGAATATCTCCCTGCCGCCGCAACTTACGGTGAACGGAAAACTGGTGGGCGATGTCAACGTGATCGTGACCGACCTTGCGGACCCCGCGCTCACCGGCTCCGTGGAGGCGGCGCGGGTGGATGCCGTGTACCGTTACGGCGGCTGGCTCAAGTGCCAGAAAGTGATCCCCGGCTCCTTCCTCGCCGGCGGCACCAATGAAATTGTCATCAGCTCTCCCGGCAACCCGGCGCCAGTTGCGTTGCGGTCCGTGGAGGTGCAGCTTAAATACACCCCGGACGCCAATACCCCCGACTCCCTCAACACCCCATGAGACTTACGCAAAAACTAAAACATGGCTTCACCCTGCTGGAGATCATGCTGGTGGTGATGATTATCGCCCTCCTGGCCGGCTCGGCGATTTACCTGATGGGCGGCAACCTCGGCATCGCACAGGAGGTGCGGGCGCGCGCGGACCTTCAGGCCATCGAGACGCAGCTCAAGCTTTACCAGGCCTTCAACGGCTTCCTGCCCACCACGGAGCAGGGGCTCCAGGCGCTCGTGACCCGTCCGGATACGGACCCCAAGCCGACCCAGTGGCGCCAGTACATGCCCACCGTCCCGCTCGATCCCTGGCACCAGCCCTACATTTACGAGAATCCCGGCAAGCACAATCCCAACTCCTATGATCTCTACTCCGCCGGCGCCGATCGCAAGCCGGGGACGGACGACGATATTGGGAACTGGGAGAAGAAGTAGGGAAGAACGCGCGGCAAATAACGAATCCGAAAGAGCGGTTCACCCGCCCGGGTGACTGGCCGCAAGCCCCTCACTCATGATTCGCCGCACATAGGTTCTCTTCCATCAGGCCTATGACCACCGCGGTAATATTGTCCTTCCCCGCCCCGGATTCCAGCGATGCGCGGATGATCGCTTCCGCCGCATCGGGAGCCCCATTCGTCGCCAGCAGCCTCTCCGCGATCTGGCTGTCAAAAAGCCCGTCGCCCAATCCGTCCGAGCAAAGCAGGAAGAGATCGCCCGGCTGCAAATAGACCGAGCCCACCTGCGGCTTCACAAACTGGTAATCGCTGCCCAGCCCCTTTTGCAGCGCCGTCCGCCGCGGGTGATGCATCGCCTCCCGCTCGCTGATCTTCCCGTTCCGCTTGAGCCAGCCGATATGGGTATCGTCCTGGCTGATCTGCTTCAGCGTTCCCGTCGCCCGCTCCAGGTAATAGATGCGGCTATCGCCGATATGCGCAAAATACATCCACTCCGCCGTCAGCCAGCACAGGCTCAGCGTGGCGCCCATCCCCTGGCAATCCTCCGGGTAGCTTCCCCCCAGGTACTTGAGGGCAAAATCGACCTCGCCAAACATCTCCTCCAGCACCTCGATGTACCCCGCCTCCACTCCCGTCGCATTCTGGCGAAAAGATTGCGGCAGCAGGTGTAGAATTTTATCCATCGCCACCCGGCTCGCGTACTCCCCCGCCTGCGCCCCGCCCATCCCGTCGCTCACCGCGAAAACAAAATGGTGGTCCCCCGTATGGGCATCGCCGATTTTTCCCAGCCGGTGCACTTCCTGCGCGTCAAATTGCAGCGCCAGGTAACTGTCCTCATTCTGCGGGCGCACCCGGCCCCGGTCGGTATGGGCGGACCAGTGGATGTGGCGTGCGGGCAGGCTCATGTCCCAGCCTCCCCTTCCTCCAGGATCGTGGCAAACTCGAAATCCACGACGCAGAAGCGCCCGTCGCTCTGGCGGTAAGTCACGTTTCGCACATCGGGGTCATCATGGCGCACCCCGTAGCTTTCCAGCTCCGCAAAGAGGCGGTCGGACCGCTCCTTGTCCAGGTGCTGCACGCGCCCGCCGCAGCTCTTGGTCACGATCTCCATTTTCGACGCATCCCACGAGACCAGCCGTGGCACAAATGGGCAGTGCCGCTGTTGCAAATAGCGCAGCACGCGCACTTCATTGGCAAAGCGTTCCTCCGCCTTCGGGCCGCGAAAGGTCTTGTACACCAATCCCTCGTAACTCATGCGCACCGTGGAGCGCAGCGTATCCTTTAGCTCGTGCATGCCCGGGACTGTGGCGCAAAATGGTACGGGAAGCGAATCCCGAAGTGTGCATGGATAGGGGATTGTATTAGGAAAATTGTGGGTGGCCGAAGTTTTTTGGCTTCATTCTTGCTTAGGGGGCTGCGCGCTGGAATAAACCCATTTCCGGCGATTTTAGAACCATCGCTGGTCAAAACAGCACAATCCAACCCTTATCAGCAAAAAATAACGCCATGGCGAAATACAAACTGGAATACGTGTGGCTCGACGGATACGAGCCGATCCCCAATCTCCGGAGCAAGACCCTCATCAAGGAGTTCGATAAAGAGCCCACTCTCGCGGAGCTCCCCCTCTGGGGCTTCGACGGCAGCTCCACCAAACAGGCCGAGGGCCACAGCTCCGATTGCGTGCTCAAACCCGTCGCTTGCTACAAGGACACGAGTCGCATCAACGGCGTGCTGGTCATGAATGAAGTCATGCTCCCGGACGGCAGCGCCCACCCCACCAACGCCCGCGCCACCATCAAGGATGATCCCGATGCATGGTTCGGCTTCGAGCAGGAGTACTTCCTCTTCCAGGATGGCCGTCCTCTCGGCTTCCCCACGGACGGCTTCCCGGAGCCGCAGGGCAAATATTACACCGGTGTCGGCTACGCCGCCGTGGGCGACGTGGCCCGCGAGATCGTCGAGAAGCATCTGGACCTTTGCCTCGATGCGGGCATCAACCATGAAGGCATCAACGCCGAGGTTGCCAAGGGCCAGTGGGAATTCCAGATATTCGGCAAGGGCTCCAGAAAAGCCGCCGATGACGTGTGGATCGCCCGCTACCTCATGATGCGCCTTTGCGAGAGCTACGGCATCGACATGGAAATCCATTGCAAGCCGATTCTCGGCGATTGGAACGGCTCCGGCATGCACTCCAACTTCTCCACCAAGTACATGCGCGAGGTGGGCGGCAAGGAGTACTTCGAGGCCCTCATGGCCGCGTTCGATAAGAACCGGAACGAGCACATCGCCGTTTACGGCCCGGACAATCACCTGCGCCTCACCGGCCTGCACGAAACCCAGTCCATCGACAAGTTCAACTACGGCATCGCCAACCGCGGCGCGTCCGTTCGCGTCCCGCACAGCTTCGTCAATAGCGGCTACAAGGGCTATCTCGAGGATCGCCGCCCGAATTCCGCGGGCGACCCCTACAAAATCGCCAGCCGCATCCTCCACACCGTGGAGGAAGTCCCGACCAAGTAACCGGTCAGGTTCGAACAAAGAATCAGAATAGCCACGCCGCCTCTTGGGAATCGACTCCCGGGGGGCGGCGTTCTGTTTTTGGCGCGCAAAACGGACCTGCGGACAGCCCGCCGCCGCGCCATCGGCCACGGCTTGCCTCGCCGCCGCGTGGCGATCAGTGCCGCAATACCACCGAAATCAGCGTCAGAAAGCCAAGCCAGAACACCGTGGCAATCGCTCCCACAATGAACATCGCGGGGATCGCCGCCAGCGCCCATTTTACCAGGAAAACCACCATCGACCCGAACGGCATATCGAAATCCACCACCGCGACCGGGGCCGGACGGTGGCGCGGGATGCGCGGCGGCAGAGGCGGAGCCATGTTTGGCCCGCCGCCGGGTATGGGAGGCGGCTCCATCGGCCGGGGCGGCGCTGCCGCCGCCGGGGAGCCCGGCATCGGCTCAGCCCCTGGCGCCGCGGGCGGTACCCGCCCCAGCATTTGCCCCAGCGTCGTCCACTCCGTTTCCCCGTCCCGGATTGCCGGGTCGCCGTCCGCGTAAGTTCCCTCGTACACCAATTCCCGAACGTCCCGCTCCTCGTAGGGTCCCTCCCGTTGCCCGTATTTGATTACCCAGATGGCCATTGGCAGTACGATAGCCGAGAATATGCTCCGGGCGCAACTCCGCCGGACTTTACGGTTGCAGTTTCGGCCCGCCGTCCAGCTTGCTGTACTTGTCAAAGATCGGCTGGATCTTCGCGATCAGAGACTCCTTCTTGCTCATAAAATAATCGTGCCCGGCCAGCGCGCCGTCCCCCATCACCAGCGGCAGCTTCTCCATCACCTTTTGCCCCAGCGGCTTTTGGAGAAAGGCGAGCAGCGTCCGCAGCTCTTCCTCCGTAAAGTCGTGCGCGTAGATTTGCACCAGCTTCGGCTTGATCTCACCCCACTTCACCTCCTCGTCAAACCATTGCGTGAACGCCGTCCGCACTTCCTTGCGCGCCGCCTCGGGCATCCCCTCCCGCGTCATGGCGTCCAGCGCCGGTTTCAAAAACCCTTCAAAGCTGTCGCGCAGATTGCTCGGGCTGTACGCCAGCTCCAGCACCTCGGAGGCCAGCTCCGTCCGGGTATCGTCCGCATCTTTAGAGTCGGCGGCCCTGGCCATCGGCATCGTCGCGGAGAGGAGAAATGGCAGCACCGCCAGGCACAGCGCCCTGGAGCGGAATGAGGAAATTGAAAACATCCCACCACTTTTGGCTCGCATCGCACGCGCCGCAACTCGAATCACCACCCTTCCGCGCCCTATTTGCCTCTTGCCGCTAATATGGATCAGGAATACGCTCCCCTGTGCCATGGATGAATTAGTAGCCATAGTTGTGCAAAAAACGGGCATCAGCCAGGACGATGCCCAGAAGGTGGTGCAGGCGATCCTCGATGTGCTCAAGAGCCGCCTCCCGGGTCCCGTCGCCGCGGAATTGGGCAATTACCTCAGCGGCGGCAACGCCGGCGTTGTGAGCACCCTCGAGTCCGATGCCGGCGGCTTCCTCAAGAGCGAGCTCGGCGGCGTCCTGGGCAATCTCTGATCAGCCCGTTTCTCTGAAACGGCCGGGGATCCGGTTTGCGCCCGGGAACCAAAATGGCCGTGATCGGTGGGTTGCGGAGCATCGAGGACGGGCGTGATTTCGCCCGGCTGGGAAACGGCGGTGGTATCCGGACACTCCCTTGCCGTGTTGAACGATTTCGTGGCGTGGTACGCGACGCATTCCGCCGCCTTCATCTCCTCGATTCATTCGGCCCCAATCTATCGCGCGCCGTTGGCGCCTTCCGCATTCCCCGCCGGCCGGCAGTTCAGGGGCTTTCATCGTCAGCCGGCAAAATCAGTTTAGAGCTTCACAATCCAGGGTGAGCCGCTGGGCCGGGCGCCGTGCATGGTTCGCAGCAATGAATGCGAAACCCTCTTTCAACCCCCAGTCAACCGGAGCGGATTTATGATCGTCATCGGCCTCACCACCTTTGTCGGCCTCGCGCTGGTCTCCTTTTTTGTCCTGCTCTTCATCTGTCTTGCCGCGAAGGGCGATGGCCCGGACCACGAGGCGCTGCTCCCGTTCGAGGATGAACAACCGCGTCCCGCGCGCGAAAAAATCATCGTCCGCACCCGCCGCTAATTCCCCCCCATGCACGACGTAGCCAGTGAGCCGGTAGGCTCCAAGACCACGGTGGTGTATGACGATGGCATCGTCCGCCAGTTCATGCTGGTTTCCATCTTCTGGGGCATTGTCGCGATGCTCATCGGCGTCCTCATCGCCACGCAGCTCGCTTTTTGGCCGGCCAATTTCAACACCCGCTGGATCACCTTCGGACGCATCCGCCCGCTCCACACCAACGCCGGCATCTTCGCATTCGTCGGCAATATGATGTTCGCCGGCATCTATTACTCCACCCAGCGGCTGGTAAAGGCCCGGCTCCCATCGCGCTTTCTTTCACTCCTCCATTTCTGGGGCTGGCAGTTGATCATTGTTGCAGCGGCCATCACGCTCCCGCTCGGCCTGACGCGTGGCAAGGAATACGCGGAGCTGATCTGGCCCATCAATATCGCGGTCGCGGTCATCTGGCTGGTTTTTGCCGCCAATTTTTTCTGGCTGCTCGCGCGCCGCAATGAGCGGTCGCTCTATGTCGCCATCTGGTTTTACATCGCCTCGATCGTGACGGTGACGGTGCTGTATGTGGTCAATCATCTCTCGATTCCCACCAGCCTCACCCATTCCTATCCCATCTTCGGCGGAGTGCAGGACGCCCTCGTTCAATGGTGGTACGGCCACAACGCGGTCGCCTTCTTCCTCACCACGCCAATCCTGGGCATCATGTATTATTTTCTGCCGAAGGCGGCGGAGCGCCCGGTTTACAGTTACCGCCTCTCCATCGTTCACTTCTGGTCGCTCGTATTCGTTTATATCTGGGCGGGTCCGCACCATCTGCTCAACACCGCCCTCCCGTCGTGGCTGCAATCCCTCGGCATGGTCTTCTCCCTCATGCTCTGGGCGCCCAGTTGGGGCGGCATGCTCAATGGCCTGCTCACGCTGCGCGGGGCCTGGGACAAGCTGCGCACGGATCCCGTGCTCAAGTTCTTTGCCGCGGGCGTTACGTTTTACGGGATGGCCACGTTCGAGGGGCCGCTCCTCGCCATCAAGTCGGTCAACGCGCTCGCCCATTACAGCGATTGGATCATCGGCCACGTGCACAGCGGCGCGCTCGGCTGGAACGGCTTCATGGCCGCGGGCATGTTCTACTTTCTCGCCCCCCGCCTTTGGAACCGGAAACTCTATTCCGTGCCGCTGGCCAATATGCATTTCTGGCTCGGCCTCGTGGGCATCCTGCTTTACATCGCCTCCATGTGGGTCTCCGGCGTCACCCAGGGCCTCATGCTCAGCGCCACCAAGGAAGGGGGCACAGTCCTCGCGTATCCCAATTTCATCGACGCCGTGCTCGCCACCCGCGCGATGATGTGGACCCGCGCAGCCGGCGGCGCGCTTTACCTGAGCGGCTTTTTCATGCTCGCCTACAATGTCGTCATGACGGCGCGCGGCGCGGAGCCGGTAAACGGCACGGTGGAGGTCTTTGTCCAGGAGCATGAAGACCGGGAGATGAGCTTCCTGGCCGGGTTCTTCAATGTCCCGGTGGTCTTTACTTTCCTCACGATCATCTTTGCGACCGGCTGGGCCGCGCTCGGCGGTTTCCCCGGCGGCCTCTGCCTGGTGGGGCTGGTCGCGGTGGTCCTCTTTGCGCTGATTCTCGCGCAGTCCCAGGGCATCGGTTATGCCCAATGGTATGAGAGGCTGCTGGAGAACGCGCTGCCGTTTACCTCCCTCACCATCGCGACGGTGCTGGTGGGCGGCGCGGTCCAGATCATTCCCACTGTGATGATCGATAAGGCGGAGAGCATCGAGGGCGTGCGCCAGATTCCCTATACCCCGCTGGAGCTGGCTGGCCGCGATATTTACATCCGCGAGGGCTGTTACCTCTGCCACTCGCAGATGATCCGCACGCTTACGGGCGATGTGCTGCGCTATGGCGATTACTCGAAGCTCGGCGAGAGCATCTACGATCATCCCTTCCAGTGGGGCTCCAAGCGCATCGGCCCGGACCTCGCCCGCATCGGCGGAAAGTATCCCGATGTCTGGCACTTCGAGCACATGCAGAATCCGCGCAATGTGACGCCCGGCTCCATCATGCCGAATTACCCCTGGCTCTATACAGACAAGACGGACGTCGATGCGTTGCCAAACAAGATCGCGGTGCAGCGCATAATCGGCGTCCCCTATCCCGCAAGCCTCACTTCCGACGCCATCTCCCGCTCGGTGGATGCGCAGGAGCGGTCCATTGTCTCCGATCTCAAGAACCAGGGCGCCCTCATCCAGCCGGATCGCGAAATCGTGGCGCTCATCGCTTATCTCCAGAAAGTCGGCAAGAGCGAGAAAGTCGCCACGCCCGCGCAATTGTCCAGGCAGCCGGCCACCGCGCAGGAAAACTCAACCGGACACTAAACCCATGTTTGACCAAGTACTCGTTCAAGACTGGCAGAACCTCCTGAGCATCGCCGCAACGATTCTGTTCATCATCGCATTCGCAATGGCTCTTTTGCGCGTCTTCACGCTCGACTCGAAGGCGCTCAGCCACGCGGAAAACCTTCCCCTCGAACCTGAAAGCCGTGCAAACCACTAATCCTCCCCAATCCGATCCGCAACTGGAGCATCCGCTCGACGAGGAGTCCCTGCGTCCGCACGTTTACGACGAAGATATCCGCGAATACGATAACCGGCTGCCCAATTGGTGGCTCTGGACGCTCTACGGCGCGATCATCTTCGCCTTCTGCTACTGGAGTTATTACCAGCACTGGAATGCCGGAACCTCGCGCGATCCCGGCATCGCCGTCATGGATGAGCTAAAGGAGAACCAGCTCCGCGCATCGCAAAACGCGGTCGTACTGACGGATGACCAGCTCTGGGCGATGAGCCGGGACCCGGAAATCACCGCCGCCGGCCGCGCGACATTCGAGAGCACGTGCGCCCCCTGCCATAACGCGGACCTCTCCGGCAAGATCGGTCCCAATCTCAAGGACCAGATCTGGATTCACGGCGGCCTCCCGCATCAGGTTGTCAATACCATCACCCACGGCGTTCCCCCCAAGGGGATGCCGACCTGGGGTCCCATCCTCGGCCGCACCCGCATCGTGCAGGTGGCCTCCTATGTCTTGAGTTATCACCATAAGGGCGAGCCGATCATTCCCGCCCCGGGCGTGGTCTTGCCGAAAGATTAAAGATGTCCGCGCAAACTCCGAGTCTCGAGCGGCTGGCCACGGTCAACCGCGATGGATCGCGCAATTTTGTCCACGCAGCCTCGGTGCGCGGGTTTTATACCCGCCTGCGCGGCATCGCGGGCGTCGCCGTGCTGGCCGTTTACGCGGCGCTCCCCTGGATACCCGTCAACGGCAATCCCGCACTCTTCTTCGATATTGCCCACCGCCAGTTCCACATCTTCGGGCTCACGCTGGTCATGCAGGATTTTTGGCTCGCGTTCTTTTTAATCACGGGCCTTGGCTTCTCGCTCTTTTATATCACGGCGCTGCTCGGGCGCGTCTGGTGCGGCTGGGCCTGCCCCCAAACGATTTTCCTGGATATCGTCCGCCGCATCGAGCGTCTCTGCGAGGGCGATGCCGTCAGCCGCCGCCGGCTCGATGCCCTGCCGCATACGTTTGGAAAATTCATCCGCCGCGGCGCGAAGAATATCCTCTACGGCCTCTTCGCCTTCGCGCTTGCGCATGTCTTCATTTCCTACTTTGTCTCGATCCCGCGCCTCTACGGCATGGTGCGCGAGTCGCCGCTGCACAACTGGAGCATCTTCGTCTTCGCCTTCGCGATGACCGCCGCATTGTGGTTCGATTTTTCATGGTTTCGCGAGCAATTCTGCATTGTTCTCTGCCCTTACGGCCGCTTGCAAAGCGTGCTGCTGGACAATGATTCGCTGGTCATTGGCTACGACGCGGCACGCGGCGAGCCGCGCGGCAGGCTCAATACCTCGGGCGCCGGAGATTGCGTCGATTGCCGCCGCTGCGTGCAGGTCTGCCCCACGGGCATCGATATCCGCCAGGGCCTCCAGATCGAGTGCATCGCGTGCGCCGCATGCATCGATGCGTGCGACTCTGTCATGGCCAAGATTGGACGTGCGCGCGGCCTCGTCCGTTACGGCTCGTCCAACGGCTTTGCGGGCCGCAAGACCCGCATCATCCGGCCGCGCATGGCCCTCTACACCGTGCTGTTGCTCATCGGCATGGCCGTGATGACGCTCTCGATGTCCACGGTGCGCAATGTCAATATGACCGTGCTCCGCATGCCGGGCGCCCCCTATTACCTGGGCGGCGGCGAGGTTCGCAACCAATACCTCCTGCGAATCACCAATAAGGCGAATCATCCCCAGGTCTTTCAGGTTCGCATTCTGCCCGTGGCGGGCCTCGCCTCCAGCGGCACGGAGGAGCTGATGAAGCTCGGCCCGGAGGATGAGCAAATTCGCCCGCTCGTGGCGGTGATGCCGCAGAATCTCTTTCGCGCCCCGTTTCCGGTCAGAATCGTCATCTCCTCCGGTGACGGAAAATTCACGGAGGAACAATCAGTTCCCTTCCTCGGGCCTCAAACCCAAATCACACCATGAGAAAATACATTTCGGACCGCCCCTGGATATGGATCGTCGTCGGCTACATTTTCATGACTACCTCGCTGATCACGCTGGTGGTGATTGCCGAGAAGTACGAGCAGCCCTCGGTTCCCTTGCACCACGGCGCGGCCGTTGATGACCATTGATCTTACAGCTTCCGCGGCGTTCACCGCAGGCCTCCTCACCAGCCTGCATTGCGCCGGCATGTGCGGACCGCTCACGTGCGCGATGTTCGGGCAATGCGCCCGGCGCGAGTCGCTCGCGCTCGCGGCCTCGTATCAGGCGGCGCGCCTCGTCTCCTACTCCGCGCTCGGTCTCATCCTTGGCGCGGTGGGTCCTTCGGCCTCGTCCCTCTTTTCCGATGCCCGCTTCGTGCCGTGGGCCTTCGCTCTGGTGTTTGTCGCGTTCGCGTTCGGCTTGGAGAAGCGCCTGCCCACGCCGGGATTCGGCGCCCGCCTCTTTGGGAAAATTCGTTTTGCACGCGGCCCGGGCGGCGGCGCGCTGCTTGGGCTGGCGACCCCCTTTCTGCCGTGTGGGCCGCTTTATCTCGTCCTTGGCGTCGCCCTCATGAGCGGCTCCGCGCTTGCCGGGGCCAGGCTCATGGCCGCCTTTGGGCTCGGCACGCTGCCGCTCTACTGGCTGGCGCAGACGCAATGGCTGCGGCTTCAGGCCATCCTTCCGCCCCTCCGTCTGCAATGGGCGATGCGCGGCTTCGCGATTCTCTCCGCGGGCCTGCTCATCTGGCGCGGGCTGGCCGGCGGCACCCCGGCTCACCCCTCATGTCCGTTTTGCCGTTAGCATCCCTGGCATCGGCACCGTGCATCCATTGCGGCGCCGCGTTCCGGCCTTCTCGGGTGGAAGAGCAGTTTTGCTGCGCCGGCTGCCAGTTCGTTTACGGCCTCATTAATAAGAATGGCCTCGGGCGCTTTTACGAACTGCAAAACGCCGCTCTCTCGCCGGTGAAACCGTTCGTTTTTCAAAAACGAAATTACGCATGGCTGGAAGCTCTCGCGGGCGATGCCGGAAATCCCGCGACGCTCACTCTGGATATCCAGGGGCTCTCCTGTATCGGCTGCGTATGGCTCATCGAAAAACTCTTCCACCGCCGCAAGGGCGCGCTCAGCATCGCGGTCGATTCCACCTTGGGCCGCGCCCGCATGAGTTGGCAGCCCGGCGTTTTCGATTCCGTTGCCTTCGCGCGGGAATTGCAAAGCTTCGGCTACCTGCTGGGCGCGCCGGGAAAAACGCGCGGCCAAAATGGAGCGCATGCGCTGGTGAGACGGCTCGGGCTCTGCGGCGCATTCGCAATGAACGCGCTGCTCTTTACGCTCCCCGCCTATACCGGGCTCTCCGCGGATTCCCCGCTCAATCCATTGTTCAGGAAGCTCGCCTTTCTCTTCGCCACGCTCAGCTTCGCGACCGGCGGCAGCTATTTCATTCGCCGCGCGTGGCAGGGGGCGCGCAAACGCGTCCTGCACATCGATCTGCCCATCTCGCTGGGTTTGATCGCGGCCTACGGCGCATCCATCCTTGCGTGGCATGCCGGCGATTCCCGGTTTTGCTATTTCGATTTTGTCTCCACGTTCACTTTTCTCATGCTGGTGGGCCGCTGGGTGCAGTTGGCCGCCATCGATGCGAATCGCAACCGCCTGCTTGCGCTCCAGCCCGCAATCCAAAAACCCGCCCGCGGAGATTTCTACACGCTCGAGCCGGGGGAGATGGCGCCGGTCCGGTCGCGCCTTTGCTCATGCGCCGCGAGTTTTGGCATGGAATGGATCACCGGCGAGCCCGAGGCGCGCATGGCGTGCCAGCAGCAGATGATTCCCTCCGGCGCGGTGAATCTGACGCAGGAAGAGGTGCGGATGGAAGCGCTGGAGGCATGGGAGGATTCCATTCTGTCAAAGCTGCTCGCCATTCACCCGCGGGGCAATGGCGCCACTCATCCCGCATTGCAATCATTCATCCGCCGTTATGTGGCCGTCGCGATTGGCATCGCCGTCGCGGGCTTCTGCGCCTGGTTCCATGCAAGCGGCGATGTTCTAAGAGCGTTCCAGGTCTTCACTTCCGTGCTCGTGGTGTCCTGCCCGTGCGCGGCGGGCCTCGCGCTGCCGATGGCGGATGAGTTGGCGGCGGCCGGCATGCGGCGCAAAGGCGTTTTCGTGCGCGAGGGCGGCCTCTGGTCCCGTCTCCAAGTCGTCCGCAAGATCGTCTTCGACAAAACCGGCACGCTCACGCTCGAAACCATGAGTCTGCGCAATCGCGAGCCATTCGACGCGCTCGACGCCGCGGAAAAAAGCGTCCTGCTCGCAATGGTGCGCGATAACCTTCACCCGGTGGCCTGCTGCCTGCGCGAGCTGCTGCTGGCGGGCGGAGCCGAGCCCGTTGCCGCCTCCTCCCCGCCGCGCGAGGTGGTGGGGCAGGGGATTGAGCTCGATTCCGGCTGGCGCCTGGGCCGCCCCTCATGGGCCGCGCCGGATTGCCCCCGCGCCGCCGACGAGTGCCTCTTCGCTCGATCCGGCAAGGTGCTCGCCGCGTTCTCATTTATCGAGTCCGTCCGGGCGGATGCGGCGCAGGAAATCGCGCGGCTGCGGCAGGATGGATGCGAGGTCTTTATCCTGAGCGGCGACCGGAGTGAAAAAGTCGCGGGAATCGCCGCGCAGCTTGGCCTCGATCCCGGCCGCTGCCATGGCGAGCTGTCGCCGGAGCAGAAGGCCGGGTGGATCCGGCGCATCGACGCGCACGATACGTTGATGATCGGCGATGGCGCGAATGACAGCCTCGCTTTCGATGCCGCCCATTGCAGCGGCACGCCGGCGGTGGACCGCGGCTTGCTGGAGAACAAGGCCGATTTCTACTTCCTCGGGCGCGGCATCGATGGCGTGCGCGCCCTGCTGGATGCCGCCCGCGCGCGGCGCCGCTGCGGACGGCTGGTCGTCGCCTTCGCCATTGTTTACAACGTCCTGGCCGTGGCCCTCGCCCTGGCTGGAAAAATGACGCCGCTTGCCGCCGCCATTCTCATGCCCCTCAGCTCCCTCGCATCCCTGGGCATCGTCTTCGCCGCCGCCAGGCTCAGGGCCCATTAACCCCTTGGCCGGGAGAAGGCAAAAAGACTCACGCCGCGGAAGTGACAGGCAGACCGCCCGCGCGGAAATAGCGCCCGCCGCGATCCGCCGCCCCGTAGCCGGAGACAATGGAATTGCCAAGCGAAATGCCGTCGCGGTAAGACCCCGCAAAGAAAAGGCCCGGCAGGTGCTGCTCGATATTTTTCATCAGCAGCTTGTAGCGCCCATAGCCGATCTCATATTGCGGAATCGCCCGCTGGTAACAGGTGCAATAGGCAAATGTCTCGCTTCCCTTGATAGCCAGCACCTTCCGCAAATCACTCATCGCCATGTCGATCAATTTTCCCGGCTCGTTCAATGCCGACTCCGGATTGCGGCAACCCCCGAGAAACGTCGTCACCAGCACGTTCCCCGCCGGCGCGCGGCCCTCGTAGATCGATGAAGAGAACGTCGCGCCGAGAATCTGCAGGTGCTCACTCCGCGGTACGAGAAATCCAAAACCGTCCAGCGCATTCCCCACATCCTCACGGCGGAAACCGAGCGCAACGGTGGCCACCGGCGGATGGTAAATCCCCGAAAGCGGCGCCAGCGAATATTCCGTGCGGCAGTCCAGATCGATCTGCGCCAGCTTGTGGGCCGGTGCCGCCAGGATCACCGCGCTGTGCTCCATGGGCTCGTCATACCCATCCGTCTGCACGATCCAGGAGGAACCCGAGCGGCGCAGCGCCATCACTTTCGCGCGCGTGCGGATGGAATCGCCCAGCCGCTCCGCCAGCCCTTGCGTGAGCACGCCCAGGCCTTGGTCGAATGAAAACTTCCGCGCCTTCTGCGCCGATTTTTCCGCGCGCCGGTTCCGTTCCCGTTTTCCCAGGAATTGGCCGAGGAAAAGCGATCCGTAACGCTTTTCCACCTCCGCCAGCTTTGGGAACGCGTGGCGCACGGACAGCCGCGCGGGATCGCCCGCATAGATGCCGGAGACAAACGGATCAATCGCGTATTTCAGGAACTCGCCGCCCAGCCGGCGCTTCACGAAACTCGCCACATTCTCCTCCATCGTGCCGCTGCTCCGGCTGATGAGCGGCTCGCACCCCGCGCGCAGCTTCGCCAGCGGGGAGAAGAGCCGCGTCGTCAGAAACTCGACCGGCGTTTTCGGCACGGCAATCAGGCGGCCGCCGCGCAGGATGAAATTTCTGGCGCTGGTATTGCTGGAATAATGGCGCCGCGCATCCAGTCCCAGATCGTGGACCAGTTCGGCGATTTTTGGCGATGTTTCAAGGATGGAGCCCGGACCGCACTCCACAGTGTAGCCGTCCCGCTGCACGGTGCGGATCACACCGCCCAGGTGCTGGCCCGCCTCGTACACGGTCACGCCGATGCCGCGCTGCCGCAGGCGGAAGGCGGCGGTAAGCCCCGTAATTCCCCCTCCAATGATGGCAATGGTATTCATACAGTTTGTGAGAATTGGCGCGCCTCCGGCGTGGGCGCGAAGTACGCGTCGAATCGCGACGCAATCACCCGGATAAGGAAACGCCCGGCCTCAGTCACCGCGAGCCCCGTATCGCGGATTTCCACCAGCCCGTCGGCCTCCAGATCCGCGAGGCTCGCAAGCTCCGCGGCAAAGTGCGCGGGAAAATCAATCTCCAGCCGCCGCGACATCTCGGCAAAATCCAGATCCAGATCGCACATGACGCGCGTGATGACCTCGCGCCTTATCTTATCCTCCCCGGTCAGCACACACGCCCGCCCGATCGGCAGAGCGCCCGCCTCCAGCGCGTGGTAATACCCAGGCAGGGTCTTGAGATTCTGCCAATAAGTCCCGTTCGCCTGCGAGATCGACGACATGCCAAACGCGTAGATATCCGCGTGGCCATTCGTGCTGTAGCCCTGGAAGTTCCGTTGCAGCTTCTTCGCCCGCTGCGCCACCGCCAGCTCATCGTTCGCACGGGCAAAGTGATCCATCCCGATGTGTACGAAACCGGCCGCCGTAAGCCTGCTCACCGTCAGCGCCAGCAGCGCCAGCTTTGTCTCCGGAGGCGGCAGGCACTCCAGCCTCTTCTGCGCCGGCTTCAGCCATGGCACATGCGCGTAGCTAAACGCCGCTATGCGATTCGGCCGCAGCGCGATCGCCTCATCCAGCGTCTTTGAGAAAGTCTCCACCGTCTGGTGCGGCAGCCCGTACACCAGGTCCAGGTTCACCGAGTCGAAACCCGCATTCCGCAGCCATTGCACCGCCCGCCACGTCTCATCCCGGCTCTGGTAACGGTTAATCGCCTCCTGCACACGCGGGTCAAAATCCTGCACCCCCAGCGATGCCCGGCGGAAACCCGCCTCCCACAGCGCCGCCACGTGTTGCGGGCTCATCCGGCGCGGATCGATCTCCACACTCGCCTCCACATCCATGCTCACCGCGAATTGTGCGTCGATCAACTCGCCCAGCCGCCGCAGCTCATCCGGCATCAGGAAGGTCGGCGTCCCGCCCCCCAGGTGGATTTGCACCACCCGCCGCTCCGCATTCAAAAGCCCCGCCATCAGCGCCATCTCCTTCTCCAGATAAATCATGTACTCCGCACTCGCCGCTTGTTTCGAGGTGGTGACCGTCGTGCAGCCGCAGTACCAGCACAGGCTCCGGCAGAAGGGCAGGTGAAA
>DATAXI010000266.1:0-16709 GCA_036266845.1 Chthoniobacteraceae bacterium | reverse complement strand
TGAATGGCACCTTGGCCTGATAATACCGGTTGATCCACGCGAATCCTGTCGCGCCGCTTCCAGTAATTTTCGCCTTCTTCACACCCGGCAGGCTGGGATACCCGAGCGCCGCCAGATAACTATCCACCGAAGGCGTAAGGTTCTCCGGCGCAGTGCCAATCGGTTCGGAGCCGGTAGCCGCTCCTCCCTCGCTTGAGGGATAAGCCTGCAAGCCGTCGGAAGCGCCGTCATACGCCGCGGCCTGTACTTCCATGGCCGGGTTATTATTAAGTGAAAACCACTCCAGGTTAAATCCGCCGCTGTAGTTAAAATAAAGGCTATGGGTGCCCGTGGTGGCGGCGATGTGACAGGAGGCGGTCGCCCATTTCTCATAACTCCCCGTGTGGGGCGCCGGACAGGTCCCGATGACTGTCCCGGCCTGGCTATCCAGGCATATCTGGATGGTCCCGATTCCGCCGGGGTTCGCGATACGCGCCTTCAATATCCTGGCGCCGGTCACGTTGATGTTATTATAGTTACTGTATGAATCGCCCCCGATATTGCCCAGGTAAGTGCCGGCGATCCGTATGGGAACACCCTTGGTCAGCACGATAAAATTGATTCCCCGGTGCCGCGACAGGTATTCTCTTACCGGCGTCGCGATCTCCACATTGTAAAGTGTGAATGGAATATTCTCATTCAGCGCGCTCAGTGCGGAGTCCGGGCATTGGACGGCAAGGACATTGGTGACGCCGCGCCGTTGCTCGTAGTAGCCGGCGATTGCCGTGGAGACCGGGCTGGTGGAGTTATACACCAGCAGCACCTCCGAGGCGCTTCTTTGCATGGGCGCGGCTCCGGTCCCGGCGCAAAAGAGCAAGGATGCAACGAGGGCGATCGACGGCGCGCGCAAATCCATTTGGATGAAAGCTCGCCGGGCCGTCCGCCGTCCGCAAGCGGATTTCAACGCCGCTCCCGGGATAGCGCCTGCCGCCAGTAATGCGGCGCCTGACCGTAGGCGCGCTTGAATGCGAGCGAGAGATGGAACGCCGTGCTGAAGCCCACTCGCGCGGCGATATCATCCAGCGTGGCATCGCTGGCCGCGAGCAGGCGCCGGGCGCGGCTCAGGCGCAACCGGATGACATATTGCCACGGGGAAAAACCGGTCTGCTTGCGGAATGCCCGGCGGAAATGAGAGTAGGCAACGCCGAGACGCCGCGCCAGCGCCTCCATATTGACCGGCTCCGCGTGATGCGCGGCGAGGTATTGCTCCGCTGACCGCACCGCTCGCCGGATGTGCGGGACGCGGGTGGAATCGATACGCGCACAGAGCGCCAGCACGCGCAAGGCCGCGGCGGAGAGCTCCGGCTCAAAGCCGCCGGGGGGCGCAAGCATGCGCCGGTGGATCGCCTCAAACACCTCGTCCAACCCCATGCCGAGGGCATCCGGCTTGATGATGGACCCGCGAGAGAATGTGCCGCTTTCCAGCAAGCCATCCATCACCGGTCCGGCTATCTCGATCCAGCTCTCATCCCATCCGGTGGCGGGGTCCGGCCGGTAGCGATGCCACTCTCCTGGCAGTATCAAAAACGCCATGCCGGCTTCCACGCGCATGCAAGCCATCGCGGCAGTTTCCAGTTCACCCCCGCCGCGCGTGATGAGGAGCACCTGGAGACCCTCCAGAACGCGGCCATGCTCCCAATCGAAGTCATGATCGGCCGGATGATGCCGCGGCGGATAGGACGACCCGGGAGGAATGGAGGCAAAGCCGGCGCCCGTCAGCCCAAGTCCCCAGCGTACCGTCTCCGGAGACGGGGGGAGATAGCGGGAATAATTCGACGCGGTCATTTCTGATATGGGAAAGATCATTCCATGAATTCCAATCCCGTGGCGAGCGGATATGATGGCAGCCTCCACTCCCCCATCTATTCATGAGCAACGATCCATATCCCTCCGCGCGGCAGGCCTATTTCCACCTCGGCGTCGATACGGAGACCGCTTTGGCAACACTGGCTGCGACTCCCATTTCCCTTCATTGCTGGCAGGGCGACGATGTTGGCGGCTTTGAGCGCGCCGGTGCGGAGCTTACCGGCGGCGGCATCCAGACAACTGGAAATTATCCCGGCAAGGCGCGGACTCTCCCGGAACTGCGCCAGGACCTTGACCTTGCGCTCAAGCTCATCCCCGGCAGGCACAGGCTGAACCTGCACGCCATCTACGGCGACTTTGGCGGGAAGACCGTCGAGCGCAATCAAATCGAGCCCGGGCATTTCCAAAGCTGGATCGATTGGGCGAAGGAGCGCGGCATGGGCCTCGATTTCAATCCCACCTATTTCTCCCACCCACTGGCGGACGATGGCGCCACGCTCACCCATCGCGATCCCGCGGTGCGCCAGTTCTGGATCGAGCACGGAATCGCCTGCCGCCACATTGGTGCGGAAATGGGCCGCCAGCTCGGCTCCCCCACGGTCACCAATGTCTGGATTCCCGACGGCTCCAAGGACTTGACCGTGGACCGCAAGGGACCGCGCGAGCGGCTGGAGCAATCGCTGGATGCCCTCTTCGCCGAGCCCATCGATCCAAAACTGCACCTCGACGCGGTCGAGTCGAAACTCTTTGGAATCGGCTCCGAATCCTATGTGCCCGGCTCCCACGAATTCTACCTCGGCTACGCCGTGAAAAACCGGAAACTCGTCTGCCTGGACGCGGGCCATTACCATCCCACCGAGACGCTGGCGGATAAAATATCGTCCGTGCTCCAGTTCGTGCCGGAAATCATCCTCCACGTCAGCCGCGGCGTGCGCTGGGATAGCGATCACGTTGTCCTCATGGATGACCCAACGCGCGGGATCATGGAAGAGATCGTGCGCGGCGATTTTCTGGCCCGCACCCACATCGGCCTCGATTACTTTGACGCCAGCATCAATCGCATCGCGGCGTGGGTCATCGGTTCACGCGCCGCGCTCAAGGCGCTGCTCGGCGCGCTCCTGGAGCCTTTGGCAAAACTGCGCGCGCTGGAGCGGGAAGGGGACTTCACCGCGCGGCTCGCGCTGCTGGAGGAGAGCAAGGCGCTGCCGCTTGGCGCTGTCTGGAATGAGCATTGCCGCCGGCAGGGCTCCCCGGAGGGCCTCGACTGGCTGGCGGAGATCAAGAGCTACGAGGGCGCGGTCCTGTCGCGCCGCGCTTAGCCTTCGGCGATAGCCGGGCTTCCGGGACTGGCGGCATCAGTGCCAGCGGCGCCGGCAATGGCACGGCAACCGCCCCGCTCTTTGTGGCGATGGCGGTCAGCGGCACGTCCCCCTGGCGGGAACAGGATTTCTTTTCGTGCCGCGACCGCCGTCGCACCGGTTACTTTACCGAGAACTTATAGATCGTCGTGCTCCGGAAGATTTGGCCCGGGTGCAATACCGTCGATGGGAAGTTCGCGTGATTGGGTGAATCCGGGAAATGCTGGGTCTCCAGGCAGAAGGCATCGTGCTGGCGGTAAACCTTGCCGCCCTTGCCGGTGATCGTGCCGTCCAGGAAATTGCCGGTGTAGAATTGGATGCCGGGTTGAGTGGTGTACACCTTCATCAGGCGTCCGCTCTTGGGGTCCCACGCTTCCGCCGCCAGGCATGGGCGGACGAAGGGGCATTCATTGAGCACAAAATTATGGTCATAGCCCACCGGCTTGCCGCCCGTGGCCTGCAGCTTCTGGCCGATCGGGGTCCACTTGCGCAAGTCCCAGGGCGTGCCCGCCACATCCTTCATTTCACCCGTCGGGATGAGCGTCTTGTCCACCGGGGTGAACTTATCGGCATTGATGCGGATCTGCTGGCCCAGCACGCTGCCGCTTCCGGCGCCGGCGAGATTGAAGTAAGTGTGATTCGTCAGGTTCAGGATCGTGTCCTTGTCCGTCTGCGCGGCATACTGGATTTTCAGTTCGTCGCGATCCGTGAGCGTATAGGTCACCGCCACTTTCAGGTTGCCGGGATAGCCTTCCTCGCCATCCGGGCTGAGGCGGGAGAGGCGGATGGAGGGAGGATTCTGGCTCATCACCTCCACGGCCCAGATCTGCTTGTCAAAGCCCTTGAGGCCGCCGTGCAGCGCGTTGGGTCCGTTGTTTTTCTTAAGCTGGTAAGTCTTCCCATCCAGCGTAAAACGCCCCTTGGCGATCCGGTTGCCATATCGCCCGATGAGCGCGCCAAAGTAGGGGCTCTTGGTAAAGTAAGGCTCGATGGTGCTGAAGCCCAGGGCCACGTCCGCCAGCTTGCCGTTGCGGTCCGGGGCGAAAAGGTTGACCACCGTTCCGCCGTAGGAGGCGATCCTCACCTGCATTCCCGTGGTGTTCGTGAGGGTGTAGAGCTGGATCGGTTTTCCATCGGGTGTTTTACCGAAGGGTTTCGAGGTCACCGTCCCCGGATGGGCGGTTTGGGCTTGGATTTTAGGCATGGGTGAAAGCAGGCAAATGGCGGCAATCAGCGCGCCCGCCCGCATATAAGGGTGGAGCATAGTCTTGGTTTAATCGGTTAACGGAGACTTTGGGGGATCGCCGAGGCCGCACATTACGCGCGGCATGTCAAAACACTTAGGAGAGCGGGTGTTAAATGGGAAGCGCTTTCGATGGATAAGAAATCACAATTTCAATGTGTCTAAAAAGACTCATGCCCCTCCGGTTTTGGCGCTTTGTACAAGACAATCCTTTAGAGCTGGAAATTCCGTTTCCCGTATAAAGAAGTCCTTCCGCTTTTCCGGGCGGTGTAACAGACCTTCAGCGGCAGCCTTGCCGGAGCCATGCGCGTGCTGCTCCACCACGCCGTGGAGGCGGTGATCCAGCGGCTCCTGGCTCCTGCGCCAGCGGCTCGTCGCGGGAAGCAGGAAGAGAGAGGAATCGATGTTCCTGCAAACCGCCGCGGCGGCGGAGGCGCCTCCAATTTCGCTTATTGTTCGCTTAAATCTCTCCATTCGAGACAATTAACCGAATGGCCACATCGTCATAGTGTGGCCGTTCGCGTCTTTTCAGCATTGCTAATCCCGCGTCTGAAATTACACATTCCCCGAGCTTCAGCGTGCATCATCCATGGAACTGAAAGTATTCTCTCTCTCCTCAAAAGGCCCCGTCCGCCCGAAAAACGAGGATTACGCGGGATTTTGGGAGCCCGCGGAACCGGATGAGCGCCAATCACGCGGCTCCATCGCCATCATTGCTGATGGGGTCGGCGGCCACGGCAGGGGCGATATCGCCAGCCGCCTCGCGGTTGAGACTGCGATTCACAAGTTCCAGGAGTGCAGTCCCGATATGGCGGCAAAGGCCATCCTGCGGGATATCTTCTTTGCCGCCAATATCGCCTTGTACGATTCCGGCGAAAACGAAAGCAAGGCCACCCGCATGGCCACCACCATGAATGTCTGCATCTTCAAGGGACGCGACATCCACGTTGGGCACGTCGGCGACAGCCGCCTTTACCTCGTGCGGCAGGAGGAGATCAAAAAGCTCACCCAGGATCACTCCATGACGGGCCTCCAGCTCAAGCTGCGCCTGATGACGGAGATGGAAGCCCGCGGCAGCCATCTCCGCTCCATGCTTACGCGCAGCGTCGGGGTCGAGCCAATCGTGCGGTTCGATTACAAGCGCGTCACCGTCATGCAGCACGACCGTTACCTGCAATGCACCGACGGCCTGTATTGCTTCATGAACGATGGGGAGATCGCCGAGGGCGTTGACCGCCTCAACCTCGACGAAGTCTGCCCTTACCTCGTCAATCTCGCCGAGCGCCGCGGCGCCGATGACAATCTCACCGCGCAATTGGTCCATGTGGATCGCGTCACGCCGCTCAAGAAAGAGAAGCCGCTTTCCATTCTTGCGACTCCGGCGCAACCCGCGGAAATCACCGATCAAAACGAGCTGGATCCCGGCCAGGTGGTCGATGGCCGTTTCCGCATCGATTCCAAGATCAGCCGCAGTGGCATGGCCACGATCTACAAGTCTTTTGACTTGAAGGAAAATCACCCCGTCGCGCTCAAGATTCCCCACATGCAGTACGAGTCGGATATCGGCTTCTTCTCCCGCTTCCAGCGCGAGGCGGATATCGGGCGCATCCTCAATCACCCGAACATCCTGAAGTTCTATGAGCCGGGTGAAACCCAAAGCCGCCCGTACATCGTCATGGAATTGCTCGAGGGCCGGACGCTCGCGCAAGTGCTCAATGAGGTGAAGCCGTTCCCCGTGGACGATGCGCTGGCGATCGCGGCAAAGATCGCCGACGCCCTCCAGCACATGCATGAGAAAGGCGTCGTCCATCGCGATCTCAAGCCGCAAAACCTGATGATCTGCAAGGATGGCACGCTGCGCATTATGGATTTTGGCATCGCACGCGCCTCGGATATGCGCAGGCTCACCTTTGTCGGATTTACCCCCGCAATGGGCACGCCCGATTACATGGCGCCGGAGCAGGTCAAAGGGAAACGCGGCGATGCCCGCACCGATATTTATTCGCTCGGCGCGATGCTTTACGAGATGACCACCGGCGTGCTCCCATTCGAGGCGGACAATCCCTTTATGGTGATGAACGCGCGTGTCACCGGCGATCCCAAGGCGCCGCGCGACATCAATCCGGCGATTCCACCGGAGGTAGAAGAATTGATCCTGCATGCCATGGAGCGCGACCCGCGCAAGCGCATCCAGACGGCAACGGAAATGAAGTCGCAACTCGAGGACCTTTCCCTGGTCAAATTGACCGGCCGCCACAATCATCTGCGCGTCCCGAAAGTGCTCTCCACCCGCTTGCATCAGGCGCGGCTGGTGATCCTGTCGGCATCGGTCCCCATCCTCGCCATGGGCCTTCTCTTTCTCCTGGCCCATTGCCAGCACGGGCACCACCGCTAAACTTCGCCACCGCTATGGAATCTCCCGAAGTCCCCTTGGAGAAAACCCAGGATCACATCAATGAGCACGCCCGCGAGGCGGAGGAGAAATGGGTGCTCGGCGTCGCCGTCAGCACCGCCATCCTGGCCGCTGTCGCAGCCATCGCCTCATTGCTGGCCGGCCAGCACATTAACGAGGGGATGATCAGCCAGTTGCGCGCCTCCGACCAATGGGCCTTTTACCAGGCCAAAGGCATCAAGGCGAATGTCCTCGAGGCCAAGATGGAACTCCTCGAAGCCGAGGGGAAAACGCCGGCCGCGGCCGATGCCGCAAAAGCCGCAAAGTATGCGGAGGAGCAGGAGGATATCTCGAAGGAGGCGAAAGCCCTGGAAGCCGAGTCCACGGCTCATCTTGCCCGGCACGAGAAATTCTCCTCCGCGGTCACGCTTTTCCAGATCGCCATCGCCGTTTCCGCAATTTCCATCCTTACCCAGCGCCGCCGCTTTTGGTATGTCGGCCTCGCCTTCGGCGCCGGCGGCGTCGTCTTTCTCGCGCTGGCTCTTCTTTAGGATTTTCATCCACGCTGCGGCTGCGGCACCAGCACCCATTGCATCCCGGCCGCCTTTGCCGCCTGGATGCCCGTGTTCGTATCTTCGAAGACCAGGCACTTCTCAGGGGCGATTCCCAGGCGTTGGGCGGCGATGAGGAAGGGATCCGGGCTCGGTTTCCCGTTCCGGTAATCCTCGGAGCAAATGACGGCGTCAAATTTGTCCAGGATGCCCAGGCAGCCGAGGGTCCGGGTGACAATATGCCGGTGTCCGCCTGAAGCCACGGCAATCGGCAATCTTGCGTACACCTCATTCACAATTGCGACGACCGGCTCAATGGGTCGGATATCCGCAATCCCCTGGAGGTAAAGCTCCTCCTTGTACCTGGCCGTCTCCCGCACCGGCATATGGTGGTCGTGGCGCTCATTGAGAATCTCCACGATGCGCTCGGTCGGAACGCCGCCGAGCTCGTAAAAGAAGGCCTCGGGAAAGTCGATTTTGTAATCCTTGAGCGCGGCGCACCAGGCCATGTAGTGAAGGGGCATGGTATCGCCCAGGGTGCCGTCGCAATCGAAAATGTAGGCGGCGAAATCGCCTTCGGGAATCTGGATCATGAAGAGGGGAGGAATACGGGAAAAAGGGGAGCGAAGCGGAGGAAAAAACCGGGGCCGAGTGAAATAAATACCATAAACGCCATAATTTAGCACGCCTCCTGCTAAACAGGTTTCTCAAGATGACAGCAGTTACCCACTTTCCCATCCCCAGCGTGCCGCTGGCAGGCCCTTCGCCGGAGCCCGAGGAGCCCACGACCTGCTACTCCGTGACCATTTTCACCAACCGCTGGAGGGAGATGCGCGATTTCTATGTGGATATCCTCGCCGCGGAGGTGCTGAGCGAGCGTCCCGAGCGGTATTGCGAGATGCGAATCGGCGGCGTGCCGCTCTGCCTGCGCCGCTCCGAGTGCGGCGAGATGGTCAGCTACTTCCACCTCTATCTTACCCTGAAGAACCGCGAGCACGTGCTCAACGAGCTGCGCAAGCGCGGCATCATCATCACCAACGTCGGGCCCTACACCAATTTCCGTGACCCGGAAGGCCGGGTCATCAAGATTTCGGCTTCGCAGACGATTATCGGCTAGGGCCTGCTTTAAGCCCGTGCCTGGTCAGGCCTCGGCCAGGCCCAGCGTCCGGATCACCGCATCGACGTCCGATAAATCGTCGAAAACGTAATCCGCTCCCGCCGCCTCCAGCGCGGCGCGTCCATACCTCCCCGTCGCCACGCCCACGCCGTGGGCGCCGCATGCCTTCGCGCAGGCGATATCGTGCGGCGTATCGCCGATTATGTAGATATCCTCCGGCGAAAAATCCACCCCGTGGGCCGCTCCGGCCCGGCGCCGCGCGTAGGGGCCGAGCTGGTTGCGATCATGCGAGTCATCGGCAAACGCGCCCACCTCAAACGAGAATTGGTCATCCACGCCATAGTGGGTCAGCTTCAGCAGCGCTCCCCGGCGCAGATTCCCGGTCAGCAGCCCGATCGCGACGTTTGGCATTTTTGCGAGTGTGTGGAGAATTTGCGGAAATCCGGGGAGCAGCCGCCCCGCATTGAGCCCGAGCTGGCGCTCGAGGTGCTGCAGGTAGCCATCCAGGAATTCCGTGACGTTCTCCGGCGTCGCTTCGATGCCGTGCGCTTCAAAAATCCTTTGTGCGATCCAGACATCCGTCTTGCCGGCAATCTCGATGCCGTCAAGCGTCGTCTCCCGGCCAAAACGCTCGCGTAGCGCCAGGGTGAGCGCCTTTTCTCCGGCGCCACCGGAGTGGAGAATCGTTTGATCGATATCGAAGAGCAGCAGTTTCATCGGGCGCCCGCCATGCGCGGCAGCGTGGACTTTCCCTTCACGTTGCAGCCGGCCCCCGCACTCTTATTCGTCATCGTCGGTATCCTCATCCTCCGCTTCCAGCTCATGGTCTTCCATTGGCTGGAACCGCCGCTTCCGCTTGGCGATGGGGAGGGGAGATAACGTCATGCCGATGCTCTTGCCCACCAGCTTGGGCTCCATTTCAACATGGGCCATGGTGTTCAAATCGGCCTTGATGCGCTGCATCAATCCCATGCCCAACTCCTGGTGCGCCATTTCGCGCCCGCGGAATTGGAGGTGAATTTTCAGCTTGTAGCCCTTGTCGAGAAATTCCTCCGACCGCCGGACCTTGGTCTGGTAGTCATGGTCGTCGATATTGACGCGGAATTTGATCTCCTTGAGCTTTCCGGCCGCGCTCTTCTTTTCCTTGTCCTGCTTGGAGAGCTCGTACCGGTATTTGCCGAAGTCCACGATGCGGCACACCGGCGGGACTGCGTTCGGGGCTACCTCCACCAGATTTAGCCCCAGGCTCTGTGCCTTCCGCAATGCATCTGGCAGCTTCATCACGCCAAGCTGCTCATTTGTGGCCCCGAGGATGACGCGTACTTCACGCGCCCGGATACGGCCATCGACTCGAATCTGTTGTGATTGGATAAACTGTGCTCGTTGGACCGCGCCCGCGGGAGTGTCGGGTTGCGATCGGTTGTACTGTCTGTTTGTTCCGCCATTGGTGTCTGCCGGCTTTCGCGGGCGGGTCACCACTCCTTATTAGTCAGCTCCACGCCGGCGGCGCGCAGGGCAGGTTTGCCCCTTTATGGGACACACACCGTGCCATCTAGGACAGTTTTGCTCCCCGGGCAAGGGGAAATTGGCAGCCGGGCTCACTTGCAGGGCTCTCCCTGAGGATTCGCGGATTTTTTTTCCGCTTCACTTGCACGGGCCGGCAGTTGAGAAAAGGGTTCATCCATGGATACCGCAGCGCGTAATTTTCTCTTCGATCTCCTCCAGACTCCCAGTCCCACCGGTTTTGAGCTGCCCGGCCAGCGCAAATGGGCCGCGTATGCCCGCCAATTTGCCCACCGGGTGGAAAATGACGCTTACGGCAGCGTGTGGGCCACCATGGACGGCGCCCATCCCACCCCGCGCAAGGTGATGTTCGAGGCGCACGCCGATGAGATCGGCTTCATCGTGAAGCATATCTCCAAGGAGGGGTTTCTTCGCGTGGACCGCATCGGCGGCTCCGATATCGCCACCGCCCGCGGGCGGAGGCTCGATATCCTGGGCGAGCGCGGGCCGGTGCGCGGCGTCATTGGCAATACGGCCATCCATCTCCGGCGGGATTCGCTGGGCGATGAGAAAGCGCCGCTCACGCACGATCTCTACGTGGATGTGGGCGCGGCCAGCGCCGAGGAAGTCGCCGGCATGGGCATCCGCGTGGGCCATCCCGCCGTCTATACCGATGCCGTCGAGCAGATGGGGCCGAAACACCTCCTCGGGCGCGCCCTGGATAACCGCATCGGCGGCTTCATCCTCTCCCAGGTCATTGCCAATCTCAGCCGGCGCGCGGAACGCCTGTCCGCCACCGTTTTTGCCGTCAACGCCGTTCAGGAGGAAATCGGCGGCCACGGCGCGCGCATGGCCGCGCATCGCCTCATGCCGGATGTCTGCGTGGTCCTGGATGTCACCCACGCCACCGACACGCCGGGCATCGAGCACGCGAAACATGGCGAGGTGAAGCTGGGCGGCGGCCCCAGCATCACCCATGGCACCTGCAACCACCCGCTGGTGGTCCAGCGCCTGATCGAGGTCGCCGCCCGGCAGAATATCCCCCTTCAGCATGAGTCCTCCAGCCGCTACAGCGGCACGGATACCGACGTCATTTTCACCACGCGGGAAGGCATCCCGAGCGCCCTGGTTTCCCTCCCGCTCCGCTACATGCATTCCGTGGTCGAGATGGCCAGCCTGGAGGATGTCGAGCGCGTCATCTCACTCCTTACGGCCTTTGCGGAGTCCATCACCCCGGAGGATACCTTCGCCGTCCGGCTGTAGTTCCCCCCATCTCCGCAATGCCGAATAAACCGGTGCGCGAAGCTTCTTCCGCACTACGGAGGATCGGTAAATCCCCTTAGGCATTTCCCTTAGCGGCGGGTATTCCGCCTGCTACTTGGGAGCACGGATGAATATCCGCATTCTCGCCGCCTTCATTGCCATTGCCGCTATTCCGCCCGCCCTGCGCGCCAGCGAGGGGCTCTACGGAAGCGGGGCGGATGCGCGTGCAATGGGCATGGGCGGCGCCGAAGTCGCGGACCCCGGCACGGCGCTGGGCGCGATGGGGGGCAATCCGGCGGCGCTCAGCCTGTTCAATAGTCCGGAAGCGGATGCGGGTCTCGTCGGCGCCAGCGCTTACGGAAAATATACTTCCAGAACCGGGGATACCGGCGTGCTCTCCACGGACTTCAATATGGGGCCGGAAGGGGCGCTTTCCATGCCGATCCCGCATACGCCGCTGACCGTCGCTTTTGGCGTGATTCCGGAGATCGGGCTGGATGCGCATTGGAATTACAACGATCCGCCCGGCGGGCTCGGCGGCACGGCAAGCTACGGCTACCAGCGGGATAATTCAGAAATCGAAGACATCAAGTTTGCATTCGGGCTGAGCGTGCAAATCACTCGGCAGCTCTCCATTGGCGGAGAACTGGGCCTGGATTACAACGAGAACCTGCTTCAGACGCCGTACGTCTTCCAGAGCCAGCCGGTGCTCCGCGGCTTTAAGACCTTGCTGGATATGACGACTTACGGATGGGGAGCCAATGGCACGGCCGGCATCCTCTACAAGCCGGCGGATACAGTTTCCATCGGCCTCTCGTACGAGAGCCGGACAATTGTGAAGACTTACGGCGAGGCAACCGCGGACGCGAGCGCGCAACTCAACGCCCTGGGGCCCGCCTACGCCTCCGTGCCGCGCGAGTTCAATTACAACGCGGAGGTGGACAACACCTTCCCGCAGATCGTTTCCGGCGGCGTGGCGTGGAAGTTTCACCCGCGCTGGGAAGCGGCGGCGGAAATCGATTGGACCGGCTGGGCCGATGCCTTTAACACGCTGCCGGTAAAATTGACCAACGGCAGCAACCCGGCTGTGAACGCCCTGGTAAAGTCCAACGCGGTGGAGGACGATGTCCCGCTTGATTGGCGCAACGCATTCACCTATCGCATCGGCATTGAGGATGAGATCACGGATAACTTTTTCCTCCGGGCCGGTTATGCGTTTGGCCGGAGCCCGGTGCCGGACGGCACCCTCACGCCAATGACCGCGGCCCTGCCGCAGAATACGCTCTCCGCCGGCGCGGGCTACCGTTGGCGCTGGCTGGAGGTGGACCTGGCCTACCAATGGGACATTCCGGACAGCCGCAATGTGGGCGCCAGCCAATTGCTGGATGGCGAGTACTCCGGCAGCAGTGTCCGCACGGGCATCCAGTGGCTCGGCTTGACTACCTCTGCCCGGTATTAGACAACGCTCAGCGCTTGCGGCGGCGGACGAGGATTTTTTGCACGGCGCCCAGCAATTGCTGCGCGCTGTAGGGCTTGGGTATCACGGCGGCAATGCCGTGCTTCTCAAAGTCTGCCATCACCGGATTCTCCGAATAGCCGCTGGAGACGATCGCCTGGACGCCCGGGTCCAGCGCGCGAATGGCCTGGAATGCCTCGAATCCCCCCATGCCTCGCGGCACCCGCAGGTCCAGGAGCACGATATCGAACGCGCGGCCTGATTCCAGCGCCTCCATGTAAAGCATGATCGCTTCGTTCCCATCCTTCACGGTCTCTACCTGATATCCGCTCATCTCCAGCATCCGTGCGACGAGCACGCGAATCGACTCCTCGTCATCCATCACCAGGATGCGGGCCTGCGTGCCCTGCGGCAGAGCTTCCACGGGCGGCGGCGTTTGGTCCTCGCCGGCGGGCAGGTATATGGTGAAGGTTGAGCCTTTGCCCTCCGTGGAATCCACGAGCAGGGCGCCGTCGTGATTGGTCACGATGGAGTGCGCGGTTGCGAGTCCCAGGCCATGGCCCCCTTTTTTGGTCGTAAAGTAGGGCTCGAAAATGCGGTGCAGATGTTCCTTGCGGATTCCGATTCCCTGGTCGCTGACCCGCAGGGCGATGTAGCGGCCTCCGCGCAACTGTTTCGGCGGCGCCGTCCGGCGCGCTTCCACCTGCACCGTGCCTCCTCCGGGCATTGCCTGGGCGGCGTTGGTCAGCAGGTTGTAAATCGCCTGCCGAAGCTGCGATTCGTCGGCCATGACCGGCTCCATTCCCACCTCGATATCAAATTCATACCGCACATCGCCGAGTCGCGTCGTCATGGCCGCGGCGTCGCGGATGGCTCTTTCCAGACTCACCGGCGTCTTGACCGGCCTGCCGCCGATGGCGAAGGTGCTCAACTCCGCGACCTTGTCCCGGGTGCGAAGGCAGGCCCGTTCCGCCTCCGTGAGGTTTTCCAGCAGGCTGGAGTCAATCGGCGCATCCATTTGCGCCAGTGAGAGATTGCCGAGGATGCTGGTCAGCAGGTTGTTGAATTCGTGAGCGATGCCGCCGGCCAGCACGGCCAGCGATTCCAGCTTGCTCCGTTTCAGCCGCTCCTCGTCCAGCGCGAGCCGCACGGTTTCGGCTTCCTTCTGTTCTGTGATATCGCGCGAAACGAACACGGCGCGCAATTCCTCGCCCGGCCGCTGGTACGGCTTGCCCAGCGTCTCCAGCCAGCGCCAGTGCCCATCCTTGTGGCGGTAGCGGAAGGTGGCGCGGCCCGCCGATAACTCCCGGATGTGCAGGGCAAACGCGGCCTCCACGGCCCCCCGATCCTCCGGATGCAACCATTCCGCGAAGTGGTGCGCCAGCATCTCCTCGGGCGCGTAACCGAGCACATCCCGGTAAGTCGCGTTTAAGTAGGTGTAAATCCCCTCCGCCGTCGTTTCGCAGATCAGATCAAGGGTATTCTCGGCAATGAACCGGATGCGATCCGCCTCTTCCCGGAGAAGGTCTTTGGACGGATTTTCCGGTTCGGCGGAATTCAAAGGAACGGTCACGCGCAGGAGTTATATTGGGATTCAGTCAACGCGCCAGCTTTTGGGGGCATTTTATTTCCCGGGGCTGTCTGCTTCAAGAGTCATGGTTACATCGTGAAGAGAATCTTCGGCGGGGGTGGTGTCCGCATCCGGGCGCACCTCAAACTGAAAGTGGCCGGTCGCGGAATCATATTCCACGGCAGTGGCTTTGCCGCCCTTGAGCGTGACTTTTGGCGCGCCGGCGGAATAGCCGTGGATTTTGGCCGAATCCTCCCCGGCGGCAAAAACGAGCTTCGCGGAAAGCCCGCCGGCCATATCGCGCAGCGAGGCGACGCGCTGCTTGCCGGTGGAAACGAATTTTCCCGCATCGCCCAGGAAGGCGATTCCACACTTTGCAAAAGGCGCGACAATGTAATAAGCGGTGGCCGACGGCGGCAGCGAGACGGTCACCGTTTTGCCGGCGTCGATGCGCTGGGCCGTGCCGGCAAAGTAATCGTACACGCAAACGGGGCCGGCAAGGCCCAGTTCCGCGGGCTTGAAGGAGGCCGGGAGCGCCTCGGTCTTCGAGCGGTTGAAAGCGAATAAGTATGCGGTGCGAATATCACCATGCAGGGTGTAAGTGCCCGCCATGAGCGCCTGTTTGGCTCCGATGGCATCGGCGATGTAACTCTGGTCCAGCGGCAGCGCCGGCGCATCCGGCTTCACGATCACCCCGTCGGCGCGCGTTACCTTAAAGATGTTCTCCCGGTCCTCCGCGCCTATCGCATCGCCGATTCCCACCGGACCGGCGGAAAGTGTTGCCAGCAGCATATCGCCGGTCTTCGGGCTGTGGATCACGTCCGACCATGCGGGGATGCCGAGCGCGCCCGCCAGCCGCCCGGCATAGAGAAAGTCATTATAGCGCGCGGGCTCGAATCCGTCGCCGCTGGTGCGGATGCTGGTCAGATTCTCATAGCGCGCCCCTTGCAGGAAGTAACAGGGCAGCGCCATGCAATATTGCATGGTAACGCCACGCTCCGCGCAGGCGTGAGCCATGCCGCCGAGAAACTCCTCGCCGGTCTTTGGGTTGCTGCTCATTTCCGGCGAGAAATTGTAAATGCGGTCGAGCCAATCCTGCTCATAGGTAACGATGCCGCATTCCTTGAGATAGGAAGCGATTTCATCCCAGAACTTAGGGTCCACCGCGGCCAGGCCGGAGATGGTGTATTTCTGATGATAGGGGCTGCCGGGATCGACCCAGCGATCGTGCGTGATGAGCGGCAGATCCACCGCTTTTTGAAACGCAGGCAGGCCTTGGGGAAAAACGTCCGGGTGCGCCTTGTAAAGGAGGAGGCCGCCATAGCGGTTCCATTCGCCCTGCGGCAGGTTGGGGTTCTTAGGCTTGCCCATCTTGCCATCGGCGTCGCGCAATGACTTATAGTACCACCAGCTATCCAATTGCAGATACCGGATGGGGATATGCGCCTGCCGGTAATGATCCACAAGCGCCTTCAGCGTCCCGGCGTAACCGAGCGCGGGGTCATAGTGATAGTAATAGTAGGCGAAGTTATCCGTCCAGTAGCCGAAGTATTTATCCACCACGTCGGCATCGGGAGCGGGACGTTTCGCATCCTCCAGAGTAAGGAGCGATTTTCCCCAGAGGTCCCATGTGCGATTGATGCCGTGTTCGAATGCGAGAATGGTCTGCTGGGTAAAACCGGAAGGAAGATCGCGCAGGTGCGGATTGAATCCGCTCGCCACCTGATGCTGTCCGTCGCCCAGCATGCTGGCCACCATGTAATGGGATGCGGGCGAGATCACCATGGCATTTGCGCCGGAGTCAAAGAGCAGCCACGGAGTCGAGCATTGGCTGGCGCCAAACTTGGGAGGCGCGAAATGGCTCTGCATGTAGCTGAAGAGATGGAGCCCGGCGGGGATCTGTTGAAATGATGGAAACGGCGGTGGCGCCGCTTGCGATGGGCCATCGATGGTATCGGAAAAGAGAATAACCGGGTGCTCGCCGGAGACGCGGATCGTCGCCGACATCGGAAGCTCGCCTTCCTTCCAGGAGAACGCGATCTGCCGGTAGCGCCCCAGCCTGTCGGTGCCGGAGGTTACCGCGGGCGATAGCAGCGGGTGACCAATGCTGCCGGCAAACGTCCACCCGAGCGCTGCCGAGGTAACGCTATAGTCGCCGGTCGCATCATCCACGCGTGCGGATACGTCTGCTCCGGGGGCGAGCAACTCGCCGCCGCGGGCGATGGCAGCGGCGCTGAACAGAACAAAAAGGATTGCGCGAAAATTGATGGCGGATCGTTGTACGACGTTCATTGGATTGGGGGGGTGAGTGGAGAATCCTGCCGCTTTCAGTGAAATTGCGCAAATCAAGAGAAGGTTTGTCGCGGACAGCCAGCCGCCCAGATTGTAAAGATCGTTCGGCTCCGCAACCG
>DATAXI010000238.1:0-3305 GCA_036266845.1 Chthoniobacteraceae bacterium | reverse complement strand
GCAGCCGCATGGAACGTGGGCGCGCAACCGCTGGGGGCGGAGATGCTGAAGGAAACGCGCTTCGAGAAAGGCGCGGGCGGCGCGTGGAACCTGGAGCAGCACGGCGATGCGCGGGCGACAGCCACGGCAAAGGATGGACTGGCGGTGACGATCGATAACACGGACGGGGTGGACTGGCATATTCAATTGACTCAGGGCCACGTTGCGCTTTCCAAATCGCAAAGCTACACGCTGACTTTTTCCGCGCGGGCGGATAGTCCGCTGCGGATGGTCGTTTGCGCATCCCAGGCCCATTCGCCGTGGGCCTCGCTCTGGATGGAGAACGTGAAATTGGGGCCGGAAATGAAGGAATACCGGCTGGCATTCCGGCCAGGCGCGGACGAGGAAAATGCCCGGATTTGTTTCAGCGATCTCGGTGCGAACAAGACGGGCGTTTTATTCAAAAATGCGTCGCTGCGGCCCGGCGGGGTGAGCGGATTGCAGGCTGCCGAACAGTGGGGCAGCGTGCCACCCTTCAAGAAACCGGACCTCGGGATGCGTACCAAAGCCGCGCAGGATGACTGGATGGCATTCCTGTTCGATACGGAATCGCACTACTGGACCGGGATGCGGCAATACCTGAAGGAGGATCTCAAGGCCCACAGTTTGATTGTAGGCACCTCCGCGCCCTTCAGTCCCGGCGTGATCCAATCCGCGATGGATATCGTGGACGGACATGCTTACTGGCAGCATCCCCAATTTCCCGGGAAACCGTGGGATCCGGGCAACTGGAAGATCAAGAATGTGCCGATGGCCGGCGATCCCGCAGGCGGGACGCTGGCGTCGCTCGCGGGCTACCGCGTGGCTGGCAAGCCGTACATCTGCACGGAATACAATGAGCCGGCGCCGAATGTGCACGCGAGCGAGGCATTCCTGCTGCTGGGTGCGTATGCCTCATTGCAGGACTGGGATGGGCTGTTTGTGTTCGCCTATTCCCACTCGAACGAGAATTGGGATGCGCGGAAGATTGTCAGCTTTTTCAATATCGACCAGAACCCGGGCAAACTGGTGACGCTGCCGGCGGTGGAAACGATGTTCCTGCGCGGCGATATCGCGATGGCGCGGCGGTTGCTCGATTTTCCCGTGACGCGCGAAGACGCGATGAACGCATGCCTGCAATCGGGGGTCTGGTGGAGCCTGCAACGATTCGGGATGAAGGATATGACGCCGCTCATATCCAGGGTGGCGCAGGATCCGATAACAGGCGCGCAGCCGGTACAGCCGGGCGATACCGCGGTGGCGCGGAGCGATACGGGAGAATTGACATGGGATACAAAGCAGCGGCGCGTTTTGATTGATTCGCCGCGAAACAAGGCGGTGATCGGGAGCATTTGCGGTCCCGTGAAGCTGGGGGATATCACCATCGATCCGATGCCGGATACGCTGGGCTGGTCCGCCATTACGGCGACGGAAATCAAGCCGCGCGACTGGCTGATCACCGCGACCGGGTACGAGGAGAATACCGGGATGAAATGGACCGGGCCGGCGATGGAATCCGTGGGCAGAGATTGGGGGACGGCGCCGTCGCGCGTGGAGGGGATTGCGGCGCGGATCACCGTGCCGTGGGGCGGCGTGAAAGCATTCGCGCTGGACGGGCGCGGTCAGCCGGGCAAGCAAATCCCGGTCACGGAGAGCGAGGGGAAAACGACTGTGGAGATCGGTCCCGCATACCAAACCTTGTGGTACGAGATCAGGGATTGACCTGATTCGAGCGGCGGCAATTGAGCGGCGGCGCCGGCGTTTTCCGGGAAAGCTTGTCGCCTCCGGCGGACAGAGGGATAGTTTGACGCCATGAATGTGAAGCTTGCCTACGGCGATGGATACCTGGATGCCGATCTTCCCGCGGACTGCACAACGATCATTGAGCCGCTGGAGCAGCCGGGGCTGCCCGAGGAAAAAGAAAGCTTTCTTGCCGCGCTGGATGCCCCCATCGGAACCGGTGCGCTGCGGGAGCGCGTGGGCAACGGGGAGCGTATCTGCATCGTCTTTACCGATATTACCCGGGCTACGCCCAATGAGCGGATCATCCCCTGGACGCTCGAGTACCTGCGCGGCTGCGGGGTGGGACCGGAACGCGTGACCCTGCTCAACGCCCTCGGCACCCACCGGCCGAACACGCCGGAGCAGCTTGCCACCATGCTTACGGAACCGGTGATGCGGGATTACCGGGTGTTGAATCATGAACCTGAGAACCCCGCGGAGCTGGTCCGGGTGGGCGTGACTACTGATGGCACGCCGGCGCTCCTGAACCGGCATCTGATGGAAGCGGATACCCGCATCGTTACGGGATTTATCGAGCCGCATTTCTTTGCGGGATTCAGCGGCGGCCCAAAGGGAATCATGCCAGGAGTGGCCGCGCTGGAGACCGTTATCAGCAACCATGGCCGGCGGAATATTGGCAATCCAAACGCGGCTTTCGGCATCACGGAAGGCAATCCGCTTTGGGAAGAGTTGCGGGACATCGCCTTAAAGGCGGGGCCAAGTTTTTTGATCAATGTGACATTGAATGAGCGCAGGGCGATCACCGGTATTTTTGCCGGTGACCTGCTGGCAGCGCACAAGGTGGGCATCGAGTTCGTGCGGAAATCGGCGATGCAGCCGGTCGATGATCTGTTCGATATCGTGATCACCACCAACAGCGGCTATCCGCTGGACCAGAATCTCTACCAGGCGGTAAAGGGGATGAGCGCCGCGGCGCGGATCGTGAAAAAAGGGGGCGCAATCGTGATGGCCGCGGAGTGCCGCGCCGGAGTGCCGGATGGCTCGCCGTTCCAGGAGTTGATGAATCGCGCCAAAGACCCGGAGGACATACTGTCATTGATCGCGCGGGAGACATTCCCGGAGCAGTGGCAATCGCAAATTCAGGCCCTCATCCAGCGCAAGGCGCAGATCCATCTCCATAGCAGCCTGCCCGGGCAGGTGGTGAGCCGGGCGCACTTGATACCGGCTCCCGATATCGCGGCGACAGTGCGCCGCCTGGCCGCGGAGCGGGGCGGGACGGCGAAAATCGCGGTACTGCCACAGGGGCCGCTGACCATTCCATATCTCGCCCGGTAGAGCCCAGGGGAGGGGAAAGCAACGTTGAACCGGGCTGGCATCCCTGCTAAAAAGGAGAGCCATGAAACCCGCGCGGGACAGTGAACAGGGTGTGCGTCGAAAAGATTCACGCCTCGCCACGCTTCCTTTGACGACGGGCCACAGTCAACGTGGATTGCGGGCGTTCATCTATGTTGCCTGTCAACAGGCGCGCCAAGGCGCTTGCGTTC
>DATAXI010000213.1:0-9872 GCA_036266845.1 Chthoniobacteraceae bacterium | reverse complement strand
TGCCGTTGATCGAGCCGGTGATTGCCAGGCCGTTGTCGTGCTGGTAGGCGGAGATCGCCGCCCGCGACATGGGGCCGATGATGCCGTCGATTGGTCCGTGGTAATATCCCTGCTGGGCCAGATTGTCCTGTACCTGCGCGTCGATTGAGCCGACGTCCGTGGTATCTGCCGCCGCATCGGGCGCGTAGGAGGGATAATCATACCCGTAGTCGTAATACGGGTAGGCCCACTCGTAGGGGTAACTCTCGCCGCCGTATCCGTAATATCTCCCATAGGGCCGGTTGTAGTAAACACCGCCGCCCCAGTGGCCGCCGCGGCTGCCGCCAAAGGCAAAGCTCGGGCGTGTGCCGCCGCCATAGTAGTGGCCGGAGCCAAAGGAATGCCCATAGCTGACGCCTCCGCCGCCGCCTCCGCGAGCGGCAAATCCTCCTCCTCGACCCCCGCCTCCTCCGCCACCGCCGCCCCTTCCTCCGGAGCCAAAGGCGGGGCTGCCAAGCGTCAAAAGTCCGGCGCATGCGAGAGCCGTGATCAATCTGGTTTTCATAAAGGTTAACCTCCTTAATTACATTCGATTTGCAGGGGCAAATAGGACTCCCTTGGAGCCTTTGGAAAAATAGCGCAAAGGCCGGGATATTAATGCTACAATGATAGCTACTTAGAACTACCGGCGGTTAGATTAGGAAAACTTAATGCAAACTTCATGCAATCCTAATCTGGCCACGGCAACGTTCCGAGCACTGCACATGCGCATTTTGCTGATCGAGGATGATGAAAAAGTAGCCAGGGCCGTTTCGACGGGCCTGCAGGCCGAGCATTTTGCGGTGGACCGGGTGCCGGATGGCGTCGAGGGCCTCGATGCCGCGCGGCTGGGCAGCTATGATCTCGTGATCCTGGACCTCATGCTGCCGGGCCTGAATGGCACGGAGTTGCTCAAGCGCCTGCGCCAGGTCAATTCCAACGTGCCCGTGCTCATCCTGACCGCGCGGGATGCGGTTGCGGAAAAGATCGCGAATTTCGAGGCCGGAGCGGACGATTATCTTACCAAGCCCTTCGCTTTCGCGGAGCTGGTGGTGCGGGTGAATGCCCTGCTGCGCCGCGGCGGTACGAAACGGACCACGGTGATCAAGATCGCCGACCTTGAGATTGACCGCACACAGCACACCGTGCGGCGGAACGGCTCCGGCATCAAGCTCACCGCGAAGGAGTATTCGCTGCTCGAATACCTGGCGCTCAATGCCGGCCGGGTTTTGTCGCGGTCGATGATTGTCGATCATGTCTGGGATCAGAGCTTCGACGGGCTGACCAATATCGTGGATGTGTACGTGCGGCAGCTCCGCTCGAAGATCGACGAGCCCTTTGAGCAGCCCTTGATCCATACCGTGCGAGGCGCCGGTTATTACGTGGGGGACAAGACGTTGTGAACAGCCGCTCCCTCAGTTTCCGGCTGGTCACCTGGCATGCCATTATCTCGCTGCTGGTGTGCGTCGGCTTTGGCTTATACACTTATTATGGCCTCAGTTACTTTCTGCAACGGGCGGAGATGGATACCTTGCAGCGCCGCGCGCACGAGGTGGCGGCCATCCTGGCGGCGCACATGGGGCGCGAGGGGGAGCAATTTACCATCGACCTGATCAAGACCGGCTACGCGCCGGAAAATAACGACCGCTTCATCCGCATCCGCAGGCCGGACGGCACGCCGCTCTATGTCTCGGGAGCGCCGACGGATCGCGCATTTAATCCCGCCGCCATACCGATGACGACCATTCCCAAGGGTCAGTCCGTGACACTTGGCAATCTGGTGCTCATCCAGTCCAGCGCCATGGTAAATGACAAGCGCTACCTGCTGGATTGCGGCCAATCGACATTGCCGGACCGGCAGGTCCTCCGCGGTTTCCTGATCATGCTCGGCATCGGCGTGCCGGTCATTGTGCTCGCGGCTCTGGCGGGCGGCGTGGTGCTGGTGCGCCAGGCGTTCAAGCCCGTGCGCCGCATCATCGATGCCGCCAAGGCGATCACGTCGTCCAATCTCGAGCAGCGTCTGCCGGTCGCGAATACCTCGGACGAAATCGAGCACCTCTCCGTCGTGCTCAACCAGATGATCGCCCGGCTGGAAGCCGCCTTCCAGCATTCCCAGCGCTTCTCCGCGGATGCGTCGCATGAGTTGCGCACGCCGCTTACCATCATGCGCGTGGAGCTGGAGAGCATCAGCCAGGAGCCGGCGCTCGACCCCGGCATCCGCGAGCGCATCGCCAGCATCCTTGAGGAAACCGACCGCATGGGCAAAATGGTGGAAGGCCTGCTCGCCGTCTCGCGGCTGGAGACCGGCGAGGCGGTCCTGAATGTAAGTCAATTTGACTTGGCCGCCCTGGTCGCCGCCACCGCGGAGCAAATCGCATTGCTCGCGGAGGAGAAACAGGTGCAAGTGCGCTGCGTCACTTCCGAGCAGGTGGAGGTCAATGGCGACCGCATGCGCCTCCAGCAGGTCATCGTGAATCTTCTCGATAACGCCATCAAATACAGCCCGGCCGGCGGAGAGATTGTCCTCTCCACGCGCGATAGCGGGCGCGAGGCGGTCCTGGAGGTGGACGATAGCGGCCCCGGCATCCCGGAGGACGCGCTGCCGCATATTTTCGACCGTTTTTTCCGGGCGGACTCCGTTCGCACGCACAGCGTCAATGGCACCGGCCTGGGGCTCTCGATCGTCCACTCCATCTGCCTGGCGCATGGCGGCGCCGTGCAGGCCGAAAATCGCCCCGGCGGAGGCTGCCGCATCACGGTGAGCCTCCCGCTGGCCACCCATTCCGCCCGCTCTTTTACAAACGGCTCCATCTTCCGCCCGGCCCGGAGCGAACATCGCGCCGGCATCATCCGCCGGTAACCCATCCGCTTTTTTCACATCAAGTATGCACACCGAAAATCTCAAGCAGGTCGAATCCGCAAATCCCGCTCCGGCGTCCGGCAGAGCCGCGCCGCCGTCTCCGCCGGCGGCAGCGCGGCGTTCCGGCGGCAAGGGGAAACTGGTGCTTATCCTCGTCCTCATGATCGCCGCCGGGATCGGCTTCTATTATTTCAGGCCAAAACCCGGCGCAGGAAGCGTGAATCTCGGGGAAACCGTGCCGACCGTCGCCGTGGCGAAGGTATTGCGCCAATCGGTGTACAACGAGGTGCCCATCCCCGCGGAATTTCGCGCCTATGTGCAGACGGAGTTGCACGCGCTGGTGACCGGTTACGTGGATCAGATGAATGTGGACTTTGGAGACAAGGTGAAAGCGGGCGAAATCCTGGCGACCATCGATGTGCCGGAACTGGCCGACGAACTCCATAATGCCGAAGCGCGGGAAAAGCAGGCGGAGGCCGACTACAACAACGCCCATCTGATTTACGACCGGCTGCTCGCAGTGAATCAGCAGCATCCCCACCTTGTGGCGCAACAGGATATCGATACCGCGGAATCCAAGAACGCGGAGACAGACGCCACCATTGCCGCGGATAAAGCTGAGATCGAAAAATACCAGACCCTGGTCGGTTACACGAAGATCCTCGCCCCCTTCGACGGCGTCATTACCCAGCGTGCCGTCGATCCCGGCGCGCTTGTCCAGGCCGGCACCAGTTCGGACAAGTCGGCTCCCATCCTGCGCGTCTCGGATAACTACCACCTCCGCCTCGATTTTCCCGTCTCCGTGGATTACGTCAAGGATGTGAAGGTGGGCGATCCGGTCACCGTCCGGGTCGATTCCCTCGATGGCAAGACATTCACCGGAAAGATCAGCCGCTTTACCGATCAGGTGAATGACGAGACGCGCACCATGATGACCGAGCTGGAGGTGGAAAATCCGACCCTCGATATCGTGCCCGGCATGTACGCGGTGGCCCTCTTTCAGTTTGATCAGCACGCGGGTGTTCTCACCGTTCCCCCGCAGGCCATCAATAATCCCAAGGCTCCGTTCGTCTATGTCGTCAACGCGGAGAACGAGGTCGAGAACCGGCCGGTCAAGTTGGGTGTCGAGATGCCGGACAAGTATGAAATTCTCAGCGGCGTCAAGGAAGGGGATTTGGTCATCATCGGCGGCGGGTCCCAGGTCCGCGAGGGCCAGAAAGTGGAGCCCAAGGCAGTGCAGCCCCTGATAATTCCCTGAATCCTTTTTTCCCATCACCGCGATGAATCCAATCCATTCTCATCTTTCCTCCGAGGAACTTCACGCCTTGCGGCTCCTCGACTCCTGCATTGTGGCAAACGCCATCGAGACTTTTCACGAGCGTCTCCGCAACGAAGGCTTTGCCGACGGGAGCATTCATTGCGCCTTTCCAAAGCTCGGCTCCATGGTGGGCTACGCCGCCACCGTCAAGATTCGCGGGTCCGCGCCGCCCACCGCCGGCGGGCTTTACTCGGACCGCACGGACTGGTGGGAATATGTCCGCTCGCTGCCATTCCCGCGCATCATCGTCGTGGAAGACACAGCCACGCACGTCGGGCTCGGCTCATTCCTGGGCGCCGTGCACATGAACATCCTCAAAGCGCTGGGATGCGTTGGCGCCGTGACCAACGGCTCCGTGCGGGACTTGCCGCAGGCAGAGGCGCTGGGCTTTCAATTGTTCAGCGGCGGCATCTCCGTTTCCCATGCCTACGTGCATATCGTGGAGTTTGGCGCGCCGGTGGAAATCGCGGGGATGAAAATAAAATCGGGCAACCTCCTGCATGGCGACCAGCATGGCGTCCAGACGGTGCCGATGGACCTCGCTCCCCAAATACCAAACGTTGCGGCCCGCATCCGTGCCAAGGAGCAAAGCATCATCCAGCTTTGCCAGGGGCCGGACTTTTCCCTGGAAAATCTGCGCAGAGCCGTCTCCGGCGAATGATCCATACCTTTTGAACCGATGTCCCGTTTTGCAATACGTTATCCTTATTTGATCATTGTGATCTGCCTCATCACCTGCGTGGTGGGCGTAACCAGCCTGGTGCGGATGCCGGTGGACTTGTTTCCGCCCATCAAGATTCCCGTAGTGGTCGTGGCCACCTTTTACTCCGGCATGCCGCCGGAGCAGATCGAGAATGACATCACCGGCCAGTTCGAGCGCATGTTTACGCTGGCCTCGGGCATCGATCACATGGAGTCGCGCTCATTGACCGGCGTCAGCTTGATCAAGGTTTACTTCCAGCCCGGATCGAATCCGGACTCGGACGTGACGAGCGTCGCCAATCTCGCCATGGCCAGCCTGCGCTACCTGCCGTCGGGAACGCTGCCTCCCATCGTCATGCAATTCGATGCGTCGAGCCTCCCGGTCTGCCTGGTTACCCTCAAGGGCCAGGGGTTGAGCGAGGCGCAACTGCGCGACATCGGGCAGTTTACCATCCGCAATCAGATGGCGGGTGTCCACGGCGCCTCCGTGCCTCCGGCATTTGGCGGCAAGTACCGCCAGATCATGGTTTACGTGGACCCGCAGAAACTGGAGGCGCACGGCCTGAGCGTCATGGACGTGGTGAAAAACGTGAATGAGGCAAACCTCATCCTGCCGGCAGGCGATGTGAAGATCGGCCCGTACGATTACAACGTTTACGCCAACAGCCAGATCAACGCGATGAAGGATATCAACATGCTGCCGTTGAAGACGGTGGGCCAGTCCTCCGTCCTGGTGGCCGATGTGGGCAAGGCGCAGGACGCCTCGCAAATCCAGGTCAACAAGGTCCGCGTCAACGGCCAGGCATCGGTTTACCTGCCGGTTCTCAAACAGGGGGGCAATGCCAATACCATTGCCGTGGTCAATGGCGTCAAAAACGTGGTCAGCCACCTCCTGGACGTGCCTAAGCAACTCGTCACCCAGGTGGTCTTCGATCAATCCGTCTTCGTCAAGACCGCCATCGATAACCTGGTTCATGAGGGCGCCATCGGCATGGTGCTGACGGGATTGATGATCCTCATCTTCCTCGGAAACATGCGGGCGACGCTTGCCGTCTTCCTTTCCATCCCGCTCTCCGCGCTGGCCACATTCATTGCCCTGGGCCTCGGCGGCAGCAGCGTCAATACCATGATCCTGGGCGGCCTCGCGCTGGCTTTCTCCCGCTTGATCGATAACTCCGTCGTGGTGCTCGAGAATATCTTCCGCCATCTCGAGCTGGGGGAGACGCCGGAGGTCGCGGCGGAGCGCGGCGGCAGCGAGGTCGCGCTGCCGGTGCTCGCGGCCACCCTGGCCACCGCCGTGGTCTTCTTTCCGGTCACCTTCCTGTATGGGGTCAGCCAGTTTCTCTTTTCCGCGCTTGCGCTCTCGGTGGTGATTTCCCTCTTCGCCTCTTACTTCGTGGCGATGACCGTGGTGCCTCTTTTTTGTGCGAAGCTCATCAAGGCGCACGACGTCGGCGAACATCTCCCGGAGGCTCCCGGCGCCAATGCGCCAAAGAAAAGCGTGGCCGCGCGTTTCAATGCATGGTTCAACCACGGCTTCCACCGGATGCTCGATTGGTTTGAGGCGTGCCTCGCTCCCTGCCTTGACCGGCCTCTGCTGACGGTCATCGTCATCACCGCCATTTGCGCAGTCAGCCTGCTGCTCTACCCGGTGATCGGCAAATCCTACTTTCCGCGCACCGATCCCAGCCAGTTTGTCATCAATGTGAAAGCGCCTTCGGGCACCCGCATAGAATTGACCGACCAGTTGATCGCCCAGGTCGAGCAGGTGGTCCGCGAGGTCGTTCCGCCGAAGGACCTGAAGATCATCGTCTCGAATATCGGGATCACCCCCGGCTTCTCATCCATCCTCACTCCCAATTCCGCCCCGCACACCGCCTTCGTCCAGGTGGGCCTGAACGATGGCCATCAGTTATCCAGCTTTGCCTACATGGACAAGGTGCGCGCCCGCGTCCGGCGGGAGGTTCCGCAGGTCAAAACTTATTTCCAGACCGGCGGCCTTGTGGACGCCATTCTCAACCAGGGCGTGCCGGCTCCCATGGACATCCAGGTGAGCGGCATGGATATGGACAGCGATCACGCAATCGCCACGCAGATTGCCGGCGAGGTAAGCAAGCTGCCCGGCGTCAGCGATGTCATGGTGCCGCAGGATGTCGATTATCCATCGCTCAAAGTCGATATCGACCGCGAACGCGCGAGCGAGCTGGGGCTGGATGCCAAGGATATCGTCGATAGCCTGATCACCGCCCTCACTTCCAATGGCATGATCGCGCCCAGTTATTGGGTGGACCCGAAGACCGGCAACAATTACCTCCTCACCGTCCAGTATCCGGAGCCCTACGTCGGGGAAATGAGCCTCTCGGATCTTCAGGCGATGCCCCTCCGGGCGGATAAAATCTCCGAGCCCACCCGTCTTAATTCCGTCGTCAAGATATCCCATATTCTGACGCCCACAGAGGTGGATCACTACCAGATCCGGCGCACGGTGGATGTTTACATCTCGCCCTCGGGAGAGGATCTCAGCCACGTTTACGCTGCCGTCCAGAATATCGTCAACAAGACCCATTTGCCCGCGAATACCACCATCCGTATCCGCGGCTCGGTGCAGGCCATGCAGGCCTCCTTCAGTTCCTTCGGCGCCGGCCTCATCCTTGCCATCGCCCTGGTCTATCTCATCCTGGTTGCCCAGTTCCGCTCGTTTATCGATCCCTTCCTCATCCTGCTGGCCGTGCCGCCGGGGCTGACGGGCGTCCTTGTCATGCTGTGGATATCCGGCACCACGCTTAATATCATGTCGCTCATGGGAGTCGTGATGCTCGTCGGCATTGTCGCTTCAAACAGCATCCTTATTGTCGAGTTTACGCACCGCCTCATCGAGGAGGGCACGCCGATCCGCAAGGCCGTAAGCCAGGGCGCCCGCGTCCGGCTCCGCCCTGTGCTCATGACATCGCTTGCCACCTTGATCGGCTTGATCCCCATGGCTCTCAAGCTGGGCGAGGGAAGCGAGTCTTATGCGCCGCTTGCCCGCTCGATCATCGGCGGCCTCGCCGTCAGCGTGGTGCTCACCGTTTTCATCGTGCCTGCCGCCTTTCTGCTCGTGTATGGCCGCGGGATGAAGCAAAAGAACCCCGGCCAGTTTCCGGAGATCGCCGGCGCCGCGCCGGGAACGTCCGTTTGAGGCCCGCGGCATTCGCGATGGAACCAACTTGCCAATGACTCGCATCCTTAGCCCCATTTCATCATTCCTGGTCACCGCATGCGTGCTGCATGCGGCCGGGGTAAAACCAGTCACGCCTCCGGCCGCGGCTGTCACTTTGCCCGACTTGCCTGTACGGCTTACGCTGCGGGAGGCGGAAGATTATGCGCTGGCCCATCAGCCCGCGCTTGCCGCGAGCCAGTTGCGTGCCGAGGCCGAGATCCAAACGGTTTACGAGGCCCGCTCGCAATTCTTCCCGCAGATCGCCGCCACCGGGGTGGCGGTGAAGGCATTCAATAACGACTCGCGCATGGCGGCCAATACCGGCATCACGAACCCCACCATCCTCACGCGCCAATCCGACGGCGGCATGTTGAGCCAGCTCATCACCGACTTTGGCCGCACCTACTTCCTCACCACCAGCGCGCGCGCTCAGGCGCTCTCGGCCACGGAGCAGGCGCAGTTCCAGCGGCAGAGCCTGCTCTTCCGCGTCGATGCGGCATACCTCGGCGCCCAGGGATCGCAGGCATTGCTGGAGGTGGCCAATCAGACCGTCTCCACCAATCAGGTTCTCATGGATCGCGTGAATGCCATGGCCGGGGCAAACTTGAAATCCAGCCTCGATGTCAGCTTCCAGCAGGTGAATCTGTCGCAGGCAAAATTGCTCCAGCTTCAGGCGCAGGCAAAGGTGCAGGAGGCTTTTGCCGAGCTTTCCGCCGCCCTCGGCCTTGGAGAGAAGGCGGACTTCACGCTCGTCAACACCGATACTGAGGCCTCGCCTCCGGACGCCGCCGGCCCGTTGATCGCGCAAGCCTGGGCGCAGCGGCCCGATATCCTCTCGGCGCGCGCGGATCGCGACGCGGCCCTCCGTTTTGCCAAGGCGGAGACCGCCGCCCGCCTGCCGTTGGTGACCGCGCAGGGCGGCATCGGCTTCAATCCCGGCACCGTCCATGGCGATCTCCCCCCGAATTACGGCGCCGTCGGCCTCAATGTCACGGTGCCCGTGTTCACCGGCGGCCTCCTCAGCGCCCGCGCCCGCGAGGCGGCACTGCGCGCCGCGGCGACTCAAAAAGACCTGGCGAGCCTGGAAACCGAAACCGCCCGCGACGTCTATAACGCATGGACGGACGCGAAGACCGCCTACGCCGCAATCAGTGTCAGCGAGGAGTTGCTAAAAAGCGCAAGGCAGGCCTTTCAGTTGGCCCAAAGCCGGTACCAGGTCGGCGCCAGCTCCATCGTCGAGCTCAGCCAGGCGGACCTCCAGCAAATCCAGGCGCAAATCACCGCCGCCACGGCGTTATACGATTACGAGGTACGCCGCCGCGCGCTCGATTTTCAAACCGGCAGCTTGAAATAGCGTCAGCGTTGCGCCTCGTACCGCTGCGCGTCGTACACACTCCAGTCCGCCGCGTTGTCTCCCGGGTCCAGCGAGGATATTCCCCCGGACGTGGCCTCGCCGCGCCCGATGTCGCGGCCTGTTACCAGATCGGGACCTGGTGTGGGGAGCGAAGCCGTCCCTCCGCCCGTTGGAGTGGAACAACCGGCGCCCAGCAGTGCGATTGCGGCCATGGAAAGCCGAATCAGTTTCATATTCATCATTGTATCGTAATTGAAGGCTTAGTCGCGTTTGGAATTTGCGGCAGCCTGGGCGGCGGTTCCCCTGGGCACGGCGCGGGAGTCCGGAATAATCTTGCGGCCGGATTTCAGCACCCAGGCTTTTGTGAATTCCGCGCCGAAAAAGAGGATGCAGGCTGAGTAATACACCCACAGGAGAATCA
>DATAXI010000196.1:0-25753 GCA_036266845.1 Chthoniobacteraceae bacterium | reverse complement strand
ACCGTTTTGCCGGGACCGATGATCGTCAGCCCGTAACCGCCGTCGCCGCTATCCGCATTGACCGGAGCCGCGATGGTGACGGTGCCGGTGCTGTAGTTGCTAACGTAAAGATCGCTGAAGTAGCTATCGTCCGCAATGCCGCCGCTGCCGGTGATGGAGGCGTTATTGGTGCCGGTAAACAGGAGCCCGTTGGAATAAAACGTGTAAGCGCCGGTGTTCAGAACAGCGGGCGTGGTATTGGCCGCGATGGTCAGGGTGCGAATGCTCTCATTGCCGCCGAGGGCGAGGCTGCCGGTCAGGATGAAATCGCCATTGGAGTTCGCGTACTGCGGGATGAGGGTCGCCATGGATGTCAGCCGCACGGCATCGCCGGAAGCATTGAACGCGAGAAATCCCGTGCCGCCGGCATCGGTGACTGTGTAAGAGGGAAAATAGGATTCATTGACGGAGACCCCCATGGTCCCGCCGTTTGCGGGCACATAAATGGCGGTGCCCAGGGTCGAGGTGGAGGCATTGGCGCCGCCCGCCGCGGTATTGATGTTCAGCGCGTTGCCAGCGCTTTGATATGAGACGTTGGCCACAGTGCTGCCGGTCAGGACGGTATTCGCGCCCAGGACGATGCTGGCGATGCCGCCGGCACTGATCTTTTGCAGGGTTTGATTGCCATTCAGGACGTCGAGCGTGCCGTCCGAGATCGTCACGTTATTGGTGCTGACCAGCACCCCGGTCCCGGATGCGCTGGGGATGGATTCGTTGAGGATGAGCGTGCCTTCCGACACAGTCGTCGTGGAGGTATAGGTATTGATGGCGTCCAGTTGCATCACGCCCGGCCCGGTTTTGATGAGGCCGGTATCGCCGGCGGTGGCGTAATGGGCAAAGCTCCCGGGCACATCGAGATCGACCGCCTGGCCGGTGGATGCCACCCGAAAGGTAACGCCCCCGCTGGTCGTGAGCGACATACCGGTGCCGCTGATGGTGGAAGTGGCGGTGCCACCGGTGGTAACGGTGCCGATGAACTGGTAGCTGCCGTAACCGCTATTCACGGATGTGTATGAGCCGCTCGTGGTCAGCGTGCCGCCATTGAGCACGAGTTTGCCGATATTGTCCGTGGTGCCCGCGGTATCGAGCGAGATGACGCCGCCATTATTGATGGTGATGACGGTGGAGGTATTGCCGCTGCTGGTGAGCGCGTTGTTATTGGTGGTGAGATCGATCGAGCCGCCGTTGTTCACGGTCACGCCCGCGGCGAGGCTGAATCCCTGGTTGCCGCCGGTGCCGGTATCGCCTTCGAGGATGACATCGCCCTGGTTGACCACAAAGGCGCCGGCAAAGGTGTTGTAGTCATTGCCTGCGTAGTCGGAGTCGCCGGTCATGGTCAAGGTGCCGGTGCCGGTCTTGGTGATCGTGCCATTGCCACGGAGGCCGACGGCCAGATTCAAATAGGCGGCGCCCTGGATATCAAAGTTGCCGCTGCTCGTAGCGGTCAGGCCCAGGTAGGCTGAGACGCCGGTCAGCGTAAGGCTGGCGTTGGGGGCCACATAAAGCAGATCCGCGGAACTGCCGGCGCCCGTGACGGCGGTATTGTTTCCGTTGGAGCCGCCCAGGACGAGGGTCGCATTGCCGCTCGAGCCAAAGGCTTCGGCGGTCAGCGCCTGCGAGGTATCAGTAACGTCAAGGCTGCCAAAGAGAAGCGTCTCGGCTCCGTAACTGCTGATCTGGAGGGTGGAATACTTGTAAGAGCCCGAAAGGATGACGTCGTAATTGGCGGCATTGGTTGCGGTAATGGCAGGGGTATAATTGCTGCCGGTAAACAGATTCTGGGCCGAGTTTCCGAACGTGGCAGTCAAGTCCTGGGCGCCGGCGCGCAAAGGCGCAAGGAAGGCAAGCGGGACAGCCAGAAGCGGAAACCAGCGCGTGAGCACGAGAGATCGCGACGAGAAAGACGGGAATCGTTTGAACGTGTTCATTGGGGATCAGTGGATTGGGGGTCTGCCTGCGGGGGATTGGGATGAATGAGGTGAAAGGAAGCGGGACCGGAAAAGCGAGGCTCTAAAAAACTATATCGATATGTTCTAGTGCCTGGAAATGCTGTTGGCAACAAAAATCTCATGCGGATGCCGGCCAAGGATTGGACAACGCGGCTGACGAGCTAAACAGAAACGATCCGAAGGCCCGCTTTACCGAAAACGAGGCAGCGGAGGCGCGGTTTTCACTTTGGGGCAAACGGCTGCGGACACCGTACATCGATATCTACGAGAATGCTCCTTTCGCGCCCGGGATGACGGCGGCGACGGACGCAATACGGTTCAACGCCGGTTCAAAATCGAAGCGAACCGGGCCCATATTTATGTATCCTTTGAAATAAGGATGCTGACTTTTCGAGATCGAGGATATAAGAAAGCCGGGCGTGTTCCCTATGAACTTTCGCTTCAAACATCTCTTCTTTTGGCTCTCGGGCGCGGGGACGGATACCTTGGAGTCCTGCCCCGGGTGGGAGCAGCGCAAGTATGTGGCATTTGGGGCGACGGTGCTGGTGCCCTGCCTCTTTGCGTTCATCGCGAGCGCCTATGCGATCTCCACGCTGACGGGCGAGCCGCGCATTATTTATCCCGTGGCGGCGGTGTGGTCGTTCATCATCCTCTCCATCGACCGGGCGCTGCTGGCGTCGTACCGGCCCTTCCAATCGTGGGTGAGGAAGCTGGGACAATTTTCCCTGCGTTTTGTGGTGGCGCTGCTGATGGGAATCACGATCGCGCATCCGCTGGTGCTGCTGCTCTTTCGTGACACGATCACGACGGTGATCGAGAAGGATCGGGCGGCGGATATCGCAAAGGCGGAGGCGGGGTTTGACGCGCAGAAGGCGAAGCTGCAGGCGGACATGACGGCCACGCAAAAGGCAATCGCCGAGCAGCGGGCGCTGTGGGACAAGACGTTCCAGACGGAATTCATCATCCAGAAGACAAAGCAGGATGACGACAGCCAGATCCCCGGGCTGACGGACGCGCAGAAGGAGGAACTGAAACAGGCAATCGCGACGGCGGTGGCGCCTTTCAATACGCAGCTCAAGGATGTGGAGACGCAGATCGCAACGCTGACCCCGCAATACACCAAGGTGCAGGGCGAGCTGGAGTATTGGCAGTCGCAATTCGAGATGGAGCTAAACGGCCAGCGCTCCGGCCTGGTGGGCGAAGGCCCGCGGGCAAAATCGATTCGCGCGGATCAACTGGAGCCGCGCAAGGCGGAATCGGCGCGTCTCTCGGGGCTCATCGACAGCCTGACGGCCTCCAAGGCCACCTTGCAGGCGCAGGCCCAGAACGCGGAGAAAGGGGCAATCGCGATTTACCAGCAGCACCTCGCGCAGACCCGCACGACCGACCAGGCGGAGGATGCCCGGGTGGCGGCGTTGCAGCACGAGGTGCAACAGAGCCAGGCAGAGACGTTCGTGAGCCAGCAGAACTCGCTGCGGGCGACGATCAAGGACCAGATCGACGCGGGGCTGGCCGCGCTGAAGGCAAGCCAGCAGGAGCTGGCGACGGTGAACGGCCAGGAGGAGCAGGCGGTCGAGGCGATCCGCGCGCAACCGAGGCGCGATATCCTCACGCAGACACTGGCGCTCCACACCCTTTTCCGCGATGGGGCGGATGCGGGGCGATTCGCGGTCTGGACCTATTTCATCCTGACCGGGCTCTTCATGCTGGTGGATACGATTCCCCTGGTGGTGAAGTTTTTCACGAAACCGGGGCCGTACGATACGCTGCTGGACCGGGACGAGGTAACCTATGACGCCGGGCACAAGGCGTTCCTGGGGAGCCATGGGCGGTACATGGCGCAATTGTCCTCGGGCAATCTGATGTCGGTCACGCGCAACCGCCGGCTGGAGATGGCGCTAGTGGATGGCGTGGAGCATTCGCGCGCGGCGCGGGAATTTCTGGATTCGCTGATCGAGATGGAGAAAGCGTTCGCGGAGAAGATTCGGATGGAACAGGAATCGGGCTACGCGAAGACCCCGGAATCGCGCGCGGCGCTGGATGCGATGAAAATGCGGTTTTACGACGATCTGCAACGGCGGATGGAGACATTCTTTGGGGGGAGCGGAGCCGCGGCATAGCGGGATGCCGGAGGCAAATCATTCCCTCTTCGCCACGGTCGGGAGATCGCGCCGCGGTTAGTACGACGAGAGCGAGAAACGGACGGGAATCTCGACGCGGCTCGAGACAGGCAGGCCGCCGGCGCGCGCGGGATCGAACGTCCAGCGGCGAACGGCGCGGGCCGCGGAATCATCGAGTTGCGGGTAGCCGCTGGAACGGCTGATGGAGACTTCCGCCGCGCGCCCGTCGGCGCCCACTTCGACGCTGAGGTAAACCACGCCCTCATGGCGCATCCTGCGTTCATCCTCGGGATAATCCGGTTTGGGATTATAGAGGTAGCGCGCTTGCGAACTGATGCCGGAGCCGGCCTCGCCGTGGCTGGGCGGCCCGCCACGGGAGGATGCGGCGGAAGCGCCGGCGATCCGCGCGGAGGAGCCGGGAGCGGAATGGGAATGATGATGCACAACGGGACGGGGCTTGGGACGGGAGGGGGTCGCTTCGACCATCGCATCGGGAGGGGGCGTGGGAGCCGGGGTATCCATGTCTGGTGTCGGCTCGGGGGTGGGCATATCCGGCGTCGGTTCCGGGGTGGGCTCCGGCTCGGGGGTCATCTCCGGGGTCGGCGAGGCTTCCGGCTCCGGCGTGGCAGCGGGCGACGCGGCCGGAGCCAGCGCGCCAGCCGCCGGAGCGGATGCGACGAGGCTGACATCCATCGGCGCGGATTCTTCGTCCACGGCCAGCGGCACTGCCGGCGATTCCATGTGAAAGCCAAACAGCAGCCCGGCGTGCAAGAGCGCCGCCGCGATGAAGTAACCGGCCGTCCGCGCCTTCATTGCGCGGTTGGATGCGGCAATGCCGCCGGCTGCGTCTCGATGGCGACCTTCTTGATACCCGCCTTGCGCACCGCATCCAGCGCGGCGATCGCCTTGCCGAACGCGGCGTCGGAATCGCCATGGATGAAGACGTGCGGGTCGGGATTCGAGGCAAGCAACTCGCGCAGGGAATTGTCCAGACCGGCGGCGTCCACCGGCTGTTTGTTAAAAAAATAATCGCCGGCGGCATTGATGGAGATGGTGGCAAAGTCGCGCGTCTCCTGCGCCGCGCTGGTGGATGCCACCGGCAGATTTACCGGGATGGCGCGGTTCTTCACCATGGAGAGCGAGACCATCACGAAGGTGGCGAGCAGGAAGAAGATGATATCAATAAGCGGGATGATCTCGATGCGCGCCCGCCGCTTGCTGCGCGGTGACGGGATGGGCGTCACGCGATCAACTCCGGGTTCTTCTCATTGCGCAGGAGCAGCAACTCCAGCTTTGCCGAGGCTGTTTCGATTTCCAGCCGCGCCTTCTCGAGCCGTGCGTTGAGGTAATTGAACGGCAATAGCGCCACCATCGCGATAACTAGGCCGAACGCCGTGGCGATAAGCGCCTCCGCAATGCCGCCCGTGATGGCCGTGGGCGCGCCCAGCTCGCTCGCCCCCAGCAGGCCAAAGGCGTGGATCATGCCGGTGACGGTGCCAAAAAGACCCTCCAGCGGCGCAAGCGTGACGATGGTATCCAGCACGGCGATGCCGCGGTTATAGCGCTGCAATTCCCCATTTGCGGCGGCGAGCAGCGCGTTCGAGTAAGAGAGATGCCGGTGGCGGAGCGCGTAGCTGAGCGTGCGCGCCAGAAAGTCCTGGCACCCGAGGCCCGCGCGCTCGGCGGCATCCATATCCCCCCGCTCGACGGCGCCCAGGATGGCATCGACTACGCCAGGCCGGCGGCGCATCCCCTCGCGGACGATGAAGACGAAGCGTTCCAGCACCACGGTGAGCGCCGTGAGCGAGGTGAGCAGGAGCGGCCACATCATCGGGCCGCCTTTGAGGAAAATCTGGAGCATAAATAGAATGAACCTTTGATGATAATCCATTATCATCACGGCGCAACGCTCGATTATCTGGAGCCGCGGCCTAAAAATGCAAGGTCACTCCCGCCCGCACTTCAAACGGCTCCATCGGGTGAAAATGGGTGTCGTTGACCCCGCTGGCGGCCTCACCCGGGAGGCGGGAGGCGTAATAATAGGCAATGTCATCGGACTTGGAATCCAGAAGATTCAGTAAATCCACGTAAACATCGTAGGAATCGCGGCGGTAACCGACCTTCATATCCACGACCGTGGAAGCAGGCTGGCGCACGCTGTCGTCCACGATCTCCGGCTGCGAGCCAAAATAGCGCAGCCGCACGCTGCCGTAAAATCCGTGGCCCATATCCGCCGTCACGCCGCTGGAGATCACCAGCGGAATGGAATTTTCGATGTAGCGTCCGACCGAGGGGGTCACGGTGCCATCGTCAACGTTGTTGTTCACGTAACGCGCGTGGACGAGCGAGATATCCGCATTGAAGGTCAGCCAGCGGTACGCCTCGGGCTTGTAAAAATTTGCCCACTCGATGCCATACCGGCGGCTGGCGCCGTTGGCCTCCGTGTCTCCGGAGTCGCCGTCAAAGGTCAACTCGGAGTCCGAGTATAGATAAAAGAGCGAGAGCGTGCTCACCAGGCCCGGCACGATGGACGTGCGCGCGCCTATCTCCGCTCCCTGATCCTTCACAAGCAGAGGCACCTTGTGCTGCGGAAGCAATTCCGGGTCCTGCCGGATGACGGTGCCGCGCACGTCGTTGCTATGGAAACTCTGGCCGGCATCAAGATAGAATTCCGTATCGTCCCACGGACCCAGGATGAGACTTGCCTTGGGGCTGAAGATTCCGGAGGTCACGTTGCCGGAATTGCCGGCCTCGCGGCTATTGATATCCGCCGCGATGACGTCGCCACGCCCGCCCACCTCGGTCTTGAGCCAGTTGGTCCATTTAATCTCATTGTTGTAGAATACGCCGGAAGAGAACTCCTCCACGTGATCGCGCACCCAGACATCCAGAAGATGGCGGTCTTCGGTGTGATTGAGGCCGGAATCCGGGATAAAATCGTTGCGGAGTTGAATGCCGAAGGTGTTCTCCACGTTCTTGCCGAACCAGACGTTATCGAGTGTCTGGGTCAGTTTGCCGCCGGTAACGTAGCGGCGATCCACCTGCTCAAACTGGTCGCCATGGACGGGATCGTTGAGAAAGTAGGTAAAGTCCGAGTATAGATTCATGTAATAATAGAATCCGTACAGCAGGAGTTTCGTCTGTCCACCGTCCTCGATATGCGTCCAATCGGTGGAGAGTAGGTAGCGCGCCGTCCGCCCGCCGTCGCTGGGATCGATAGCGCCATAGCGTGAGATGATACCCTGGCTGACGGCACGCTGCGGAATCTGATCGCTGGAAGACCAGCCGGGGGCAACGTATGCGTTCGCGGTGATATCGAAGGAATTATCGCTGTCCTCCTGATGGTATTTCAGGAATACGTTGTAACGGTTTGATTTCTCCGGATTGGTCCATGGACCATCGTAATGATTGTACTCGACCGCGTAGAGAAGATCGCCCGCGCCCAGCTTTTGCGAGCCGGCGAGCAGGGCGCGGATGAAATTGTACATGCCGCCCTCCAGGTCGAGGATGTTACTGGGCAGCGTGTTCACGAGGGAGATATTCGCCGCGCCGGCGGCCGAAAAATCGCCGACCTGCGGATAGAACGGCCCCTTCTTGTAATCGATGGTGGAGATAAGCTCGGGAATCAGAAAATTAAGGTCGGAATAGCCTTGGCCGTGTGCGTGGGATGGAAGGTTTACCGGCACATCGTCCACGGAAAAGGCGAAGTCTGTTCCGTGATCGAGATTAAAGCCGCGCAGAAAATACTGGTTGGCCTTTCCATCGCCGGAATGCTGGGTAACGACCATGCCGGGCACGGATTCAAGCACTTCACCCCGGCGCAGCAGCGGCATATCCACAAGGTCCGGCTCTCCGATTTCCCCCTGGGAGGAGGACCGGGCCTTGCCGATCAAGTCCTCCGCACGGCCCGTCACGACCACTTCCGGCATTTCGGTAGTGGCACCCTTCACAGGGCCAGCGCCGACCGGCGCCAGGCCGGAATTGGAAAGCGCAGGCGTGGCATCCGCCGCGACGGTGGATGAAGAAGCCGCGGATTTGGAAGCCTGCGCCCCTTGCGCCACGGCCGGAGCGGCGGGGTCAGAATTGAGTTGCGCGAGCAGGAGGCACGCGGAAAGGGCAAACAACAGCCCCGTGGCAAAGAGAATTCGTTTCATAGGTCCGGTTTGGTTGAGGATTCCCAGCATCCGGGCGATTTCCCGCCGGCGATGACCTTGCCGGGAGCCGCTGCCAGATGAAAGTATTACGATTTAAAAAATCGTAATACCAAAAGTCAATAACCGAATTTGTGCAGATTTTCTCCGGTCCCGCCGCGTTCGCCCCAGCCAGAACCGCGAATGATTCAGGCTCTCCCGCCTCAGGAAGGAAGGTCTTTTCCCGTGGACGTAATCGTCAATTTGCCATGCTTGACGCCGCGGATTCCGATGAGCCGGTCCGCAAAAGCCTGGATCACACTGGCGCGGCCGCGCACGACCAGCACCTCCAGGCAGTTATGATGGTCCAGATGAACGTGCATGGCGGAAACGATGGAATGCAGATGATCGTGCTGCAATTCGGTCAGCGCTTCCTGCACTCGCGGCTTGTGATGATCGTAAACCAGCGTCACCGTGCCCACGGCCTCGATATCGCCCAAATCGTGCTGATGCTCGACCAGGGTGTCGGAGATCATGTGCGCAATGGCCAGGGAACGGTTGTCATACCCCTTCTCCCTCACCATCCGGTCGAGCTTCTTCAGAAGGGTTTTGTTGAGCGATACGCTTAATCGGGCTACGCCTTCGTTTTCCATCGGGTAATGGAGTTAACGACAGCCTTCCCGGGCGGTCAACCGCCTTTCCCGGACGCGCCCGGCGCGGCGGAGATGTTTGACATCAAGTATTACGGAATATAATAAACGTGATAACACCGTCCGGATGACGCGGTGTTTCCGTTTTCATTAAGACCGACAATATCATGCACATTCCCGACGGCTACCTGAGCCCTTCCACCTGCGCGGTAATGTTCGCGGGCGCCGCCCCTTTCTGGGTGATCGCGCTGCGGCGGCTGAAGCGCGTCTTCCAGGCGCGGCTGATTCCCCTGCTCTCGCTGGTTTCGGCGTTTTGTTTCGTCATCATGATGTTCAACCTGCCGGTGTGGGGCGGAACGACTGCGCATGCGGTGGGCATGGGCATCGCCTCGGTCATCCTGGGGCCGTGGGCTTCGATCGTGGCGATCTCCATTGCGCTGCTGATCCAGGCGGTTTTCTTCGGCGATGGCGGGATCACTTGTTACGGGGCGAATTGCTTCAACATGGCGATTGTGGGATCACTGACGGCATACTTGGTGTATCGCGCGATTTCCGGCCGCTCGGCGGTAACCTCGCCGCGGCGGATAGCGGCATGCGCACTGGGCGGGTACGTGGGGATCAATCTCTCGGCGCTTTGTGCGGCCATCGAGTTCGGGATTCAGCCGGCGCTTTTCCACGATGCCAGCGGAGCGCCGCTTTATGCGCCCTACCCGCTTTCGGTATCGATTCCGGCAATGATGGCGGCGCATCTCTCGCTGGCGGGAGTGGCGGAGCTGGTGATCGGCGGGGCGCTGGTTGCCTACCTGCAAAGGGCGGACCCCGGCCTGCTGCGGCGGACCGCGCCAGGCGCCGCCGAGGATGGACCCATTCCCGCGGAAGCTGCGGAATGGAGCAAGCTGCGTCCGCTCTGGATAGGATTGGCGGCGTTGATGTTAATCACCCCGCTGGGATTGCTGGCGACGGCCTCGGCCTGGGGCGAGTGGGGACCGGGAGACCTGAAGAACCCCGATACGCGCCAGCAAATCGCGGCCGCATCCAGCAATATGGCGCCGCCACGCGAGGTCCCGGCCGGGCTGGATAAACTGGCGACACTCTGGACTGCGCCAATGCCGGATTATGCGCCCACATTCCTCAAGAGCGAGAAGCTGGGGTATATTTGCTCGGCAATGTTCGGGACCGGGTTGATATTGGCGGCCTGGCTGGCGCTGGGTTGGGTGATCCGGTTGATCACGCGGCGGATGCAGCCGCTCGCCTGAGCGGATTTTGTCCGTCTGCGATTTTTCCAATTCGCCAGTTCCCCGGCTGCTCTCCGCAAGTCTCGCGAAGTTCGCCCGCCGGGCGCAAGTTCAACCGAAACTTACGGCTCAAAGAAATCGACGGAGCCGGCTTCGGTGGGACCTTTGAAGACGCCCGCGCCGAATTGCAGGCTGCCCTGATAAACAGCGCCGTGGAATGTCTCGGTAACCTTCTTTTGCGTGAGCGGATCCACGCCGCTGACGGAGCCGCTGAATAATCCGTTGGCGGGCGCAACGCTCATCTTGAGGCTGATGCCGGTGGGGAGCGTCGGGAAAGTGAACTTGTCCGCCGTGGACAACTCCGCGGGGATGCCGGATATGGTAAACGGCAATCCGCCGCCGGCGATGACAACATTCCCGCTTGTGGAACTAATCACGGGATTTCCCTTGAGCGGCTTGGTGTAAGCAGAGCCGTAGAGTTCCACCTGAGTGGCAAATGAGCCGGGGGTGTAATTGCCGGCCGTCGTCGGCTTGATCCATGTGACTGCGCCGTCCATAACGCCATTCGTGGAACTCTCCATCGTGATGGTGCCGACCACGCAGCCCTGCTTTTTGGTATAGAGAGGCACGTAGAGCGCCCACGTATCATTTGAGAGCAGCGTAGCACCCGCGGTGAAGCCGGTGCCATCGCCCAGCTCTCCGGAAAGGTGAATCTTGCCGGTCTTGCCAAGGGTCATAGCGGCGTAGCCGTAGCCCTGCGGGAGCGATGGATCCGCGGGCTGCGTCAGGCGCACGGTGAAGGCGGAGGCGGAAGAAGAGGTCATCTCCTTGTCCGCAATAAAGCTCAAATTCTCCGAGCCGCCCAGGGAGCCGGTCACGCTCAGGCCAGACTCGGTATTCGCAGCCTGCAACTGGAAGGTAAGGCCGGACTTGGTGGTAACCGAGCCGGTGCCGCTCACGGCGGATACCTTGCCGGTCAGCTTGGTGGTCTTGCCGCCGAGATCAAGGGATGTGGTGAAGCCGCCGGTCTTGGTAAGGGAAACGGTGGCGAGGCCGCTGGAGGCGGCATCGGTGCCGGTGATCGCGGCCTGGTAGCTGCCGGCAATGGCGGTGAGGAGGAACGGAGTCGCAAACGTCTGGTCATCGCCGTAAGTAGTGCCGCTGGTGTTGGCTGCGACCAGGCGGTAATGGTACGGGCTCCCCTCCTGCAACCCGCTGAGCGGAATACCCACAGGAGCGGCGGAAGTCCCGCTTCCGGCGGAAACGGAAGTGGTCGCGGAGCCATACAGATTGCTCGACCCGTACTGGAAGAAGGCAGTCGTCGAGACGCCATTGGGATTGACCGTGCCATTGAGGGTGACCGAAGTGGTAGTGACGGAAGAGGCCGAGCCGGTGACGACCGCGGGCGGCACTGCGGAACCGGTGGTGAAAACCTCATCGCTGCCAGTGACCACCCCTTGGGAATTGGAGCCCGTCACCGCAAAGTGATACGGCGTGCCCGGCAAAAGCCCCGTGATGGGCGCATCCACGGCCACTGCCGCAGTCCCCCCGATGCTTGGCAGCGTCGCGTTCACCGTCGTGCCATAAGTGCCGGTCAGCCCGTAGCTGAAGGTAACGGCCGTCGAGGCGCCATTGGCATTGACCGTGCCGTTCAAAGTGGCGGTTGTGATTCCCACCGGATCCGCAGCGCCGGTGAGGACGGTGGGTTCACTGGCGGAAGCCGGCGTAATAAAGGTAAGCGCAAACCCGGTGCCGCTGCCGGCGATACTGGAACCGGTAACCTTGTAAAAATAGATCTGCCCCGGTGAAAGCCCGCTGAGTTGCGCCGAAACCGCCGTGGACGCGGTGCCGGATACCGGCGATTGCGTCGCGGCGATTGAGCTGCCGAACGTCCCCGTCGTCCCATAAAGGAAATTGACTGTCGTACTGTAGCCGCTGGGATCGGCACTGCCATACAGGGTCGCGCCGGTGGTCGTCACATCCCCCGCGGAGCCGGTTACGAAGGTGGGCGCCGAGCCGGAGGAAACCGTCGTGAAGACCATATCGCTGCCGGTCGTGACCCCCGAGGAATTGGAACCGGAAACCTGGAAATGATACTGCACCCCCGCCTGCAATCCGGTGAGTGAGCCGCTGACCGCCGTTGCCGCAGTACCAGTGACCGGCGATTGCGCAGCCGTAATGACGCTGCCGTAAGTGCTGGTGAGCCCGTAGTTAAAGCTCGCGACGGTGCTTAATCCATTGGCATCGACCGTCCCGTTGAGTGTCGCCACCGTGGTCCCGACTCCGGACGCGGCGTCGGTCGATACCGTGGGCGCGGTGGGTGAAGCCTCCCCCTGTGTCCTGAATGAGAGCGTGCCTCCGGTAGCCGGCCCGGTGGAATTGGAGGCATAGACCGCGTAATAATAGGTGTCTCCGGGAGACAATCCTGTAAGGGGAATGGACACACCGGTCCCAGTGATCGCCAAGGGCACAATCGTCGAGGATGACGAAAAACCCAGGCTATTGCTCGACGTCCCATATTCAAAATAGACAGTCGCATCATCGCCGTTGGGATTAACCGTCGCGTTCAATACCGCCGAGCTGCCTGTCACGCTGGTGGCGGTGCCGGTCGTCACGACGGGCGAAAGCACGGCGGTCGTGGTTACGGTCGCGGAGGTAATGACCAGGGAGCTGCTGGAGTCCGGCGAACCGTCGATATCGAAGTTTACATCGGTCACTGAAAATGAGGCGCGACCAGTCCCATCCACAGCCACATTGAAGAACGCGGAGACGCTGCCGCTGATAATGAAAAAGTCGAACGTCCCGGAGAAATCCTTGCTCAAAACGGTGAAGGGCAGCGTCCCGCCCGGATTGGCAACGGTGCCCTCAAGATAGCTTGAGTCTCCGGAGGAGATATCGTCGAGCGCGTCGGCGAGGGAGACGGTTCCGGAAATAAGATCGGCCAAGTAGCCGGTGGCATAGCAGCTTCCTGAAATCGAGTAGGAATAGGCCGCGGCCGGCGGCAGAAGCGCCGCGGAACTGCCGGAGATCGAGGAGCCGTTTTGCACCGTGCCGTCTGTGATCGCAAAGACCACCTGCTGCTGGGTGCCTGATCCCATTGCGACCCCCGCCAAGACGAGGAACAAAACGAGGATCCAATGGAATTGAAACGGGGATTTCCCCCCGCGATTGCTGATTTCCAAGGCATTACGATTCATAAGAAACTACCGCCTTTCTTCTGAGGTTTTTGCGCTACCTGCCTGCACGGCGAGGAATAAGAAAATCGAGCCGCGAAGTCAAGAAATGGCTGGTTTCTCCGAAACCATGTCCAGCCGCTGCCGCAACATAATCCGCGCTACGCCATCCACTAAGAGACAAAGGTAAATAAAACAGAACGGCTCGTAGGCAAAACGGTAACGCGCGTTAGTGACTCCAACGAAGGTCGCCGCATACCAGACGCCCAGCAGCACCGGCGCCCAGGCAAGGTGAAAACGCCGGGCCGCATCGCGCCGAACCATCGCGGCCAGCATCCCCAGCACCGCAAGGGGATAGAACCATGGCCATCCCGGCTCCATATAAAGCCCGCCCCGCACCCCGCCGGCAAAGTCGTGCACCCAGCGCGGATGTTTTACCGGGCGGTCCGCGGTGCGGCGCCAGACGAGCGCGGCATTCCACGCGCGCTGCAAATGCGTCAGCCACGCGATCCGCGCGGCATTGTAATGCGCGGCGATAAAGGCATCGATTCCCGGCTCGTCCAGCGTCCGGCCAGTGAGCCCCTTGCTCAGGTAAAGGTACTTCGGTTTGTCCTTATCGGCCGTCCAGGCGTCCACCTGCGTGCGGCCCAGGGCCTGCGGGCTGAATTGATAGGCGCTCCAGCTATCGACCGCGGTGCGGAACTTGGCGATCGGGATTTTTAACGCCTCCACCGGGTGGGCCAGGATCGCGTCCAGACATAGATTGCGCAGCGTCCGGTTCAGTTCCCTGTAATACATCTTGCGATTCGTGATGTGAGTCCAGAGGTAGGGATCGATGTCGTCGCGGATCTTTTTGGAAACTTTCACCAGTTGCAACGGGTCGCCGCCGGACTGGGTGCGCACCTCGTCGCGCAACGGAATGATGTAGGGATCGATGCCGGGCACAAACCGGGAGTGATCCGGCGCAAGCTGGATCAATGAGGCGTAGAGTAACTGCGGGGCGGTGCTCTGGCGCACGATCAAGGCGCCCGCCAGCGCCACTGCCAGCATCGCGCCGGTACATTTGGCCAGCGCCCGCCATTGCCCCCAGAGATTGAGCGCGGCCAGCAGCAGGCCAAAGGCAAAGAAGAGCCGTCCCTCAGGACGCGCCCCCGCTGTACAGACCAGCGCCACGAGAAACAGGATGAAGCGCCCGCGCGTCCTCTCCAGCGTCCAGAGCGTCCCGGCCAGCGCGAGGAAGATGAGTGCGAAAAGAAATTCCGATTCGCCCATGATGGTCTGCTCGTACCAGAGCATCATCGGATTCGCCGCGACAAAGAGCGTGACCGGCACGATGGCCCAGCGCCACCAGCGGAACCAGAGCCGCGTAATGGCGCCGCTCATCACCGTGGCCGCCAGCCCCAGCAAATGCTGTCCCAGGGGAATCAGGATAAGCGCCGGAAGATGCAGCAAAAATGGAATCGTGAAGAGCAGCGGCACCAGGAACCCGCGTTTGCCATCCACAAAGAAGCTCCAATTGTGCAGCAGCTTGTACGGGGTCTCCAGATACTCCGCCGAGTCATATTGCACGTAGCCATACGGCATCCCCGCCGTCAGCATCCCCCGCAGGATGATCCCCACGATCAGCGCCGGGATGCAATAGAATAGAAAGGAGCCGCACTGCCCCCTTTCATACTTCATAGTTCATGATCTCGCTCACCGGCTCCTCCGGCTTGTCCATGACATCCAGCACCATCGCCTGCAACAGCATCTGGAAGCCGAGCAGCATCGGCAGCATCGCCAGCGCGACGGTGCCTGCGCTCTGGTTGACGTGCTCCTCCACATTCGCGCTCCAGCGCCACGCCCCAAAGCCGCCGCCGCCGACAAAGAGAGTCATCCCCACCACCAGGAATACGCTGACGATGTTGATATCGTAGATGAAATAGCGCCACCAGATGCGGTGCAGGAAACCGCCCAGCAGCTTCCCGGGAAAATCGACCAGCACGCGCATCGGGTTGAGCGAGGAGGTTTCATCCCCGTAAATGGCCGGGATGGGAACATCCACCGCGACGGCGCGCACCACGTTCAACTGCACCAGCAGGCTGATCTCGAAAAAGTAGCGCTTGTCCAGCAGATGGAAATTCACGAGGCCAAGCGCGCCGCGCCGCAGGGCGAAAAAGCCGTTGGTGGGGTCCGAGACATGCCAGAAGCCGCTGGCGGCCTTGGTGAGCAGGGTGAGGCCAAAATTCCCGATGCGCCGCACCGTGGGCATCGAGCGGAGCGCGCGGAGATCGAAGAAGCGATTGCCTTTTGCGAAATCGGCCTTGCCCGCGAGCAGCGGAGCAATGAGGCGCGGGAGGTAGCGCGCATCCATTTGTCCATCGCCGTCCATTTTCACCACGACCGCGGCATCGGTCTCGAGCGCGGCCTGGTAACCGGTGATCATCGCGCCGCCGACGCCCTGGTTCTCCTCGTGATGGATCACCCGGAGCGAGGGATGGGCGCAATGGTCGCGGAGCCACTGGCCGGATTGCTCCGGGCATTGGTCGTCCACGGCGATGATGTAATCGACGCGCCCGATGAGGGATTCGACCACGGCAACGATCTGGTCGCGCACGCGGTAACAGGGCAGCACCACGGCCACCTTGAGGCGGGTGGCGGGCGGGGAATCAATGGCCGGCGAGGAAGTCACTGTATGGCACGATCTTAAAGCCGCGGATGATGAGAGACTCAAGCCTTTCGATTGTCCGGCCCCGGTTCATGTAAAGCAGGGCGTTCATCAGACGGCTGCCGTGGACGCCCCGGCTCATGACCCGCTCCTGCGCCGTATCGATATCGTACGGGTGAAAATAACCGGCAATCGCCTCCCCTCGCCCGGCGCAGCGCTCAAAGGCGCGGCGCACCAGCGGCATGGGCAGGCAGCGAAAATAGGTCCCCGCGCCAATGGGGGCCAGCAGCGGCCCCACACGGGCTAGCGTCACGGGTATCTCCAGGATTCCCTCCAAGGCGCGCGGTGCGGAGCCGAACTCCGGCCAGCCGTAAAGCGGGCTTCGCGCCGGAAGGACGCTGCTGGAGTAGGTGAATCCCAGCTCCGCCAATACCCCATGCGCCCAGGCGGTGCGCCGGGTGAGCGAAAGTATGGGCGCCCGGAAGCCGGTCACCGGACCGGAGGCGCAGGCGCGGACAGCATCGAGATTCCGCCGCAGATCATCCCGCAGCGATTCAGGCGTGTGCTCATCCAGCGGCAGATGCGTGTGCGTGTGGCAGCCCAGCTCATGCCCCTCCGCGGCGATGGCGCGCACGGCCCCGGGGAATTTCTCGGCGATCTCGCCGACGACGAAGAATGTGCATTTCATCCCGGCGCGGCGGAGGAAATCGAGGAGGCGCTCGGCCAATGCCGGCAGCGGGGTGCGCCGGAAGGTTTCCTGGCGCTCCGCGGCATAAAACTCCTCGAAATCGACGGAGAAAAGGAACGTTTTCACGGGAACGCCCTAAAGGCGGTGATCTGGTGCGCGAGGGAAAAATCGGGATCCGGGTTTTGAAACACGAACCCGGTAAGGCTATCGCTGCGGAAGGGAGGATTCAATCCCAACGCCTCCATGCCCTTCAAGCCTGCCAGAATGAGCGGCCAGGGCACGGGCAGAAACAACGGGCGGCGCCCGCGTCGCGCAGCCGCGCGGCGGAGCAGCTCGCGAAAAGGGATCGCCTCGCCGTGCGCGGCGGAAACGGGCGCAGCCGGCGCGGGGCGCTGGCAAAGCGCGAAGACCAGCTCCGCGAGGTCCGCCTCATGCACCGGATATTGAGGCTGCGACCCATTGCCAATCAGGGGCACGACGGGAAGCTTCACCGCTTTTTCCAGCGAGCCCATCATCCCGCCGGCCCGGTCGCCATAGACAAGACCCGGGCGCACGACGGCAAAGCCCAGCTTTAGCGCCTCGCGCTCCACCACCAATTTCCCCTGGCCGTACATGGAGCGGCAGCCTTCGAAACAACTGAGCGATGAAATGAGAACCCCGCGCGTCACGCCCGCGGCCCGTGCGGCCTCCAGCAGCCGGATGCTGCCGCGCACATTCACCCGTTCGATTTCCTCCCGCCTCGTCAGCTTGAAGTCCCATGCACAGTGCACCAGCGCATCGATCCCGGCCCAGTCCGGCGGCGGATCGCCACCCAGCTCGAATCGACGCTCGCTGCGGCGGCCCAGTTCCGTAACCTGCCAGCCATGCGCGCGGAAGCCCTGGGCAATGGCCCCGCCGACATAGCCGGATGCACCGGTGATCGCCGCATTCATGCGCCGGCCTGGGTTGCAATGCGATGGGCGTTCGCCATCACCGTGAGGGTGATGGTCGTCGCGGGGATATTCGGGAAAACGGTCGCATCCACAAAATGGACGCCGGGCAAGGCGGGCAATTGGCCGAGGACATCGGTTTCCAGCCGGCCCGGCGAGCGGCGCATCGGGAAGGTGCCGCCCGAGTGATAACTGCGCCCGGGCTCGGCAAATTGCATCGCGGGCACCACAGGCAGGCCGCGCAGCTTCAGGCCGTTGGCCGCAAGCTTGAGGCCCGTCTTGATTGCCGACCACTTCGCGCCGCGCCGCACGTCGTCTTCCATCGCCAGCTTCGGGCGGCCTTGCGCATCGCGCTCCAGGCGCAGCGTGAGCCGCGAGGAATCGTCGGAATGCAGGAAGCATTGCAGCACCAGCAGGCGGTCGAACAATTGCGATTGCATCCAGCGGTTGATCAGCGCGAAGCGCAGCGGCGTGGCCATGAGTGCGCGCTTGAGGAAGTCGCTATAGCTGAAAACCTCCACATGCACGAGGTTCCTGCTCACGCGCGGATCGTTGATCTCCAGGTACGCCTGGACGAGCGAGGTCAGCGCCTCGCGGTCCACATCCGGCGTGCGGAAGAGGCGAAAGAACGGGAAGATGAAGTACTGGCTGTCGAGCATCGAAACCGGCTCGTCGTAGATGCCCAGGGAATTGAGCGCGAGCCACGCACTCGGGATCACGCCGGCGCTCACAAAAACGCGTTCCGCGTCCAATTGCACCGCATTGCCCGCCGCATCGCGCGCATGGACGCGAACGCCGCCGCCGTTCGTCTCCAGCCGCTCCACCACATGGCCGGGGCGATACTCCACGCTGCCCTCCGCCAGCATCCGCTCGAGCGTGCTCGCGGAGGAGTAGATCAGCGAATACGGGCAGCCGTACAGGCAGAGGCCGCAATAGACGCAGCGGTCCGCCTCCACCGCCACGCGCGACCGGCCAAAGCTGATGCCCGCCCGGCGCATGCCGGCGCTGCTCCCGCGCAGATCCCGCAGCAACGCCTCGATCTGCCTCGATGGCTTGAGCGGGCGCTCGGCGCCCACAAATGCCGGCAGCAATTCCTCCAATTCATCGCGCACGCCCGTCGAGGGCATGAAATCAAGCACCGCGCGGTAATGCTCCGCCAGGTCCGCGGCGGTAATGGGCCAGCCCTCCATATCCCGCTGATGGGCGGGGAGCATCGACGCGCCCCACACGTTGCTAAGACCGCCGCGCGCCATGGAGTAATGGAACGGTAGGTGATCGGGATCGCGCACCAGCGGCTCGGCGATATCCTGATATGGATACTCGGAGCCGTAGGTCATCTTCGAGTGGATGGCGCCGTGGCGGCTGGATTGATCGTCGCCGCGCAGCCGGTCGAGATCGGGGGCGGACCACTCCCCGGGCTTCTGGCTGCCGAGCCGGTCGAGCACGGCCTGGCGCTCCGGCTCGAGCCGCTTGCCGCCATCCAGGATGGTGACGCGCAGCCCGCGCTTTACCAGCGCCATGGCCGCCGCAATGGATGCGGGTCCGGAGCCTACGACGCAGTGCATGGCGATGGTTTCCCCCGTTTCCGCACGAGACAGCGGACGCCCCGGATGGCCCAGGCTATCGCCGCTACGTCATAGATGTAACAGACCGGATCATAGGCAAAACGGAACCGGGCATTGGTGACGCCCACCATGGTGGCGGCATACCAGGTAAAGAGCATCACGAGCAGCCACGCCGCCTGCGTCCAGCGGAGCGGCGCGGGAATGCACATCGCCGCAAGCATCCCGGCCCACGCGATCAGGAAATAAAGCGGAACCCCCGGGATCACCCGCTCCGGGTGCGGGATTTCGCTGATAAAGTCGTGCGCCCAGCGCGGCTCCGGCGCCGGCCGGTCCGGCAGGCGCAGGGCGATGCTCCAGGCGCTCCAGGTTTTCTCGTAATCATTGAACCAGGCCATCCGAGCCGGATCGTAATGATCCACGATGAATTGCTGCAACCCCGCCTGATTAAGCGGCCGCCCGGTCAAACCGACGCCAAGCACGTTCACCTCGTCGTGCAGCCGGTCCACGGCCTTCGCCTGTTTCTCGCGCAGCTCATGGCAGCCGAAATCGGCTCCGCTGGGCCATCCGTCGGAAGCGAGCTGGAATTTCTTGAACGGCGTCACGAAGACCTCCAGCGGGCGCCGCTCCAGAATTTCCACACAGAGGCGGCGCTCGACGGTCGAGATGGGTTCCCTCACCTTCTTTTCCACGCCCCATTTTTCGCGGACAAATTTCTCCACGCGGTCATTGATATCCTTGGCCAGTTTCACGAGGTCTTTCGGCGTGGTTCTCGCATCCCGGATGGTTTGGTCGCGCAGCGGCAGCACATATGGCGCAACACCTGGCACGGACTGGATGTCATTGGGTGTAAACTCAAAGAGCGTCGCGTAGAGCAGGGAGAAAGCATGGCTGCCGCCGGCGCCCAGGCTGGCCAGCTCATACACCGCGAGGAGCGCCACCGCGCCAATGAGCATCGGCTTCCAACGCGGCCAGAGCGCCAGCGGGACGAGCGCAAAGCCGAACAACAGCATGATCTTCCCTTCCGCCCGTGTCCCGCAAATGCAAAACAGCGCCACGGCAAACCAGGCGAAGCGTCCCCACGAGGGTTTGCGCGTCCAGAGGCTGCCGAGCCACGCGATCAGGAAGAGGAAGAAGACATAATTCGCCTCCCCCATGAGGGTATGCTCGTACCAGATTTGCCACGGGCTGACGGCCACCAGCAGCGTGGCCGGGATGATGATCCATTGCCAAACCGGCATCCACATGCGAATGAGCGCGCCGGCGATCACCACCTCCACCAGCCCCATGATGTGCTGGGCGATCGGGATGAAAAGCAGCGCCGGGATGTGGAGCAGGAAGGGGATGGAGAAGAAGGTGGGCGTCAGGAAGGCCTTCTTCGAATCGATGACGTAGCGGTGCTCCGCGAGCAGCTTGAAGGGGGTGAGCAGGAAGTCCGCGGAATCGAACTGGATGTAGCCATACGGCAACCGGATTTCCATCAGCAGCCGAAGCGCCCCGCCCGCCAGCAGCGCCGGGAGGCACCAGAGCAGCAACTCCCCAAACCGCGCGTCGCGAAAGCAGGTACTGACGGATTTCATTGACGGAACCGGAAAGCAAACGTCCCCGGCCCCTCCCGCGCAAGCAATTAAGAGACTTTTATGGCCCGGGCGTCCACCGGCGGCCCCGGTTCCCGAATAGGAAGGCAACGCCGCCATTCGCAAAGAGCACTGGCCTTCGGGCCGGCGCCGGAGATGATGGCCGGCTTCCCATGCTGACCCGCCGCACCACATTCCTGCTCGCGCTGACCACGGGTACGGTGGTGGCCAACATCTATTATGCGCAGCCGCTGCTTGCGGCGATTGCCCACGCGTTTAGCCTCTCGGTGCCCCGCGCGGGAGCGGTCGCGATGATCATGCAGGCCGGTGCGGCGACGGGGATGTTCTTCTTTGTGCCGCTGGGGGATGTGCTGGAGCGGCGGGGCCTGATCTGCACGCTGCTGCTGGGCTGCGCGGTTGCGCTGATTCTCTTTGCCGCCGCGCCGAATCCGGTCTGGCTGGCGGCGGCGGGTTTTGCGGTTGGCATGGCGGCCTCGTGCGTGCACGTGGTGGTGCCATTTGCGGCGCATCTGGCCTCGCCGGAGCAGCGGGGGCGCTCGGTGGGCACCGTTCTGGGCGGGCTGCTGCTGGGCGTGCTGCTGGCGCGGACCTTCTCGGGCAACCTGGGGGCTTTGATCGGCTGGCGCGCCGTCTTCTGGGCGGCGGCGGCGCTCATGGCGGTGCAGGCGGTGGTGGTGCGTTTCGGCCTGCCATCCAGCCCGCCGGAGCTGGCGATGAGCTGGCCGCAACTCATGCATTCGGCAGGCGCCCTGGTGCGCCGGCATTCCACCCTGCGGCAGGCGGCGCTGCTGGGCGCGATGCTCTTCTTCACCTTCAGCGCCTTCTGGACCACGCTCATCTTTTTCCTGCAAACGCCCCCGTACCACTATGGCAGCGCGACTGCCGGCACGTTTGGAATCGCCGGCGCGGCCGGCGCGTTGGGCGCGCCCTTCGTGGGCCATCTCACGCAACGCCACGGCCCCCGCTGGACCATCGGCCTCGCGATCCTGATTACCCTGTGCTCCTTTCTGGTCCTGGGCCTGCTCGGTCACAATCTTGCCGGTCTCATCCTGGGCGTGATCATGATGGACCTGGGCGTCCAGTCCGGCCATGTGGCCAACCAGACCCGCATCTACAATATCGATCCCAAGGCCCGCAGCCGCCTGAACATGGTCTATATGGTCACCTACTTCCTGGGCGGCGCGAGCGGCTCCTACCTGGGCGCCGTCGCCTGGCACAGCGGCGGCTGGACCGGCGTTTGCGAGCTAAGCGCGACGGTTCTGGTGGTCGCCCTTCTCTTCCACCTGACCCGCCCCTGCCCAATCCCAGGCGCGGCACAGGCATGAAGAATCTTTTCTCCCGCCCGGTGTTGCCGTAAATCCTTCGGGTTCCATGCCCGCTTCTGTTTCGCTGACTGGGATTCCCGCCGCCATCCGTGGGACTATTTTTCATGCCCGGTTCCGGGAATTGCTCCTCTGGTGCCTGCCGGCGCTGCTGGCGGGGGCGGCGGTGCGAGGGTGGATCCTGTGGCATTACCCTTACGGGTATGTGCATCCGGACTCGGCGGATTTCCTCATCACAGCGGACCAACTCCTGCGGCGGCATCACTTTGTCCTTCATGGGAAGAAGGCCTTCCTGGCCCCGATCCTCTTTGCCCTGCCGCTGCTGGCGCGCATCCCGACTCTGCTGGTCATCCCGTGGGCGCAGCATCTCTTCGGCTTGATTTTCACGTTGATGATCGGGGAACTGGTGCGGCTCTGGACGAAGCTCTGGAAGGCGTGGATCATCCCGGCAACACTCCTGGCCACGCTGAACCCCGCGATGCTCTGGTATGAGCATACGCTGATCTCGGAGTTCCAGTACCTCTGGTGCGTGACGGCGCTGCTGCTTGCGGGGACAGTCTTCCTGCTGCGGCCCACGCCGTGGCGATTTGCCATGATGCTGGCGGCGCTGCTGCTGACGGCGGGCTCGCGTCCGGAAGGAAAGCTGTATGTCTGCTTCTGCCTGCTGCTGGTGCTGCTGATCCGCTGGGGCGCATGGCGCCGGCGGCTGATGTACTGCGGGATCTGCGTTCTCTTTTGCCTGCTCACCTGGATGAGCTCCCGCAATACCCAGGCGGGCGTGCTCCTCTACGCCACGGTGCTGCCGCTGGCGCCGGAGACGCCGAAGAGCGCGCCGGATTTCGGCCCGCTCATCAATCCGCTGCGCCAGGAGCGCATCGCATTGGGGCCGCTGGTGCCCTACCAGCTCACGACGGCGGAAAAGGAGATCACGCCAATCGTGAACGGCTATCTCAAGTCCAAGGGCGAGAAGCGCCCGGCGTATGGCGCATTTTGCCAGCGGCTGGCGGTCGAGGCGGCTCTGAACAAGCCCCTTATGCTGCCGGTGATCGCGCTGAATAAATTCCTGGTGGCAACGGAGTTTCCGCCCAGTGGCGATTTCGGGAAAATCTGGATGCAGCAGAAACAACTGGAATCGACCACTTACAAAGATTGGATGGTGCGGCTGATGCCGCGCCTGGTGGGACCGCGGCTGACACGGCTGCCGGATGTCGCCAAGGCGCTGAAAAACGAAAAGGCAGCGGATAAGAAGACGGAGTTGTTCGCCCGCGTGAAGGGAGACGTGCGGGATTTCGTGCGGCAGGAGTATCCGCCGCTGGGACGCGGCAATCTCTTTCAGGGATTGCAAAAGGCCTGGAACGGGATGACGACGGGCGCGGCCATTGACCCGCAGCGTTACGGCGACCGCTCCGTTCCCGGGGTGCCGCTCTTCTTCATCCTGGCGGGCGTGGGAATGGTTGCGAGCATCTGCCGGCCCGGGCCATTGGTGCGGCTGCATGTTGCATGGGTAATGACCATGGGGTTTCTCTTCATGGTGGTGATGCTTACCGGCGTGATGAATTCCCGGTATCGTTTTGTCTTCGAGCCGTTTTGCCTGCTCTATATCTTCAATCTCTTCGATACGCTCATTGTTCCATTCTTCCGGCGGAAATCATGAATCAGAAAAATCTCCAGCGCCTGCTGACTTACGCCGCCACGGCGGGTTATCTCATCCTCGCATTGGTGACCGTGGCATGGGGCGTTTACAAACGATTCCAGGTGCCGCAGGCGCCAATTGTGGACCCGGATATCCGCGGGTACCTCGGGCCGGCGATGTCGGCGCTCACCGGCCATGGATTTATCCACATGGATGGGCGCAGCTTTCCTTACCCCTGGCTCGTCTATCTGATCCTGAAATGCTTTGGGGATTTTCGCGCAATTTCAGTCATCCAGCACGTGCTTGGGGCTGGCGCGGGCGTATTGCTTTTGCTCGCCTGGAATGCGCTGTTGAAACTGGTCCCGCCCGGCGGCATTCCGCGTGAGATATCGCGATTTATCGGCGTCGGACCGGCGGCGATCTTTCTTGGCTCGGCAACGGCGATTCATTTCGAGCAGGAGATCAGGCCGGAGGCGATCTTCCCGTTTCTTACCATTTTGAATCTCTATATCAGCCTGCTCTTTCTCGATGCGCGGTTTGTCCGGAAGAATCGTTCCGCACTCTGGCTGGGCGGCTTGAATATCTTCATCGCGTATCTGATTTACCTGATGAAACCAAGCTTTGGACTGGCGCTCCCGCTGACGACCGCGCCGGTCTGGTTATCGCTCCTGCTCCCCGGCCAGGCGCTGCGGCAAAAAGGGATTCTTCTCGCCGCGGCGGTTATTCCCGCCTCCCTGCTGCTCTTTCTCCCGGAGCATATCCTCAAGCGCGGCGACATCTGGGGAACGGAGTTTCTTCCGGAGACGCTATTCTCCGTGCACGCCTCGATGATTCTGGAGCAAATGGAGCACGATCTTGCCGCCAACGATCCCACGCCTTACCCGCGCCAGATCCTGCAATCCGCGCATGACTTACTCGCCGCCGATCTCAAAAAAGCGGCGACGGTAACGACGCCGAAGGCGTTCGATTCGCTGGGGTATAACCCCGACTATTTGATGTATAACACCTTTTGCCCGGAGTTTGCGAAAATGACGGGCTGGGATCCGGCGCAGACGAATCGGTTTTATTACTATTACTACGAGCGGGTGTTAACAAAGCAGCCGGGGGCCATGTGGAAAAAGATCATCGGACAGATGCGCCTGTTCTATGGCCCCAAGAACCCGGCTTATCGGCTGGGACAATCGCTGAAGGTCGCCGATGAGTATGCGCGCAACGAGGAATTGATCACCAAGCGGGCGCAGATCGGCGCAGGATATGCGCCGTTGCAGCCTTATTTTCAGGAATGCAATGCGCTGGCCGCAAAGGGGGCGTCGTTTGACCAGATCAAGCGGCTTACCGAGTGGACGCGGCTGTTTTCCGCGCATTACATGGATTTACTTTGGGTCGCGATCATTAGTCCGCTGGTGTTGATTTCCTGCGCGTTGCGGAAGCATTTGCGGTGGGTGGTGATCGGCCTTTGGCTGGTTTATTCCTATAACTTTGGCAATTGCTTCACCATCGCGGTCGTGCATTCGCTGGAAGTTACACGCTATGTGCGTATCCAGCTTATCTACACGGTCCTCGCACAGACGCTCTCGCTCTATTTTATCGCGGAAGCTCTGGTTTATGGAGTGAGAGTAATCGCCCAAAGACGCGTTCACCGATAGGTGTCGGAAAAGCTATGGCATGCCTCCGGCATGCTGCCGTTTTTTTGTCCGATCCGGGGGTATCTCCCTTCGATGACGAAGGGCTCAACCCCCGGCTACGGATATTCGAACCCATTCGGGTTCGAGACTCAGGGAACCCGCCTCGCGGGTTTCGATTAGAGAATTTCACCTGTGCTCAGCAGGTTTCCCATACGTTAAAGCTAACCAGCATCCCGCCTCGCGATTTTTCGATTAAGCATTTCACGCTGTCCTTGGGCCTTTCCCAATATTGAAAGGTAATGTTCCACGGAGCGTGAGCTTTCAACCCCGCTAAGTTCCCCATCCTGCCAGCCCGTGCCTCGTTCACCGCCTCGTTCACCGCCTCGTGGACCCGCCTCGTGGACCCGCCTCGTGGACCCGCCTCGTGGACCCGCCTCGTGGACCCGCCTCGTG
>DATAXI010000189.1:0-6922 GCA_036266845.1 Chthoniobacteraceae bacterium | reverse complement strand
AGAACTACCTGCCTTTTTCGCGCTTTTTGTCCTCGTGCCCGTCATCCAGTCGCCTTTCCTCAGCCCATCGGCTCTTCTGTCCCGGTCCGCCCCTTCAAATGACCGACGACTAAAAAGCAGGGCTATTTCAACAGGCTGCTATGAAACTCGATAGAATTTCCGTCGCGGATTCAATCCGATACCAGCGCATGACGACAGAGGAAATGCGCGCGCATTTTCTGCTTCCGGATCTATTTTTACCGGGAGCGATCCAATTAACACTGACGGACGTGGACCGGGCGATTGTGGGATCGGCAATGCCAGCCAGCGCGCCGCTCACACTGGGGCCGGCTCCAGAACTGCGGGCGGAGTATTTTTTGGAGCGGCGGGAATTGGGAATTCTGAATATCGGCGGCGCAGGGCGGGTCACTGTGGACGAAAGTGTGTATGCGATGGCGCCGCTGGATGGGTTATACTTGGGGCGCGGGACGCGGGATATCCGGTTTGAGAGCGTTTCGGCGGCGGAGCCGGCGGCGTTTTACCTTTTGAGTTATCCGGCGCACGCGGCCTATCCGACCGCGCATGCGCGGAAGGCGGATGCGGAGGCTGTGCCGCTGGGGGAAACGGCGCTGTGCAACCGGCGGACGATTTACAAATATATCCATCCGCGCGGAATCCGGAGCTGCCAACTGGTGATGGGATTCACGGTACTGGAGGAAGGGAGCGCGTGGAATACGATGCCGCCGCACACGCACGAGCGGAGGTCGGAAATCTATCTCTACTTCAATATGGCGGAGGAGGCGCGGGTATTCCATTTCATGGGGTCGCCGCGGGAGACGCGACATCTGCTGCTGGGCAATCGTGAGGCGGTGATCTCGCCGGCATGGTCGATCCACGCCGGCGCAGGGACAGCGCGCTATTCGTTCTGCTGGGGGATGGGCGGGGAAAACCAGACGTTTGAAGACATGGACGCCGCATCGGTGGCGGAACTGCGTTGATGTGTGCCATGGGCGTTCTCGACTTATTCCGCCTGGATGGAAAGACGGCTCTGGTGACGGGGTGCAAGCGCGGCATTGGGCGGGCGATGGCGGTGGCACTGGCCGAGGCGGGAGCGGACGTGATTGGGGTGAGCGCGACGCTGGAAGCGGAGGGCTCCGCGGTGGAAAAGGAGATTGTGGCAGCGGGGCGAAACTTTACGCCCTACGCGTGTGACTTTGGAGACAGGGCGTCGCTTTATGAATTTATCCAGCGCATCCGAATGGAGCATCCGGTGGTCGATATCCTGATCAATAATGCGGGCGTGATCCGGCGCAAGCCCGCGGCGGAGCATCCGGACGAATGGTGGGACGAGGTGCTGGAAATCAACCTGAGTGCGCCGTTTATTTTGTCACGCGAGCTGGGAAAAGGAATGCTGGAGCGGAAACGCGGGAAGGTACTCTTTACGGCATCGCTGCTGACTTTCCAGGGTGGAATCACGGTGCCTGGTTATGCGGCGAGCAAGGGCGCAATCGGGCAACTTGTGATGGCTTTCTCAAATGAATGGGCAAGCGCCGGCATCCAGGTAAATGGGATCGCGCCTGGGTACATCGCCACCGACAATACCGAGGCGCTCCGCGGCGATGCCGGGCGCAGCGAGGCGATCCTTGCGCGCATCCCCGCAGGACGCTGGGGCGAGGCAGGCGATCTCAAAGGGGCGACGGTCTTTCTCGCGTCCGCAGCATCCGATTACGTTACCGGCACCATTCTGACCGTGGATGGCGGCTGGATGGGACGATAGAGTGAACCACCGCCATAAAGTCCGAAAACCAGGGGTATCTTTGTGAAATCGCCCATCTTCCTCCATAAATTAACGTTTGGAACACGGAGCGTGAAGTGGCTGCTGCCGCTCTGCCTGCTGGCGCCGATGATTCCCGCGCGGGCGGCTGATATCGACTGGCACCGGACACAACTGCACTCGAAGACGCCCGACGGAGAGGTGCTGCACCTGACTATCGGCGGCGGCAATAAGCCGGATATTATTGAGCGGTGGTGGAACGGGAAGCGGGTCCGCTGGCTGGATGAGAGCGGAAAAATGCGCCCGGACGATGTGCGCGGGGATCTGACTGGAGACGTCCTGCAAGTGGATATGGATGGAGACGGAACCTATGACGGACCATCGGATATGAATGTGAAATGGTGCGACACAACCGGAAGCGGAATACCGGACGTGTGGGCGATCACGGTAAATCCCAAGGAATGGGGGCCGACGCCGTCGCAGCAAAAAGGCGCGCCGGTATGGATGGTTTTCATCAATCATGACCGGCACGGCGTCTTCGGCTGGGTGGATTGGTCGAAGTTTCAATTCGATTGCTGGGCATTCACGGGCATGTGCGACTGGCTGCCGAACTATCATGGAAACGATGATTTTATAAAAATCCATGAGCCCTCCTACATGCTGAGCAATCCGAGCATAGGCTGGGAGGATCCATTTTCATTTTACGATGAGACAGGCAATGGAGTCTCCAACATGGTGATGCGCTGGTGCGTCCCGTGGCACCGAGTGGGAGACCGGGTGAATGTCCCGGAGCGGGTATCGGAGGCGTATCTGAGTTATGACATCGACGGGAATGCGGGAAAGGGCGACGAGACGTCTTATGACATGACCTTGCGCGGCTCCGGTACGACCGTGGATATCAGCGGCATGAAACATCCCCTCCCCCACTTTGCGGGCGATCCAAAGTTCGACCCTTGCTTCCAGCACAATGAGTGGCGGCGGGTGAAGGATCTGATCTACATGGATCGGGACAAGGGCTACCAGACCTTTTTCGATACAAAGTGGAAATCCATTTACTTCACCTTTGACGAGGATGGTGACAATCACCGCTGGGAGCGGGAGGAACTGATGTACCCGACAACCAACCTGAGAAATAACGGGCCGCCGGTGGATATCTACTCCACGGCCCACCAGGGCGATCCCGCGGGGCGGACGCCGGGGCTGTGCGCAAACTTCCAGGCGGATACGCTGGGAGATCGCGGAGAATTTGACCTGACGGGAACGGGCGGAGGCAAGCTATACATCGGACCATTTGACCGGAAGTTCCATCTCTACGGCGCGAAATGGGGCGCGTGGACTGTGGACAGAAACGCTGAGTACAATGGCGGAAAGGGCGAACCGACGCACCATCCGCCCGCGCCGAAAGTGGGCGAGGTGGTGAAATACACGGATACGACCGGCGACGGTTTCATTGACACGATCGAGTACGATTACACGGGATCGCGCCACATCGATTTCAAGGTGTGCCTGCTGGATTACAAAGACAAAAACGGCAATACGGCGGAGAAGGCGAAACTGATCGACCCTGCAAAGCTGGGCTGGAAGGGAATGCATGAGGTATTCAACGGGATGGCTCAGCAGTCCTGGGAAGAAGCGCTCGCGGTATATCACGCCGCGTGGAAGCGGGACCTGACAAGCCCGGATCTGGATACGCTGGCGCAGGCCTCCTCGATGATGCAGCGGTACCAGAATGCCTATTGGATCAAGGAGGAAGTCTTTCGGGCATTGCGCCGGCGACTGCTCGCGGCGGGCGATGCGCACAGCCAGCAACTGCTCGCGAATTATGTCCGTGCTTATTACACCGGCGATTTCAATACGGCGGTCAATCTCATCGGCGAAATTCCTGTTCCATTGCAATCCAAATGAAGAATATCTGCTTATCCCTCACTCTCATCTGTGCAAGTTCCCTGTACGCCGCGACTGAAGCGCCGGTCAATCCCGGCATTCCGGTGGATATTCCGGTAAACTTTACGCTGCCGGCGCGGCCATTCATGCTGCTGAGTGCGGAGGAAAGGGCGGCGGCGCAAAAGAAAGTGGCCAATGAGCCGTGGGCGAAGGAAGCGCTCGCGGCATTCCTCAAGGATGCGGATGGGATTGTTGCCGATCCGCTCCCGTTTCCGAATGGAGAAGCGGGCTGGGGAGGCGGCCTTGTCAGCCCGGTCACCGGTGCGAAGTTACTCTTCGATCCGAAGAAGCCGCACGAACATTGGTGCCCGGCGGAAAAGGCCTATTACCGGGGCATCAAGTTTGACCAGGCGTGGAACGCGATCGCGATGCAACGCACCGCGGACGAGCAACAGAAACTCTCGACGGCGTGGCTGCTCACCGGCAACCGCAAGTACGCAGAGGCGCTGCGAAAGAACTTTCTCGATATAGCGGAAAAGTATTCCAAGTATCGCCGGCATGACCGGGAAATGACCAATTTCGGGGATCGGGCAGAGCCCATCGCGGGGATCGCGACGAGTCAATCCATCGAGGAATGCGATCTCCTGAGTAATCTGGCATTCAGTTACGACACACTGCTGGGGAGCGGAGCGCTGAGCAAGGCGGACCGGCAAACCATTGATGGAAAGCTCTGGAAACGTGCGCAGGATTATCTCTACCGCATCATGGTGCTGCACCCATCCGGTGGCAACTGGTGGATGTGGCACGCATGCGCCTGCGTGGTGGTGGGAGTGGAGATGGGCGATGAGAAACTGGTGTCCATCGGACTTAACCAGCCGAACCAGGGAATCCTGAGCATGCTGCGGGGCGGTTACGTGAATGACGACGGGTGGACGAGTGAGTTGAGTCCCGGCTATCAACTGTATCCCTTCAAGGCGATCACTCGAATGATGCTGGCGGCACAGCGGGTGGGAATCGATATCGATAAGCTGACGCTATTTCATAAAATGTTCGATCTGCCGATTTCGATTTGCCTGCCAAATCTCGAACTCCCACGGCTGAATGATGGCGGCGGAGGGACGCTGGCGAGCCAGGATTGGGCGAATATTTATGAGCTCTCCCAGCATTGGTTCAACGATCCGAAGTATGGCGAATTGCTGCACGATATTTATGCTGCGCGACAGGAGGAGGGTGGGACGCCTCTGACGCGCGCCAACCGGTTTGCGCTCCTCTTTGGGCGGGCGCTGCCGGATCGCGGATTGGAACACGATAAGTCGAAGTTCTTGACTTACTCCGGCCTATCGATCCTGCGGACGCCGCGCAGCGACTGGAACGTGCTGCTAAAGGATGACATGAACCGGGAACCCGGCACCGGCCATCATCACCCGGATGCGCTGAACCTGATCCTGTACGCCAACGGCTCCGAGGCGTTGCCGGGTACGGCGTCGTGCTCGTACGGGCTTCCCCTTTACCGCCAATGGTTCAGCCAGACCATTGGGGCGAATACCGTGACGTTGAATGAGCGAAGCCAGTCCATGACCAAGCTTGGAAAGGAGATGGAACTCGGCATCTCGTGGAACGGCATGGGTGCGGCGCAAGCCTCGGCGGCCTCGACACAAATCGACAAGAGAGGAAAGCAATCCGCCGCCATGACGGCATTGACATTGCGCCGCACGGTGGTTATGACGCCGCACGCTGTGATCGATTTCTATCGTGTGGCGCCCAACTCGGTTATATCGGCAACTAATCAGGTGGATCTGGCCCTGCACATGAATGGAAAATTTGCGCCGGACGCTGGGACGCAACCTTGCAAGGACGCGCTTGCACCGGCTACGGGCAGCAACGGGTATGAATTAATCCGGGACGTGCGCACGGTGAGCGCGCCAAAAGGCCTCCACGGGACGTTGACGCAGGAGAATGGAGCGACGCTGGGCATCTGGCTTTCGCCGGATCCTAGCGAGAAACTCTATCTCGCAAATGGACCGGGATTGCCGGACAGCCTGGACAAGCCGATGCCGATGCTCCTCCGCAGGCGCACAACCAATGCCACAATCTTCGGCGCAGTGGCCGCGCCATCCGGGAATGCAGCGGTAAGCGCGGTGAGTTTCCCGCTCATGGCGGGCGATGGAAAAGGCGCGGCCGCCGAGGTGACGGATGCGGACGGCAAAGACGTGGTGCTGAGCCTCCCGGAATCCGGATCGTTGAAAGCATGCGGCGCCACGCTCCAGGGGACGCTCGGTTGCGCGTCGCATCTTCCAAAGGGCGAGAAGCTCGTCATGCTCGCCGGGACGGAGTGGAAGGATGCGGATATGGATGTGAAGCTCGACCAGCCGGGAGATATTTTTGTGGATTCCGCGGGAAACGAAACCCGCATCCATAACGGCGGGAAAAACCCGGCAAGCGGAGTACTGCGCATGGGTACGGTTGAAAAGCAGTTCAACCTCCGGCCAGGTGAAGAGGCATCATTGACGCAGGCCCGCGTGACCGTGACTAATGATCTGAACGCGGCACGTCCTGACGAAACGATCGATGTCAGGCTGAAAAGCACCGGTCCTTTTATTGTTCGCGACGCGGCGGGAAAGGAAATCGTCTCGCAAATGCTGGGTAACGGCGACGTGATTTTTCAGGCGAACTTCGCTCCCAAGGAGGTCAAGGAATTTACCGTAACGCCGGGGACGCCGGCGCAATATCCATCGAAGGTCTTCGGACGATATGTACCGGAGCGCCTGGACGATTTCGCCTGGGAGAGCGACCGAATCGCCTACCGGATGTATGGACCGGCGCTGCAAAAGCAGGATGGCGACAAGACTGGCAGCGGCGTGGATGTCTGGTGCAAGCACGTGCGGACGCTGGTCGTCAACCGCATGTACAACCGCAAGAGCTACTATAGCGATCCCAAGGATCCGCGCTTGAGCTATCACAATGATGACGGTTACTCGGCGGACAATTATGGGACCGGATCAAGCCGTGGCTGCGGCGGCTCCGCAGTCTGGTCGGCCGGCAAGTTATGGCCGTCGCGATGCTACGCGAGTTGGAAGCTGCTGGCAAACGGACCGATCCGGGTCGCATTTGAGCTGACCTATGCGCCGTGGAATGCGAACGGAGTCCAGGTTTCCGAGGTAAAGGATATCTCACTGGACGCGGGCTCGAATCTCAACCGGTTCGAGTGCCATTATAATGCCGAAAACCAACCGGTCACGGCAGCCGCGGGTCTTTTCATACACTACCCGGACAGCATCGTGGCAC
>DATAXI010000176.1:0-12536 GCA_036266845.1 Chthoniobacteraceae bacterium | reverse complement strand
ATGGTGCTGGTCACCTCCACGGTGGCAACGGGCGCCTCCCAGCCGTTGCAAACGGTCCCCGCGGGAGGCATCGATGTTCCCGCAGGCGGTTATTACGACGGCCTCATCACCACCGCATCCAATAGCGCCGTCACCGCGGCAACGATCATCGACGGCACCGCCAGCCAGGATACCACGGTAACCATGACCATCAACAGGTCCGGAACCGGCGTATCCGTGGGAGGCATCAGCGGACCCGTGCTGGACTTGCAAGGCACCGGGATGGACAAATACGTGATCCAGCTCGATTACAATGAGGCCGTGGCTTTGGCTTCCGTGGGCGATGAGCGAAATCTTTACGTCGCTTCCTCCGACGGCGGGTTTTTCGAGAACGCCGTTTTCGCAAATACGGATTTGCCAGGGGAGCCAAATAATCCGACGGAATTCTTTGCCGCGTATGATCCCTCGACCGATTTTCATCTCGGTTATTACGGAGTCGATACCATCAACAACCGGGTCTGGGCCGTGCTGGATCACAACAGCGCGTTTGGCTTGGGATCGCCGGGCATCCCTGCTCCGCAGAGCGGCCCGCTGCCGGCCACGGAGCCAGCCAGCCACGTGATGGCCGCCTCCGGCAACTTGAACGCGGAGGTGAATCCGAACGGCGTTGCCACCACGGTGGTGTTCGAGTTCGGTTCCAGCCCCGCGCTGACGGGAGCCAGCGTGGTCGCGGGCGCAACCCTGGCCGGCGCGGGAGTCACCTTCGATGCCGTGACCAGCCCTGTGGGCGGTCTCTCGCCGCAGGCCACTTATTATTACCGCGCGGACGCGATTACCTCCAGCGGCACCGCATACGGCGGCATCCAGTCTTTCACGACCCCGCCGCAGCCCGCCGTCGCCGTCTCCGCGTCCACTCCCAACGCGTATGTGCAAGGGCTCACGCCCGGCAGCTTTACGATTTCCCAAAACGGCACATCCAATGTCACGGTGCAGTACTCCATCTCCGGCACGGCCACAAATGGCAGTCTTTACCAGCTATTCTCCGGGCCGGTGGCGATTCCGGCGGGAAGTTCGAGCTTCACGCTCGATCTGATCCCGCTTGCGCAGAACGGCGCGATCGGCGACCAGACGGTGACGGTGTCGATTCTTCCGGACGAGAATTACACGGTGTCCGGCGGCGGCGCCACGGTGACCATCCATGACACGCCGGAAAATGATTGGAAGCTGGCCAACTTTGGCGCGGGCGCAAACACCCTCTCGATCGCGGGCGATCTCGCCGTCAATAACAACGCGGGCATCACCAACCTGATGGCCTACGGCCTGGGCATGAACCCTTCCGCCGCCCAGACGAACGCGCTTCCCACACCGGCGATGGCGACGCTCTCCGGCGCCGGCTATCTGACGCTCAACTTCACCCGCAACGCCGCCGCCACGGATCTGACCTACATTGTCGAAGGCAGCAGCGACATGGTGAACTGGACGCCGGTCTGCACCTACAGCGGCGGCGCATGGTCCCCGCCGGGCAACGTATTGGAATCCGGCAGCGCTCCGCTGATCAACGTTCAGGCATACGATTCCATACCGGAAACCTCCGGCTCCGCACGCTTCCTGCGCCTGCAAATATCGAACTGATACCGGTCACTCCACTTGCCGAAGCTGGGTCGTATCGATGATCCGCTTTCCGGCAAGGACATTGGTGATGACCACCAGCCACGCCCCGGTGGAAACCCATTCGCGCCGCTTGAGGTAGGCAATCGCGTTCTGGATTGTCTCCTCCGGGTCCTCGCTGAATTTCATCAGGAATGGCTCGACGCCCCATGGGAGCAGGAGATGCCGGAAAATCGGCTCCTGATCGGTGAATGCGTAAATCGGGATTCCCTTGGGACGCAACGCGCCCAGCGTGTATCCCAGGAATCCGCTGCGGGTGAATACCACAATGCCCGAGCGCTCGAGCTGCTGCGCGAGGACCGTCGCGGAACGGAGCATCTTCGCTTTCGGCTCCTCGAGCTGGATGCCTTCGTTGAGCACCCGCTTCTCGTAGGGTTCCGTGCTTGAGATGATGCTTTTCATCACTTCCACGCACTCCAGCGGATAGAGACCGGTCGTGGTTTCGCCGGAGAGCATGACGGCGTCCGCTCTCTCGCGCACTGCGTTCGCGATGTCCGAGATTTCCGCACGCGTGGGCATTGGGGCGGAGATCATCGATTCCAGCAAGTGCGTGGCCACGATGACCGGTTTCCCGTGCGCAAGGCAGGCCTCGACGATCTGGGTCTGCACCTGCGGCAGGCGGTGGTAGTCGATTTCGATGCCCAGGTCTCCCCGCGCCACCATGAGGGAATCGGCCTCGCGCACAATGTCCTCCAGATTCCGCACGCCCGCCTGATCCTCGATCTTTGCCACGATCCGCGCGGCGGACTTCAGCTCCCTGAGAAAATTCTTCAGTTCCACCACATCCTCCCCTTTCCGGACAAACGAAAGGGCGAAGAAATCGACACCCGCCGCCACACCCGAGCGAATATCGCGCCGATCCTTCTCCGTGAGCGCCGGAAGATTCACATCCACGCCAGGCAGATTGATATGCCGCCGCGACCCAAGGCGCCCGGGCGTCAGCACCCGGCAATGCACGGTCGCCTCGTCCTTGGCCACTACCTCAAACCGGATCAGTCCGCTATCCACCAGCATGACCGCTCCGATCCGCACGTCCGTGGCCAGGCCGGCGTAATTGACCGCCACGCCGCGCACCCCGTCGGTGGGCTGCTGGGTGAAAAAGGCGAACATTTCTCCCGCCGCAAGGTCGATCGCCTCCGGGATGGCCGCGGTGCGAATCTCGGGCCCCTTCACATCCATCATGATCGCCACGTGCCGCAGCACCCGCGCGGATACCGTGCGAATCCTCGCCACCCGCTCAGTGACCCACTCTTCCGTGGCATGGGCCATGTTCAGCCGGATGACATCCACGCCGGCGAGGATGAGTTTTTCCAGTTGCTCCGGGCTTTCCGTTGCCGGACCCAGCGTCGCCACGATCTTGGTATGTCGATAATTGCCTCGCGTCATAGGAATGCTCGAAAAATCGAACGCGAGGGAGAGTCGCCGAAATTTCCTTGAGGCGAAGTTATAGCGGATCGAGTGCTCCGAGTAAAGACGCAGGAAAATCTATTGACCGGGATGGGCTCTCCGATTGAGGGTCGGGGACGTGAGAGCGAAAACTCTGTGGATCTGGGGCCGGATGTTGCCGGCCATCATCCTGGCCGGTGCGGCCCAGGCGGGCGCGTCTGCGCAATCGGCGGCGGACCGGCAGCAGCAGGTGCAAATGGCGCTGGACCAATATGCCGCCGCGAAGACGCCGGACCAGCGGGCGACGATTCTCGACTTCCTGGATCACCTCGACCGAAAGATCGTCGCGGAATCGGTGGTGGACCACATCCTCGCCGCCCATACCGGGATGGAAGCAACCGTTTACAACAGCCTCATCGAATCGCTGAGCCCGGAAAGCTGCGCCGCGGTGCTGGCCCGGATTGCGAAAACCGACCGGCCGACGGCAAAGGGCAAACTGCTGGTGGCGCTGCGCCATTGCAGCGGCGAGGAAGTTTTGAAAACGCTGGAAGGCTGTCTGGCCGACAAGCGGCCGGTGCTCTTTGAAGCGCACGGCCCGCATCCCCGGCGGGTATGCGACATGGCGTATAATGAATTGTTCCTGAAGCTGCGCTCCGACCCATTCTATAGCCTGGATCCCAGCTCGCACATGCGCGGCATCATTACGGAAAGAACGCCCGAAAAAGTGCGCGATGCGGAAATCGCAAAGCTCAAGGAAAAACTGGCGCGAAAGCCAATCCCGGCGATACCGCCGCCATCCCCCTCGCCCAGCGCCACCCCCGCTCCCTCGCCCGCCAAGCCGGTTGCCGTCGCCATCGCGCTATAGGTGCTTGGGCGTGTGACGGTAACCCGGCGTCCCGCTCGCGGACTGGCGGCCATCGGCACCGCCCGGGGGACAACCCCGCAATCCCATCGACCGCCGGCTAAACGGGGCGGCGCCCGCATCGCGCCTTTACGCGGGCCATCTCCTGGGGCACCATCCGCGTTTTTGGAATCATGAAACCCCGCCCTTCGCCGCTCGCCGTATTCATGTGGGTCCTGGTGGCAATCGCCGCCGCGGGGAGCCTGGCCGTGCTGGCCCTGTCGCGCGGCGAGCCGGTTAGCGCCCTCTGGGTGGTGATCGCTTCAGTTTGCGTCTTCCTCATTGCGTGGCGGTTTCACTCCTCGTGGCTCGCGGCAAAGGTGCTGACGCTGGATGAAATGCGGGCGACGCCGGCTGTGGTGCGGCGGGATGGGCACGACTTTGAGCCGACCAATCGCTGGGTGGTCTTTGGCCATCACTTCGCAGCCATCGCGGGACCGGGTCCGCTGGTGGGGCCCGTGCTTGCGGCGCAATTCGGTTTCATGCCGGGCCTGCTCTGGATGCTGATCGGCGCGACGCTCGGGGGCGCCGTGCACGATTGCCTCATTCTCTTCTGTTCCGTCCGGCGCGGCGGGCGTTCGCTCGGCCAGATGATGCGGGACGAAGTGGGACCATTTGCGGGATTGATCGCGCTGCTCGGCACCACGGCCATTCTCGTGATCCTGATCGCGGTGCTCGGCCTTGTGGTGGTGAAGGCATTGGCGGAAAGCCCATGGGGCCTCTCGACCATCCTGGCCTCCATGCCGATCGCCCTTGCCATGGGGCTCGCGATGCGCCGGGGCCGCATCGGCCTGGTCAGCTTTCTCGGCGTCCTGGCGCTGCTTTTTTCCGTCTATGCGGGCCAATGGCTGCACGGCACGGCGCTGGAGCATTGGCTCACGCTGGATGGCCGCACGCTCGCGCTCGGCATTTGCGCCTACGGCATCATCGCCTCCGCGCTTCCGGTGTGGCTGCTGCTCGCGCCGCGGGATTATCTTAGCTGCTATCTGAAGATCGGCACCGTGGCCGCCCTTGGCATCGCCATCGTCATCCTCGCGCCGCGGCTGCAAATGCCCGCCGTCACCCGTTTTGTCTCCGGCAACGGCCCCGTGGTCGCCGGGCCGGTATTCCCCTTCTGCTTCATCACCATTGCCTGCGCCGCGATCTCCGGTTTTCACGCGCTCGTGGCCTCCGGCACCACGCCCAAGCTGCTGGCGCGCGAGCGGGACCTGCGCTTTGTCGGCTATGGCGCGATGATCACCGAGATGCTGGTTGGCGTCATGGCGCTCATCGCCGCGTGCGTGATGCAACCGGGGCAATATTTCGCGATCAATATGAAGGGCGCTCCCGCGGAAGTGACCGCGCATGTCACGGCGCTCGGCTACCCGGTAACCGCCGCGCAGATGGCGGAGCTTGCCGCCAGCGTGGGCGAGAAGACGATGATCGGACGCACCGGCGGCGCGCCCACGTTCGCGATCGGCATGGCGCACATGTTCGGTGGTGTATTTCACGGCGCGGCAATGAGCCTCTGGTATCACTTTGCGATCATGTTCGAGGCGATGTTCATCCTGACCACCATCGATGCGGGAACGCGCGTGGGGCGTTTCATGCTTCAGGATATCCTCAGTTGGTTCTGGAAACCGCTGGGCCGTTCCCATTGGCTGCCGGCCAATGCGCTGGCCAGTTTTCTCTTTGTCGGAGCGTGGGGATGGTTTCTCTGGCAGGGCGTGGTCGATCCTCTCGGCGGCATCAATTCCCTGTGGCCCATCTTCGGCATTGCCAATCAATTGCTGGGCGTTATCGCGCTCGCGCTGGGCGCCACCGTTCTCATCAAGATGAACCGCAAGCAATACCTCTGGGTGCCAATGCTGCCGCTCGCATGGCTGATGGCCGTGACGATCACCGCCGGTTGGATGAAGATTTTCAGCCCGGACCCGCACCTCGGCTTCATCGCCGCGGCCGGCGATTTCGCGGCAAAAATCGCCCGTGGCGGCACGGCCGCTCAACTCGCGGCGTGGCATGGCCAATGGGTGAATAACTGGATCGACGCCGGCGTGACCGCCTTTTTCGTCGTCATGGTGCTGCTGATCGTCGGCGCGTGCGGGCGCGTCTGGTGGCTCTCGCTGGTGAAACGCGCCGAAATCGGCGCATTGGGCGAGGAGCCTTACGTGACGCTTGCCGCCGGGAGTTAAAAACTATGCGCCTCTATTTCCACACCATCGCCCTGGAGCCCGCCCGCTGGAGCCCGCAGCGCACCTCGCACAGCCTCGTGGCACTGCTGCCGGATATCGCGGCGGCAGGCTTCAAACGTCTCGAGATTTTCGAGCCGCATCTGACATCCGACAAAGTCTCGGAGGAAATCCGGGGCGCGTTACAGGCGCTTGGCCTCAGCGCGGATATCCTCAGCTCCTATCTCAGCCTGAATCCCACGCAAATGACCATGGAGCAGGTGGAGGCCGGCATCGAAACCATCCGGGCTCGCGTCGATTATTATGGGTTTAAGAAAATCCGCATCTTTCCGGGGTCCGGAATGAATCCGGCGGACAAGCCGGCAATCGCGGAATTCCTGAAACGGCTGGAGCGGGTCGTCGCCGGCCTTCCGGAAATCGAAATTCTACTGGAAACGCACGACGGCTCGCTTGCCGACGATCCCGAAGTCGTCACCGGGATCGTCCGCGATCTCAACGCGCCGAATGTCGGCCTGCTCTATCAATCGACCTTTTTCGAAACGGACGCCGCGCTCCGGCAATTTGAAATCCAGCGCCCCTACATCCGCCATCTCCACCTTCAGAACCGCGATTCGGAAAAGCGCTTCGCGACACTTCGCGACGGCATTGTGCCTTGGCGGAAGATTGTCTCGCAGCTCGACGCCAGTGTGGGAGCCACGCTCGAGTTCGTTCCCGTCGGCATTTGCGGGCCGGAACAGTTTGACGTGGCCGCGACGCTGCTCCAGGCGCAATCGGAGGCGGCTTATTTCGATGAATTGGCCGTTCAGCGCGCCGCCGGGGCCGCGGTCACCGGGTGAAGGCTGGCGATCCACTGGGTGATCACGGCCACCGCGGCGGTATCGATATCCGGCACGCCGGTCAGCGGCATCTTGGGCGCTCCCGCGCCTTTGAGCCGGCGCAGCAGCATCGAGTGGAGCGGATCCCCCGGCGCGACAAAGCGGTTTGCCGCATAGCCGAAATTCGCGACGAGCTGGGCATCCACAATTTTAGCATCGGCCAGCGGAGTGGTGGGGCGCGCATCCCATACGCCGAGGCCCAACCCGCCAGGCTGGTGGCATGAGATGCAATTCACCGCCAGGTAACTGCGCACCCGCGTCTCGAGAGGCTGCGACGGGTCGTTGAGCGCGGCAAATGCGGGCCGGCGCGGGTCGCGGTCGCGATGCCGATCCTCGACATAGCCGGAATCGAGCAGCGCCTGCACCTGGTTGACCTGCGGATTCCACGGCGCGGGCCGGTTGAGCTGCCACGTGTTGAAACCGATCGCGTAACCGGCGACCGCCGAGTGGCACATGGCGCATTCCGCCCGCGCGGGATAGTGCCAGTCCGCATCCGTCTGGCCCGCCTCCGGCACCAGGTCCGCATCGGTCTGATCCGCGCGCCATTTGTAGCTCAACCCGTACGCGCCATCCTCCGTCTTCACCAAAAAACGCGTTTCCACCTTGCGGGCTCCCATGTTGAATTGCTGCACCCACACGGTGCCGGTGGGAAACTCCCAATTGGCCTGCGTGCTGAAGATCATCTTTTGCCCGTTGGGAATGCCGAACCACCGCTGCGTGGCCGCCGCGCCATTCCAGCCCGGCTGGATGGGTTCATACGGCACCATTCCCTTGGCAGGCTCCAGCGTGGCCACATTCGCGAACGCGCCAGTCCTGGAGAGCACGGAGGGCGGCGGCTCCGGCGGCGTTTGCACCCGGATGAGGCGTCCGATATTCCCGCCCAGATCGCAGGCAAGGATATCGCCATTTGCGGGATCGACGCCGAATGACGCCACTCCGCCAAAGGTGTTCAGCAGCGTCGGGACCCATTTGAAACCCACCTGCTGCAACGCCCAGATGCGGCGCGTGCCAAAATCTCCGAAAATATAAGCGCCATCCAGCTCCGGCAGCCGCGTGCCGCGATAGACCAGGCCGCCGATGATCGCCACGCCATTGAAAACGCTGCCGTCGCCGTGCGGGTATTCGTAAATCGGCGGAATCAGTTCGTCGCCGTTTTGCTTGGGGATATCGCGGAAGTGCGGCCCCTCGTGCGTGCCTTCATAATAGCTCCACCCATAATTGCCGCCTGCTTTCCCGATATCCACCTCCTCCCATTTATCCTGCCCCACGTCTCCAATGAACATCCGGCCCCCCTGCGGATCGAAACAGAAGCGCCAGGGGTTGCGGAGCCCGCAGGCCCACGTTTCCGTGCGCAAGGTTGCGGCGTTGACCGGCTCCGCGTTGTGCATGGTCGCGTGGATGAACGGATTGTCCGGCGGGACGCGATAGCCGCGGGGATTCACCGCATCGGGAAAGGTGATCGAGTCCTGTTTATGCGGGTTTGGCATGAGGCTGCCGGGGCGGCCATCCACATCCAGACGGAAGATCGCGGCGAAGAAACCGCCGTCAATATGGCGGGCGTTGTCATAGTGATCGTACTGATTCCCCTCGTCGCCCACGGAGTAGTAGAGATACCCGTCCGGCCCAAAGTGAAGATCGCCGCCGTTGTGATTATCCGCGCGATCCACCTGGGTGATCATCGGCAGTTCGCTATCCGGATCCACCGCATCCGGGTCGTTTTTTGAAACCGTGAACCGGGAGAGCCGGTCAAACATTACCAGTTGCCCCTTCTCCTGCTCGCCGAGGCTGTAGGTGATATAGAAGAGGCCGTTGCGGGCGTAGTTGGGATGGAAAGCGATGCCGAGCAATCCCATTTCCGAGTCGGTGAGCAAGCGTCCCTCATTCTTCGTGGCGAGAATGGCGTTCAGATCCATGAAGAGTTTCTTGTCATAGACCGAGCCGTGCCGGGTCACCACCTCGATGGTCCCATGCTTCTCCACCACGAAGAAGCGATCCTTCTCTCCCGGCGGCGAAACGACCGCCACGGGCTCGCGGAAACGGATATCGCGCCCGAAGGCATCTTCCGTGGTGTAAGCGGCGACGGAGGGGAGCGTTTTTGGAAAATGCACCGTTGCATCCTGGCGGCTGAACTGTTGCGCGCCCGCCTGGGTAATGAGCGCAAGGAGAAAGAAGAGCGTGAGGCGCATAAGAGAAAGAAAAGGAGGGAAAAAGGGGCGGGAGTCAAGCCGCGGGGGTGTGGTGCACGTTTATGCACTTCTTGCCCGGGTTCGAAGGAAAATCAAGCTTCCATTGCAAGGATGCCTGCGTGGGAAGAAGGCCGGATTGCGCGAGAGCGGAAAACGTGCTTGATTTCGTACAAGCCGGCGCTCACTCTGGCTGCACTTTTATGCACCTCCCCTCCCCGGCCCGTTTTCTCCTCCCGATTGCCGCCGCCTGGCTCTCCCTCGCGCTTCTCCCGGCGGGAGCCCAGGATGATCTTGATATCTTCGCTTCCCATTCACAGAAGCAGCAGAACGGCGGCGTCCGCATAGTTTCCTGCGACGAACAGGTGCGCAGCCAGAAGCGGGGCATTTGCATGAATGAAATGTCCCAGGCCGATTTCGCCGCCCTGGCGCCGGGGGTCTCCTGGTATTACAACTGGCATTACGAAACCAAGTACCGGGGTATCTCCGGCAATATCCAATTCATCCCCATGATGTGGGGCAATCGCCCGGAGGCGTTGCGCGGGCTCGATTCCACCCTCGCCTCCGCCTCGCCAAAGCCTCCGGTGGTGCTTTGCATCAATGAGCCCAATCTCAAGGGGCAGGCTTTCATCACGCCGGAGCAGACGGCGAATCTTTACCGCGAGACGAAGGAGGTGACCGACCGCTATCACATCCCGCTCGTCGGCCCAAACATGGCGCTCGGCTCGGCCAATGGGGATAGCATCACCGCGCAGGATCCCATCGAGAACAAGATGGTGACTTACAACTTCATGGTCCCATTCCTGAAGGCGACCCTCTTTTACCTGAAGCCGATGGGCATCACGCCGCCGGCGCTCGCTTTCCACAGTTACGGCGCGGCGGGCGAGATCAAATGGGCGGTGCAGATGATGCATCAGACCTTCAACTGCCCCATTTGGGTCACTGAATATGCGCAGTGGAAAAACCCCGACTCTGAATCCGCAGTTAAATACATGATCGAGTCCACCGACTTCCTGGAGCGGACTCCCTATGTCGCCGGTTACGCCTGGTTTAAGGATCGAGTGAAAGACAACCCTAATATATCGTTACTCGATAAGGAATCGGGTAAACTGACTCAATTAGGAGAGACTTATGTCACTTTGCCGGCGCATGATAGTACCATATACTACAAGATACCGGGGCAATTGCAGGCTGGTAATTACGTAACCGCGGAGGGCGCCGATATCCGCCCTACCGCGGATACCGGCGGTCCCTACCAAATGGCTGCCAATACCTCCGGGGCGACGCTTGATTATAATATCCAGGTGGATTCCCCCGGGGCTTACACCCTTGGATTCCGCACGGCGGGCGCCGCCGGGAAATTTGACGTGATGGAAAATGGCCAGGTGATTGGCTCCGCGCAGAGCGCAGGCGGGAACGATTGGCATACAGTGCAGGCGGCGATTCCGCTCAATGCGGGAATGCAAAAAATCAGAGTGCGCTATAACACGTCGGGAATCTGTCTGCACTGGATCGAATTTGTGCGTCGTTAGAGAAGCTGGATAAAAATTTACCATATCCCATCAAAATTTGTCTTGCCTTAAGCCCACAAGTCATGCACATTTGTGCACAGTTCGTTCCCCCTATATCCTATGAAAACGTCCCACCCTGCCGTTTCTCGTCCTCGCATTGTCTCCCAGGCCATCGCAATTTCCTCAGTGGCAATCACGGTGTTAACCCTCCCAATTGGCTCCGCCCACGCGCAAAATGTGTTTACCGGCGCGGACGGCGTTTCACCACTCACGGGGGGCGATCCCGGAGCATACGACTTTAGCGATGGCAACAACTGGACCGGCGGCGTTCCAAATCTCCAAACCAGCGGCACCACACAAATCAACACTCCGGGCGCAACCGTCGATTATTACGCCGGCACTTATGGCGACCTGAAGATCGGCAGCGGTGGAACTCTTGAAATTACCAACGGCACGTTTGACCAGGTAACCTCCATCAACTGGATCCAGATGTTCGGCAACGCGACGATTCTGGTTGATGGCGGCACGTTCGAACAGGGCTCGGACACGAATAACCCCTTCAATCTGAACGGCACCACCGGCAATGCCTTTAACATCACGGGCGGTTCGGCGATTTTTGATGAGGATTTCGATGTCGATACCGGCTTCACCTATACCCAAACGGGCGGCACCGTCACCATTACCGGAAACGAATTGGATTATAATTCGCCGGATGGAACCATCATCGATGGCGGCGTGCTCAACGTAAACCTGATTACAGGCGTCAATAGTGACAACACCGGCGTCCTTACTATCGAAGGGGGCACTATCAACCTGGGCTCCGGGGGTATTTATGCGGAAGGCTCCACCACGCCCGTTAATTTCACCGCTGGATCGACCGGCGAGGTGACTTTCCCCGCGGTCGATTTTTCCACCGACACGCTACAAGGCTGGATCAACAACGGCGGCTTTTCCTACAATGGCGCGACCGATCCCTCCGATCTTCAAGTGGTGAGCAGCGGTTCCCTGAATATTGTGGAGGCAATCGCTCCGGTCCCCGAGCCCCAGACGTGGGCCATGTTCTTCGGCGGAATCGCGAGCCTCTGCTTCTTCCGCCGCACATTCCGGCGGAAGTAATTCAGCGGTTCCGCAATTTTCCGCGGATCACAATACTGAGGTCCAGGACGAAGAGGAACACCACCGCGTCGTCCACCATCCCGGCAATCCGCGGCGCGGGAATGAACTGCTCCGCGCCCCAGAGTACGAACGCCAGGCTCACCGCCAGGCCCAGGCACAATTCCATCCCGCTCCGCGGCAGTGTGAATTGCAGCGAGGCGTAGGAAACGCCGATGCAGATGAGCGGAATCGCCGATTTGAAGTGCGCCGCGAACTCCGGCCGCACCATGTGGCCCGCATCCAGCGCCAGCAGCGCCGCCGCCGTCACAAAAGCCGCTCCCATCGCCAGCGCGCTGAGAATCCGCAGACCGCGCTTTGCGACGGCAAGCGTCCCGGCCCGATGTCCCTCGCGTTGGCTCGGATAATCGTCAAACGGCAATTCTTCGCGCGCCGGTTCCTGCTGGTTCATCCGCGGCAGAATGCGGCGTCCGGTTGCCATATCCAAGCTTCCGTTGAGGGGGGCAAAATCGGGCAAATTCAGTGATTACCCATCGCTTTCGACGAATCGATAGGCGATTTTACGAAAAATCGACTTTAAGCCAAAAATTTTGGCTCATTTTCGGCAATTCTTTGTGGGCAAATGTCGAATTTTAATCCAGATTCGCGCGTTCGATAGCGGCTTTCCCGCGCTCTCGGCTTTTTTCCAGATGAACACGCGCTCAAATCCTGCCATTGCCAACAAGGGCCTGCCTCCCAAGCAGGGCCTTTAC
>DATAXI010000175.1:0-25253 GCA_036266845.1 Chthoniobacteraceae bacterium | reverse complement strand
CCGGCGGGCACGATATTTCCACCGAAGCCGGCATCAAGCAGACCTTTGCCAGGTTCGACAAGCTGATCGGGCGGGACCGTCTGGCGGCGCTGCACCTCAATGACTCGAAGACCGCGCTCGGCTCGCGCGTGGACCGCCACGAGCACATCGGGAAAGGGAAGATCGGCATCGAGGCCTTCCGCTATCTCATGACCCAGCCGCGCTTCCGCAAAATCCCCAAGGTATTGGAAACTCCCAAGGGCAACGAGATGAAGGAGGATGTGGAGAACATGGCCCTGCTGCGCTCGCTGATGGAGTGAGCTACAGCGGCTCGATCGTGTTGAGGCCGGTCGTGATGGTCCACGCATCGCCGGCGGACATCCGATCGAGCTCGTGCCCGGGCCCCCACGAGTCGGTATAGAGTATCTCGCCGGTCTGATCATTGTAACCGATGATGAGGCGCATGTGGCCTCCGAGAGTCCGCGGCGCGTTCTGCTCCGGGACGATGCCGAGCATGACGCTCCAGAGGATTGGGATGCCCTGGTCAACATTATCCCGCACCTCCTGCTGGTGGCGTTCTACGCCTTCGCGAATGCAGGCTGCTGTTGGGTGAGGCAATGGAAGGCGCCGAGGCCCCATATCAATTCCCGGCAATCGATGGAAACCACCTTGCGCCCGGGGAAAGCCTGTTGCAGCACGGACGAGGCCCATGCGTCGCCCGTATCGTGGTACACGGGCAGGAGGACCACTTTATTTGCGATATAAAAATTGGCGTAGCTTGCGGGAAGGCGCTGGCCTTGTTTCACGATCTTCCCGGGCATGGGCAGCGTGTGCACTTTCAACGGCGAGCCATCCTCGATGGACATCTCGCGCAGCCGGGTGAGATTTGCCTGGAGCGGCTCGTAATTCGCATCGTCCTCGTCCTCCTCGATCACGGTCACCACGGTGTCCCGGGAGACAAAGCGGGTGAGATCGTCAATATGGCCGTCGGTATCGTCGCCATCGATGCCATCGCCGAGCCAGAGGATATTGGTCACGCCGACGTAATTCTTGAGCTTCTGCTCGATCTCCGCCTTGGTGAGATCGGGGTTGCGATTGGGATTGAGCAGGCAGGAGGCGGTGGTGAGGAGGGTGCCGGAGCCGTTGACATCGACCGAGCCCCCTTCGAGCACCATGCCGGGCTTGTAGCTGGGCAGTTTCAGCATCTCCGCGATTGCGCCCGGCACTTCGTCGTCATCGTCAAAGGGGGGGTATTTCCAGCCCCACGCGTTGTAATCCCAATCGATCACCGCCATGCGGGGATCTTCCGCGCGGGTCAGGAACATGGGGCCATGGTCGCGGCACCAGGGCTCATTGGTGGCGATGTGGTGAAAGGCCACGTGCTCCGCGCGGGCGCGGTTTTTTTTAAGCACGGCGCGCGCGGCTTCCTCCTCGCCGGCGTCGCGGACGTTGATGCATACGGGCTCGGAGTCCGCGAGGGCATCCACCATCTTTGCAAGCACTGGGAGGACGATATCGTAGGCATCGGGAAAGGAGATGCCATCGCGATGCGGCCAGGAGAGCCAGGTGGCCCCGTGCAATTCCCACTCCGCGGGCATGCGGTATCCTAGCTGTGCGGGGAGAGCGGCGTCCAACATGGCTCAATCAATCATTCGCTGGCCGATGCCCGAGTACGCGTCTATGCGACGGTCGCGGAGGAAAGGCCAGTGGGTGCGCTGAACGTCGAGCGCCTTCAAATCGATCTCCTGCACGAGGATTGTCTCCTCCTCGATGCCGGCGCGCGCCAGCACCGCCCCATCCGGCGCGACGATGAAGCTCTGCCCCCAGAAATCGAGGCCCGGCCCGCCATCGGGCGCCTCGTGGCCGATGCGATTCGCGACGGCGACGTAGCAGCCATTCGCAATCGCGTGGCTGCGCTGGATGGTTTCCCAGGCTTCATGCTGCCGCTTGCCGTATTGCTCCCGCTCGGCGGGATGCCAGCCGATGGCCGTGGGATAAAACAGCACCTGCGCGCCGCGTAATGCGGTGAGCCGCGCGGCCTCGGGGTACCATTGGTCCCAACAGACGCAGACGCCAATGGGAGCGTGCTTCGTCTTCCAGGACTGGAACCCGAGATCGCCCGGCGCAAAGTAGAACTTCTCGTAAAACAACGGGTCATCCGGGATGTGCATCTTCCGGTATTTCCCCATCAGCGAGCCGTCCGCATCCAGAATGGCCGCCGTGTTGTGGTAAAGGCCCGGCGCGCGCCGCTCGAACAACGACGCGACGATGACCACGCCCAGCTCGCGCGCGATGGGCCCGAGCGCGTCTGTGGAAGGGCCGGGAATCTCCTCGGCGGCCTGGAAGTATTTGTGATCCTCGACCTGGCAGAAATATTGCGAGCGGAAAAGCTCCGGCAGGCAAATGACATTTGCGCCGCGGCGCGCCGCGTCCCGCACCAGGTCGCAGGCGTGAGCCAGGTTCGCGTCCAGGTCCGGTCCGCACCGCATCTGCACAATGCCGAGCACGGGAGTCATGGGGAAATGATGAAGGGATGAAAATCAGAAGGAGCGGGTCGCGCTGTGGGTGCGCCGCGGGCGGCGACGCCGCTCTTTCAGGAGCCGTGATTTTTCGTCACTTCGCCGGCTCGATGTCGATGCTCTTGATTTCCACGCGCTGGGTCGGCTTGCTCTTTTCGCCGCCGCCGCCGGTGGTGACGGGCGTATCGCCGATTTTGCCGAGCACGTCGTCGCCCTTGATGAGCTTGCCGAACGCGGTGTACTTGCCATCCAGGAAGCCGGCATCGCCCAGGCAGATGAAGAACTGGCTGCCCGCGGAGTCGGGATCGCTCGAGCGGGCCATCGAGATGACGCCGCGCTCATGGTGGTGTTTGTTAAACTCAGCCTTGATCTGGTAACCCGGGCCGCCGGTGCCCCACATCGACTCCTTGCTCGGGTCCTTGGTCAGCGGATCGCCGCCCTGGATCATGAAGCCCTTGATGATGCGGTGAAAGGCGGTGCCATTGTAGAAGCCCTGTTTCGCGAGCTTGATGAAATTGGCGACGGTGTTCGGCGCCACGTCGTTCCAAAACTGGATCGTCATGTCGCCGTCGGTGGTGTGGATGACTGCTTCTTCGTTGCTCATAGGTGTGGGATCGGCTTTGACCGCCGTGACGCTAGCGCCAATCAGCGCGATGCAGGACAGCAGGAGGATTTTCATGCGGAGGTGGGGATTGAAGGTTCCGGGAAATCTTCACGAACATCGCGCCGACTGCCAAGACTTTCTGACTCGAAATTTTTAGCCTTTTTCGATGGCGTCAAAACACGGCTGCCTGGCCTTCGGTCAGGATGGAGACGCGGCCTGCGAGGCCGTGGCCCTCGGCGCAGCGGCGGAGACGCTCGGGCGGCTCGTCCACGGGCTCATAACTGAGGCGGAATGTGCCGTAGTGCATGGGCACCATGTGGCGCGCTTTGAGATCGATGAATGCCTGCACGGCCTCCTCCGGATTCATGTGCACCTCGCGTCCGCTGGGCGGATCGTACGCGCCGATGGGCAGCAGCGCGACGTCGATGGGGAAACGCTCGCCGATTTCCTTGAAGCCGTCGAAGTAGGCCGTATCCCCGCAATGGAATATGGTGCGCCCGCCCGCCTCCACGATGAAACCGCCGAAGCCGCGATGCGAATCGTGCAACATGCGGGCTCCCCAATGGTGGCATGGGGTGAGCGTGATCTTCACCGGGCCGTGCTCGAATGTTTCCCAGTAATGCAGCTCATGCACGCTGCGGAAGCCGAGATCGTGAACGAGGTTGCCCACCTCGAACGGCACGACGATGGGCTGATCCTCCGCGATCTTGCGCAGGGTGCGGCGATCCAGGTGATCGAAATGGGCGTGCGTGACGAGGACGAGATCGATCTCCGGCAGATCGTGCAATTGGATGCCGGGATGCTTGATGCGTTTGATGACCTTCAGCCATTTGGCCCAGTTCGGATCGATGAGGATATTGACCCCCTGGGTCTGGAGCAGAAACGAGGCGTGGCCGATCCAGGTAATGCCGACCTGGCCCTCCTTGAGATCGGGAAACAGCGCCTCGAGGTGCCTCCCCAGCCGCTTGGTAAACAGCGAGGGGATGAACACCTGCGTGAGGAAATTGCGTTTGTGCCACCCCTTTTGCGGGCGAAGCCCCACCTTGCGCGACTTTGCGGATGCGCCCCGCCCCGGTTTTGCGAGCGGGGATTGGCTGGTTTTGCGGGTACTCTCTTTCTGCACAGGCCGGAAATTCTACCCCGCCACAAGGCGGGCGCAAATAATGATTCGCTTGCGTACGCCTTTCCGCGTGGCAATGGAAGTGTCGGCATTTATGGAATCCGCAACGAAAACGCTGATGCGAACCCGGGCTCGCGAAATCCTTGCGGCCCTGTCGCGGGAAGCGTGCGCGGCCGCCTCGGAGGCAATCCGCCGCCACATCGGGACGCTGGCGGAGTGGCAGGCGGCGGGCACGGTGGCCTTTTATGCCGCGCAACCCTCGGAGCCCGATCTCGCGCCTCTGCTCGATACCCCGGGGAAGGAATTTTGTTTTCCCCGCACGGCGGGCGCCGCGCTCGAGTTTCACCGGTGCCACACGCACGATCTGCTGCGGCCCGGCCCGTGGAAGCTGCGGGAGCCGGACCCGGCGCATTGCCCGGTGATCCCGGCGGCGGGCATCGATCTGCTCTTCATCCCCGGGCTGGCATTTACCCGCGAAGGGGGCCGGCTGGGAAGAGGCGGGGGCTATTACGACCGGTTTCTGAGCCGCACGCATCCGCGGGCGGTAAAGATCGGCGTTTGTTTCCACTCGCAACTGGCGCCCTCATTGCCTCTGGAAATGCACGACCTGGAGATGGACCTCGTGGTTACGGAAAACGAAGTATTCCGGGCGCGTTAAATTCGCAACGCGGCGGATTTCGCGAAAGCGAATGACGGCAGGCAAGCCCTTCGGGTTCACGAGGGCCACCGGGCGATTTATGAACCGACCACGATGTTCACGAGCTTGCCGGGGACGACGACGACTTTCCTGATCTCCTTGCCGGCTATCAACTCCGGCAGGCGCGGATGGGCGCGGGCGGCGGCTTCGATCTGCTCTTTGGTGGCCTCGCGCGGGAGGAGCAGGCGGTCGCGCACCTTGCCGTTGACCTGAAGGACGATCTCGACTTCGTTGTCGATCAACGCCTCCGGGTCGTATTGCGGCCACGGCTGGTCCGAGGCCAGGCCCTGGAAGCCGAGGCGCGACCACAAATCCTCCGCCAGATGCGGGGAAAAAGGGCTGAGCAGGATGAGCAGCGTCCGCAGCGCGGAAATCGGCCGCACCTCCGCGCCGGTGAATGCCTTTACGAAGATCATCATCTGCGAGATGGCGGTATTAAAGGCCAGCGCCTCGATATCCTCGCCCACTTTCTTGATGGTGGCATGGACGACGCGCTTTTGGCTGTTCTCCAGCGGCACATCCTTGAGAGCGGTGGAGAGCGTCCACTCGCCGGCCTGGTTTTCCTCCATCACGAGCCGCCATACCCGCGCCAGGAAACGGGAGACGCCCTCGACGCCGGCCATGCTCCACGGTTTCATCTGCTCGAGCGGTCCCATGAACATCTCGTAGAGGCGGAAAGCGTCCGCGCCGTACTCGCCGATGACGTCGTCCGGGTTGATGACGTTGCCGCGGCTCTTGGACATCTTCTGCCCATCCTCGCCCAGGATGATGCCCTGATTGACCAGCCGCTGGAACGGCTCCGGAGTGGAGACGCAGCCGAGATCGAACAGCACCTTGTGCCAGAAGCGCGCGTACAGCAGGTGCAGCACGGCATGCTCCGTGCCGCCCACGTAGAGATCGACGCCGCCGGGCCTTGGCGCGCCTCCGGCTTGGGACCCGCCGCCCATCCAGTAGCGCTCCGCCTCCCCGCCGACGAAGCGGCGATCATTTTGCGGATCGCAATAACGCAGGTAATACCAGCAGGAGCCGGCCCACTGCGGCATCGTGTTGACTTCGCGCCGGGCGTTCTCGGAATAGCGGACCCAGGCGGTGGCTTTGCTGAGCGGCGGCTCCGGGGTGCCGGTGGGGCGAAAGTCCTCCATCTCCGGCGGCCGCACGGGCAGGGCGCTCTCCGGCAGCGCGGAGTGCCGCCCATTCTCCCAGATGATCGGGAACGGCTCGCCCCAATAGCGCTGCCGGGAGAAGAGCCAGTCGCGCAGCTTGAAATTGATCGTGCGCGTCCCCTTCCCCCCGGCCTCCAGCCACGCGGTCATTTGCGCCTTGGCCTGGGCGGTGCCCAGACCATCCAGGAAACCGGAGTTCACGGCAAAACCCTCCTCCGCGAAGCATTCCTCGAGCGGCTTGAGCGTCTCGATAAACTCCGCGGTGCGCGGCGCCTGGGCCACGACCTGGAGGATTGGCAGATCGAATTTTTTTGCGAACTCCCAATCGCGCTCATCATGCGCGGGGACGGCCATGATGGCTCCCGTGCCGTAGCCGAGCAGCACGTAATCGGCAATCCACACCGGGACGCGCTCGCCATTGACGGGATTGAGGGCGTAGCCGCCGGTAAAGATGCCGCTCTTGTCCTTGGCCAGATCGGTCCGCTCGAGATCGCTCTTGCGCGCGGTTTTCTCGCGATAGTCCCGCACCGCGGCCCATTGCTCCTCCGTGGTGATGGCCTCCACCAGCTTGTGCTCCGGCGCGAGGACCATGTAGGTGGCGCCAAAGAGCGTATCCGGGCGCGTGGTGAAAACGGTGATCACGCTCTGCGAATCGGCGACCGGGAAGCGCACCTCCGCGCCCTCGCTGCGGCCGATCCAGTTGCGCTGGAGGAGCTTGATCGACTCGGGCCAATCCAGGCCGTCCAGCTCATCGATGAGCCGCTGCGCAAACGCCGTGATGCGCAGCATCCACTGGCGCATGGGGCGGCGCTCGACGGGATGGCCGCCGACCTCGCTCCTGCCATCGATCACTTCCTCATTGGCCAGCACGGTGCCGAGCACGGGGCACCAGTTGACCAGCGCCTCGGCGACATAAGCGAGGCGAACGCTGTCGGCATCGTCCCCCTGGTAAGTCTCCACCGGCTCCGCCTTGCGCGTGGCGGGGTTGAGCCAGGAGTTATAGAGCTTCAGGAAAATCCACTGCGTCCAGCGGTAGTAGCCGGGGTCGGTGGTATTGATCTCGCGCGACCAATCGTACGCGAAACCGATCCGCTTGAGCTGCGCCTTGAACTTGGTGACGTTCTGCTGCGTGGTGACGGCCGGATGCTGGCCGGTTTTGATGGCGTATTGCTCCGCCGGCAGCCCAAAGGCGTCCCATCCCATGGGGTGCAATACGTTGAACCCGCACATGCGCTTGTAGCGTCCCACGATGTCCGTGGCGGTGTACCCTTCCGGATGCCCCACGTGCAGCCCGGCGCCGCTCGGGTACGGAAACATATCGAGCACGTAGTATTTTGGCCGCGACGCATCGAACCCCGGCTCGCCGGGATTCGCTACCTGAAAGGTGTGATGCTCGTCCCAATAGGCCTGCCATTTGGGCTCGATCAGGTCGAACGGATACGGTTTGCGGCGCTCACTGCTGCTGCTCATTGCGCCTAGATAAAGCGGGAATCGGCGCAACACAAAATGCAAAAATGAAAACCGGCGGCCCCGTGAGGAGCCGCCGGTTCAACCATAATCCACTGCAGATTGGTTTCGCTTACCGGTCAGGGCTGGACGCCGTAAGGCGACCAAAACGTGGTCGGAGCGACGTCGGAAAGGGCGTCATAGGTTCTGAGATTCACGCAGACATCCCCGCAATTCGGGTCTTCCTGGTCGATGACGCCGGTGGTGCAATACGCGTTATTAAAGAGATCGCCGACCCTTGAGCCATCGGTGGCAAACGCGTCATAGAGACGGGAGTCCACCTTGACGTAAGGCTGGAGGTCCAGCCAGCCGTAGCTTTGACCGGCGTATTTATTGTTATCGATGGTGTATTGGGAAACCGCATCGTTGAGAATGCGCAGGTCCTGGAGGATATCGGTGGCCTGCGAGCGCTTGCGGGCACGCAGGAAGTTTGGGACGGCAATGGCTGCGAGCAGCGCGATAATCGCGACGACGATCATGATTTCGACGAGCGTGAAACCGGATCGGGGTTTGGAGAGCGCGGGATGCGTCATGGATGGATAGCTTGGTTGGTTTTGATTTTGATGGATTTCATGATTGCCATAGCGGCAATCCGTCGACTCCCGATGCATTTGCCGTACCAGATCGTACATAAAACTACGCAATCTTTGGCAGTCCCCGTTTGCAGCGGAAGGCGCGCATGGGCCGCCATCGCGATTGATTTTGGCAGGGAGCCGGCGATATTCTTTCCCCATGCCAACGTACGTTTATGAGACCACCGGCGCGAGGAAGCGCCGTTTCGAGGTGCGGCAGAGCATGAAGGATGCTGCCCTTTCGCACGATCCGGAAACCGGCGAGCCGGTGCGGCGGGTTATCTCCGGCGGCTACGGCATCATGCAAAAGGGCTCCACCGAGCCCCAGCCCTCCGGCGGGCACTCCTGCGGCAGCGGCTGCGGGTGCCACTAAAGCCGGCCAGTTTCCTCCACGGAACGGAGGGCGGACAGGAAGGTGGATTTACGAACGCGCGGAAGATGCCCGCGGTTCTTTCTTTGCTACCGTTGCTTCCTTCTGTTCAATTTCCCCTCGTGACCACGAAAAAGGCCCAGTTGGGCATTATCTTTCTCACCATTCTCATTGACCTGATCGGCTTCGGCATCGTCATCCCGATCCTGCCGCTCTACGCGAAGCAATTCCACGCGGGCCCTGCCACCATCGGCATCCTGATGGGGACGTATTCGCTGATGCAGTTCATCTTTTCGCCGATCCTGGGAAAGATATCCGACCGGGTGGGGCGGCGTCCGGTGCTGCTGGTGAGCCTGATTGCGACCTCCGCCGGTTTTGCGGTGATGGGGTTTGCCCAGTCGCTGCCGTGGCTGTTCATCGCGCGCATCATCCCGGGAATATCTGGCGGCAATATCTCCACGGCGCAGGCCTATGTGGCGGATATCACCTCGCCCGAGGAGCGCTCCGGAGCGATGGGATTGATCGGCGCGGCTTTTGGGCTCGGCTTTACACTGGGACCGGCGATTGGCGGCGTCCTGAGCCATTATTCGAGCGCGCTGCCGTTCCTTTTCGCCTCCGGGCTGGCGCTGTTCAATGCGCTGCTCGCATTCGTCCGGCTGCCGGAGAGCCTGCCGCATGAGCACCGCTCGACCGCGGAGGAGAAGGCGCCGATCTCCCAGGTCTTCAGGCATGGCTGGCATCTGCCGGCGCTGATGGGGGCTTACTTTTTCTCGATCGCCGGTTTCTCGGTGCTGAACATGATGTACCCGCTCTTTACCAATGAGCGGCTCGGTTTTGACGAGCAAAAGAACGGGTACCTGTTCGCGTTCATGGGCTTTATCGGCATTGTGGTGCAGGGCGGGCTGCTGCGGCGGCTGCTCAAAAAGAAAACCGAGAAATCGCTCGCGCTGTTCGGCGTGGTGCTGCTGATCGCCGGCATGGCCTACCTGCCGGCGGTGTACAGCCTGGGGCCGTTGCTTCTGGCGAGCGCCGTTCTGGGAATCGGCAACAGTTTTGTGATGCCGACCCTGGCCGGCCTGGCCTCCCGCAGCGCGGAACGCTCCTGGCAGGGCCGTGTGAATGGCCTGATGCAATCGTCCGGCAGTCTGGCCCGTTTTGTGGGGCCGATGATGGCCGGGCAATTCCTGGCCATGGATATCGATCAAGCCGGGCACCCGCTCCACTATTATGGCCGCACGGCGTGCTGGGTGGCGGCCGGCGTGCTGGTGCTGGCGCTGATCCTCACAAGCAAGCTCCCCGCCAAGCCGATCACCGCCGAAGCGTGATCCGGCATTCGATCCCTTGAACATCGTTTACTTCGATCTTGAAACCCAGCGCACGGCGAATGACGCCGGCGGCTGGAGTCGCAAGCAGGACATGGGCATGTCTGTGGGCGTGACCTACAGCACGGCCACATGCGCGTACCACATTTACCCGGAGAAACGGGTCAACGAGCTGATTGACCAATTGATGCGCGCCGATCTGGTGGTGGGTTTCAACGTGGTGAACTTCGATTACGAAGTGCTGCTCGGTTACACCATTCTGGACCTGAAGGAGCACATCCGCACCCTGGACCTGATGGTGGACCTGGAGGGGAAACTGGGGCACCGGCTTCCGCTGGATTCCATCGCCCAGGCGACGCTCGGAGTGGGGAAGACGAGCGACGGCCTGGAGGCAATCCGCTGGTGGCGCGAGGGAAAGATGTACGAGATCGCGGAGTATTGCTGCTTTGACGTCAAGGTGACGCGGCTGGTCCACGAGTATGGAGCGCGGCACAAGCAGCTCTTTTTTACCGACCGCTTCCAGCAGAAGCGGAGCGTGCCGGTGGAGTGGCGCGAAGCCCCGGCGCAAGCCTGACCGGCGGGGTGAAAACGCATCCCGTGCGGGCACGGCTGATGCTTACATAGTAACCCTCATGAATGAGAAAGGCCCCATGCCCGGTTTCTCCGCGGAGCAATCCGAGGCGTTGAAAAAAAAGCTCCGCTCCCTGATGTGGAAGCCGGAGTCTGTGATGCGCGAGACGGTCCTCATCCAGCAACTCCGCGAGGAAATGGCGCTGGGCGGACTCGATTTTCCCGGCGCATAGTTGATTTTTTCAACCTGTCTGGGAAGGTTGCGCCGCAAGTCGCGATGGCAACCACACGGAAAACAACGGTCGATCCGCTCGAAGAGGGCATCCCGTTTGGCAATGCGCCCTGGAGGACGCTGCTGCGCCTTTACCGCCCGGAAGCGCGCTCGCTGGTGGTGGGGGCGATCTTCTATGTCATCAAGGCGGCGCCTACGTGGATCCTGCCGCTGATCCAGGCCATCGTCATTGATTCCCTGCTGAAACCGAAACGGCAGGCGCTGACAACGATCCTGTGGTGCGGAATCGGCGGGGCGGTTGCGCTGTTGCAGAACATCCCGACGCACACGCTTTACTTCCAGAGCCTGAGCAAGGCGGCGCGCTCCGTGGAGGCGCGGCTGCGGTACGCGCTCTGCCGGCGGCTCCAGGAGCTCTCGATCTCCTTCTACCGCTTCCAGAGCCCGGGCAAGCTGCAAACCAAGGTGCTGCGCGATGTGGAAAACGTGGACCAGACCGTGCGGCAACTGGTGGAACTGACCATGAGCGGTTTCGTAGGCCTGACTGCCACGCTGACCATTACGGCCCTCAAGGCGCCGTGGTTTCTCCCCTTCTATCTCTTTACCGTGCCGGCCGCCGTGGGCCTGCGGCATCTGCTTCAGCGGCGGATCCGGATCGCCAACCAGGATTTTCGCCTCCAGATCGAGGGGATGTCCTCATCCATCTCGGAGATGATCGATATGGTGCCGCTCACGCGCGCGCACGCGGTCGAGCAGGTGGAGCTGGCGAAGGTGCGCACCAGCATCGACCGGCTGCGCGAGGTCGGCTACCGGCTCGATTTCCAGAACGCGATCTTCGGCTCGGCGGCGTGGGTGCTCTTCAATGGAATGTACCTGCTGGGCCTGTTGCTGGCGGGCTCGACGGCGGCGCTCGGCCTTACCAAACTCTCGGCGGGAGAGATTGTGATGCTCTCGGGCTTCTTCAACACCATCGCCGGCACCGTGATGGGCATGGTGAATGCAATGCCGATGCTGATGCGCGGCTTTGAGTCGGTGCGCTCGATGGGCGAGGTGCTGGAATGCCCGGACCTGGAGCAGAATCGCGGCAAGAACCCGGTGGGCGAGGTGCGGGGGGAATTTCGTTTCGAGGCGGTCACGTTCACTTACCCCAACAAGGATGACCAGCCGGCGCTTTCGGACTTCAGCCTGGAGGTGCCCGCGGGCACGACGGTGGCCGTGGTAGGCGCGTCGGGCTCGGGCAAATCGACCTTGATGAGCCTGATCCTCGGGTTTCACCGGCCCACGACCGGACGCATCCTGCTGGATGGCCGCGATATGAACGAGCTGGACCTGCGCACCTACCGGCGGCATCTGGCCGTGGTCACGCAGGAGACGCTCCTCTTCCCCGGCACCGTGCGGGAAAACGTGCTCTACGGCGCTCCGGATGTGACCGAGGAGCGGCTGATGGAGGCGCTGAAGGATGCGCACGCGTGGGAGTTTGTCTCAAAACTGCCGGCCGGCCTGGATACGATCATGGGCGAGCGTGCTTCCACGCTATCCGGCGGTCAGCGCCAGCGGCTCGCGATTGCCCGTGCGCTGGTGCGCAACCCGCGCATCCTGATCCTGGACGAGGCGACCTCCGCGCTTGATCACAGCAGCGAGGCGCTGGTGCAGGAGGCGCTCAACCGGCTGATGCGCGGACGCACGACCTTCATCGTGGCCCACCGGCTTTCCACCACGCGCAAGGCCGATGTCATGGTGGCCATGGAAGCCGGACGCATGGTGGAAATCGGCCCGCCGGAAACTGTGCTGCGCCATCACGCGGAGGAACTCGGCGCGGCCATCCCGGCGTGAGCGGTCCCGAGACAAAAAGTTTTACCGGCGGGAAAAAACCCGATCTTTCAAGAAGCTCATTCCTCCCTCGAGATGAGGACGGCATTCGCCACGGAGTAATGGTCGGAATGGCTCAGGCTGATGAGGGCCTGGGTGACGCGCAACTTGTCCGCGAGCAGTTGCGCGCCTCCGTGCAGGACGATGTACGGCTCGCCGGATTCCCTGCGCAGGACCTCGACGTCGCGCCATCCCACCTGGCTGCCAATGCCGGTGCCGAATGCCTTGGAGATCGCCTCCTTGGCCGCGAAACGGGCTCCGTAATGCCGCTCGGGATGCGGCATCGCGTTGCAGTAATCCTGCTCGCCCTGGGTGAAGACCCGCTTGACGAAGCGCTCGCCGAACCGCTGGATGGAGGACTGGATGCGCGTGGTCTCGACGATATCGACTCCGATCCCGAGCACGCGCGCCCGCGGTTCCATCTCAAAGGAGTTCATGGTTGCCGGGATAATCCTCGATCGCCGAAACCATCTCGCGCACGGCGGTTTCCAGGCCGGTAAATAGCGCGCGCGACACGATGGAATGGCCAATATTCAGCTCCCGCAGATGCGGAATGGAGAGGATCAACCCGACGTTTGAGTAATTGATGCCGTGGCCGGCGTTGACACGCAGGCCGCGGTCCGTCGCGAAACGCGATGCGCCAATGAGCCGCTGCAATTCCCCCTGCTGCTCCTCGCCCGCGGCGTTTGCGAAAGCGCCGGTGTGCAGCTCGATGGCGTCGGCGCCGAGCCGCTTCGCGGCCTCGATCTGCTCGGGATCGGGCTCGATGAAAAGGCTCACGCGCACGCCCGCGGCCTGCAACCGGCGCACCGTCGGCTCCAGTGCGCGGGAGTTGCGTTCGGCATCCAGGCCGCCCTCGGTGGTGATCTCCTTGCGGTTCTCAGGGACGATGCAGACATCCTCCGGCAGCACGCGCAGGGCGATGGCGAGAATCTCCGGCGTATTGCCCATTTCGAGATTCAGCTTGGTGAAAATGCTCTCGCGCAGCCGGTACACGTCGCGATCCTGGATGTGGCGGCGATCCGCGCGCAGATGGACAGTGATGCCGCGCGCGCCGGCCCGCTCGCAAACGCCGGCTGCGGCGATGAGATCGGGCTCCGCGTTATGGGTTTCCGGCATCGCGGCGTAACGCGTCTGCCGGAGCGTTGCGACGTGGTCGATATTGACCCCGAGTTCGAGACGAGGCATGGCCGTGCTCCAGGAGAAAAATCAGTGCCGAAAATGGCGGACGCCGGTGAAGACCATGGCGAGGCCGCGCTCGTTTGCAACCTGGATGACCTCCTTGTCCCGCACGGAGCCGCCAGGCTGGATGGCCGCTGTCGCGCCGGCTTCCGCCGCGGCGATGAGCCCGTCCGGAAAAGGGAAAAATGCGTCGCTTGCGACGATGCTGCCGACGAGCGAAAGGCCGGCGTCTTTGGCCTTCCAGATTGCGATGCGCGAGGAATCCACGCGCGACATCTGGCCGGCGCCGATGCCGAGGGTGCGGTCCCTGGACGCGTACACGATCGCGTTGGATTTCACGTGCTTCACCACGCGCCATCCGAAGAGCATCGCCCTGGTTTCATCCGCCGTGGGCGGCCGCTCGGTGACCACCTTTTCCTCGATTTTCTCCAGCTCCGCGGCGACGCCGGTATCGCGATCCTGCACCAGCAAGCCGCCGAGGACGCTGCGGATATCGAGCAAATCCTCCTCTTTGCGTGTTGCGGGCGAGAGCTTGCGCATGAGGCGCAGGTTCTTCTTTTTTTGCAGCAGCACGCGGGCCTCGCTGTCAAAATCGGGCGCGATGATCACCTCGCTGAAAATCTCGCTGATGGCGCGGGCGAGCGGCTCGGTGAGGGGGCGGTTGCAAATGATGATGCCGCCAAAGGGCGCCTGCTTATCGGTGGCGAAGGCTTTGTCCCACGCGGCTTTCAGGTCGGGGTCCGAGCCGATGCCGCACGGGTTGGTATGCTTGAGGATGGCGACCGTCGGCTCGGGAAACTCCTCGATGAGCTGGCTGGCGGCGCTGATATCCAGGATATTGTTGAACGAGAGATCCTTGCCGTGGAGCTTCTGGAAATGCTCGTCGAAGTCGCCATACAAGGCCGCCTGCTGGTGCGGATTTTCACCGTACCGGAGGCGCGCGGCGATGGGGATGGTCAGAGAAAAGGAGCAGGTGGTTTCCTGCTCCTTGTTGAAGAAATTCGCGATGGCCGAATCGTACTTCGATGTGGTGACGAACACCTTGATCCCAAGCCGCTCGCGCAATTTCAGGGTCGTCTCGCCATCGTTCGAGCGGATGTTCTCAAGCACGTCCGAGTAGTCCGCGGGATCCACGACGACGGTGACGGAGCGATAATTCTTGGCCGCGCTGCGGAGCATCGATGGGCCGCCGATGTCGATGTTCTCGATGGCCTCCTCGAGTGTCACGCCGGGCTTTGCGACGGTCTGCTCGAAGGGATAAAGATTCACGACCACGAGGTCGATTGGCTTGATGCCGTTTTCCTCCGCCTCTTTCTCATGCGCGGGGTTTCCGCGCAGGTAAAGCAGGCCGCCATGCACCTTGGGATGCAAGGTCTTCACGCGCCCGTCCAGAATTTCCGGGGAGCCGGTGAAGGCGGAAATCTCGAGCGACGGAATCTTCTCTTTCTTCAAAAGAGCCGCGGTGCCGCCGGTGGAAATGATCTCGATCCCCATGCCCGCCAGTTCCCGGGCAAATTCCACCAGGCCGGTTTTATCGGAAACCGAAAGCAGAGCGCGTTTAATCTTCATACGGAGGGCTGAAAGGCTAAGTACGCCGCACCGAATTGCAATGAGGAAAAAAGCCGGGCGCGGGAGGCGAACAGCCCGCGCGAAGCCGCGAATACGCAGCCAAAAATCATGGTTGCAAATGAAACCTGCCAGCGCGAAACCCGCCAACCATTCCCTTTGCGTTGCTTGCGTTCTTTTGCGGCGCGGGCGCGCATCCGCGCGAGCCTTTTATCGATGAGACGTGCCCTGGGCGGGGACTGTGGTCTGGAATTGCGAGGCGTGATGGCGCGGGGCGTCGGGCTCATCATCGACAAGCTGGATGGCCTCCTGTTGCAGGAGCGTGCCGGTGGAGAGATAGAGCTGGACGATGGATTTCTCCAAGTCATCGACCGCTTCCAGCTCGCGCGACTGGGCATCGTAAAGCCGGCGGCGATTGTCGATGATATCGAGCGTCGATGCCTGGCCTTCCTCGAGCCGGCGATCCTGCATGCGGACGACATCCTCCGCCAGCACGCGGGCCTGGCGGGTGGTATCGACGCGATCCTCGTTGACGCGGATTGCGCTGATGGCGGTATCGACGTCCGTATTGACGGAAAGCTCCACCTGCTTGAGTTTCCAGACGGCTTCCTCGCGCGAGAGATGGGATGCGGCGAGGTTCGCGCGCGCGGCGACATTGCCCAGCGGGAAGGAGCCCTGGATGCCGAACATCCACTCGGGTCCCTGGCCGTTGAAGGCGCTGCTGATGCTGCTGGCCGTGCTCTCCGTGCTGAGGCCGTTAACGCCCAGTGTGGCGACAAGATCGATGCGCGGCAGCACCTGATTTCGATAATACTTGAGGCGGATATTCTCGATTTCCGCCTGCTGGATGGCGGTGGCGTAATCGACCCTGTTCCGAAAGGCATCCGCGAGCAGGTCCTCCCGGTCGAGCACCGGGGCGGCGATATTCGTCGGGCCCGCGGCCTGGAAGGTGCGGCCGTCATCCTGCTCCACGCCGCGGTAGATGAGTTTCTTGAGATCGGCGACGCGCGAGGTCAGAAGGTTTTGCGCGGTGAGGATATCGTCCTGGTCCGAGGAAACCTCCACCTGCGCCTGGCGGACATCGATGGGCGTCATCAGCCCGACATCGACCCGGCGTTGATTGGCATCGGCCAGGGTCTCATCCGCCGCCTTGGACTCCTGCCGCAGCTTCATGAGCCCCTGCGCGTAATTCATATCAATGTACGCGGCCATGACCTGCGCGACGGAATCGATCACGCGCTGATGCCAGTTATTGTAACCGACCTGGCGGTTGCGCCGCCCGATGCGGATGGAGGCCATGTTCGCATCATAACCGAAACCCTGGAGAAGCGGCTGATCCACCGTAAGCCCGGCGAAGAAGACATCGCTGGGGAGGAAGTTTTCATCGACGCCGAGGACGGTATCGCGAAGGTGATCCACCTCCACCCCCACCTTGTAGGTGGTGCCGATGGGCAGCTTTCCCTGGACGTTCAAGTCGTTGCGAAAATCCTCATTCTGGAAAATGTAGGGTTGGGTGCTGGGCGTGATGCTCGGCACCGGGGTGGCGCTGGGGCCGGTGCTGGGGAGCGGCACGGGAGTCGGCAGTGCGTTGACCGTGTTTTGGATCTCCGCCAGAGACTCCTGCTCCAGTAGGATCTGCTGGGCCGTATCCGCCGTGGTGATGGTGGTCGGGTTTTGCGGAGTTTGGGCAAACTCGTAGGTCGAATCGAGGGTGAGAGTCGGGTCGAAATCTCCCCAGGCGAGCCGAATCTGGGTGTCTTGCAACTTGAGGTCCGCCTTGTGCCAAAGGATGTCGATGTTGTTCTTGAGCGCCATGGAGATGGCGTCGTGCAACGTCACGATCTGGACGTGGCCCGTATCCGAATCCTGCGGAGCGAGCTTGTCTCCCGCGAAGGCGGTGGCAATGGCAATGGCAGACAGCGCAAGCGCGCGACGAATCAGCATGAGGGTTAGGGCCGGAAATTAAAGCGGGGTTAGAACCGATAGTCGAGGCTCACCAAGTCGAGGAACGACTGCAATACCAATCTACCCCACGGATAGCGTCCGGCGAATATTTTCGCCCGCCCGGTCATCCCCTCGCGAAGGATGTCCTGGGGATTCTCCACGGCGATCTCCGCCTCGAAGGTGCGCTCGAGCGGGATCTCTTTGCCCATGCGGTCGTAGGCGGTGGGCACATCCCCATGGCGGCGGGCGGAAAAGGCGGCCGGCATATCCTGGCCCACGAGGATGACGGGGTCCGCCGCGATGACGCCGTGGAGGACGATGCCGGGATAGGCGTAGGAGACAATCTGCGCCGGCTGCCCCTTGTGAACCCAGCGCACCTGGCGCTCGTTGAGCGGGATCACGATCCGAATGGAATCGAGCGGGGCCACCTCGCAAAAGAGATCATTGAGCCGGAGCAGCCTATGGAGCTGAAGGTCGAGATCGTGCGTGAGCACGGTGCCGCCGGTCGTGGAGCGCAGGGTGAGGCGCGCCTCATTCTGCTGGGCATCGGCATAGCTTTTTTGCATGCGTCCCTGGATGGCCTGGGCCTCGCGCTCCTCGCTCGGTTTATCCTCGGCGATTGCGCGCTCGACGGCGGCGGTCGCGACATCGAGCTGCGCCTTGGCCTGGACGAGGTCCTGATCCACCTCGCGATTGGAAAGGAGCGCCAGCCTGGCGCCGGGGAGCACCTTATCCCCCTCCTTCACATAGATCTTCTCGACGAATCCCACGATATCGGGACGGATGACCTCCGGCGACGCCAGCTCCACGGCGACGTTCCGCTTGATGACCAGTTGCACCGGCACGAAGCAGAATATCGCGAACAGGAGAAGCCCGCAGCCGCCCACAAGGCCGAGCCGCCGCATGCGCCCGCCCGGACGCCAATCCTCGTTTTTAATTTGAAGGCTTTTCATAAAGCTCCACAGGGGCATGATCACCCACGCGGTAAGCGCGGTAACCGAGAACCAGGTTGCAAGTTTTTGAAGCCCAAACGGCGCAAGGTGTGGCGCCATGTAAAGGGTGAGCTTGTAAATGACAAAGTAGCCGTAGAGATAAGAGGCGATCGCGTAAAAGTAGAACAGCCCAAAACGCCGGCGCGGCAGCGGCAGACGGACCATGGACGCATCCTCGTAATCCGAGCCAAAGATGAGCCGCTTGACCTGGTAACCGATGAAGGCGCGCGACTTGATGGAGAGATTGGGCACCTCGATCAAATCGGTCATGATGTAATAACCGTCGAAACGCATGAGGGGATTTGCGTTGAAAATGATGGTCGAGATACTGGCGATGACCATGATGTTCCAGAGAATCTGCTGCAAGGCGCCGGGCTGGACGATAGCCCACAGAAAGGTGGCCAGGGATGCCAGCACGAGCTCGACATAAATGCCGGCCGAAGAGATCAGGATGCGCTTGTGGCGATCCGGCATCACCCAGCTATCGCTGACATTGACAAAGAAATAAGGGGTAAACACCAGCATCATGAGGCCCACCTCATGGACCTCTCCGCCAAAGTGCTTGCAGGTTAACCCATGGCCAAGCTCATGGATGGACTTGATGATGATGGTGGTAATCCAGATGAGGGCGATGTTATTGAGCGAGAAAAACCGCGACATCAGCGCGCCGGTGGCATCGTATTTTTCATACACGACGAAAATCGCCGCCGCGACCATGCCGATGGAGATATAGAGCGACGGCTTGGTCCATATCCACCAGAGCGGGCGCGCCATGCGGGCGAATAACTTATCCGGATCGAAGATGGAATAACGCGCGAAGAAGAGATTGTTGGCCAGCTTGTAGAAGAAGCCTCCCTTCGCGTGCTTCTTCTGCTGCCGCATGGCGTCGTAGCGCGGCTTGAGACGCGCGCCCTGGACGCTCAGGAATTGAAGCAGCCCGAGATCGTTCGCAAAATGCGAGACGCGCTCGTTGATCTCATCATGCGAAAAATCGAGCCGCAGATGCGGGAAGCGCTCCACATAGGCATCGCGGACCTGAAGCATCGTGCGTTTGCCATCGAAGAGCGTTGCGAGAAAATAATCCTCCGCCGTCAGCCGGAAGTACTGCAACGAGATGGGATCCTTGACGATGTAATAGGTGCGCCCCTCGTAGAATTGCTTGCTGATCACCAAATCCGCGCGGAGCGGCGGGACCACGATGGCCTCGCCCTGCTGCGGCGGCGCTTCGGCGACAAAGGCCATAACTCAATGCGCCGCGGCGGTGGTCTTCTCCGTCTTGGTGAAGTCCGCCTCGCCGCGCATGCCGGCGCGGATTTCGTGATTGGGATTGTCCAGAAGCAGTTTTATGCGGAAGAGGCCGCTGGCGGCGTCGATGCGGGGATCGATGAACGCAACGGTGGCGATGTAATCCTTGAGGCCGTTGTTGTGCGCGGGGAACCGGACGGCAACCTTATCGCCGACGTTCAGCTTCTCGATGAGCGAGGGCTCGAGGTAAAACTGAATGTAAACCTGGTCGATATTGACGATATCGAAGAGTTTCTCCATGCGGTCCACGGACTCGCCCGGCTCCTTGTAACGGTGGACGACGATGCCGGAGAGGGGCGACTTGATGGTTTTCTCCGCGAGCGCGACGTTGGCCAGTTGCAACTCGAGCTTTGCGGCGTCCAGGTCGGTTTCCTTCTCCAGTTCGGAATCCTTGGTGGCCAGCTTCTCGTCCGCCAGGGTCTTGAGGCCGTTGTACTCGAACTCCGCGCGCCTCACCAGCAGCTCGCACCGTTTCACCTCCAGTTCCTCGCGATCATTCAGCAGATGGGCGAGCACGTCGCCCTGTTTCACCTGCGAGCCCTCGTCCACCTCGATGTCCTTGACGTTGTCCTGGAGCACGGGAGAGCTGACGGAGACTTGCTTGAACGGGAGGACGAGGCCCTGAACTTCCTCCGCGCGGGAGGCGGCGGAGAGGGTCAGGGCAGCGAGGGAAACAAGGATAAACAGCTTCATAGATTGATGGCTCCGATCATCCGGAACTGGCACCAGCGGTAAAACTTCCGCGCGATGGTCATGAAGAGCGACTCGGAGCCGAGATCGACGCGGGCCCGTCCGGTAAGGCCCGGACGAAGGTCCGTGGCGATGTCCGGGGGGATATTGGGGTTATCGATGGTAACGATGAAAACGTTGTCCTTTTCCCGCGGATAGGCGGAGACGGAAATCTGGAGCGGATTGTCGATGGTGGCGTAAAACCGTTTCGCATTCTGGGAGTAGAGGATGTAACTGAGCACGAGCTTCTTTTTCGCCTGAAACGCCTCTTGGACGGCGGCGATGTCCCGCTCGTTGATTTCCGCCCGCAATTGCCAGGAGCGGAGATCGTCGATCTCCGCAAAGGGGGCGCCCTGCTGGAGCATCTCGCCGGTGCGCAGCTCGAGGTCTTTGGTCATTACGATACCGTCGATGGGCGAGCGGAGCGTGGCGCTGTCGATATCCGCCTGGAGCTTCTTGGCCTGGTCATCCAGCGCCTTTACCTCGAGCAGCGAGACCTGCGCGCCGGCTTCATCGTTTGCGGCCCGCGCGCGATCCGAATCGGCGGTGTAGCGAAGCTTCTCCTGCTCCGTGCTCTCGAGATCGAGCGTCAGGCGGCGGGTATCGAGCTTCGCGATCTCCTGGTCCTTGACCACGTGCTCCCCTTCATGGACGAGCACGGTTTCCACCCGGGCGCTGATCTCCGGCACGATGATGGCCCGGTTCAGCGCCTCGATGGAGCAATCGCCATCCACGTGGCGCTGCAATGGCCAAATGAGGAAGAGCAGCAGAACGCCAAGCGTGACGCCCGCTTTGAGCAAGACGCGGTTTCGCCGCTTGCCCATGAGGAGCAGCCGCGCCCCGCGGACGCGCTGGCTCACGGGGAGAAACGGCAGCGTCTGGTAATCCCGCGCCGCCGCCAGCGAGCGCCCGGCAAAGGTGGCCACCCACTCAGTCACGCGGCGGGCGGGAAGCACCTCCGACTTGCCGCCGGCGGAATCGAAATACCCTTCGAATGTGCTCTCGCAAAAGATGGCGCCGGTCAATTCCTTGTCCGGCCCGATCATGGGACAGATGACCGCGGAGACGACGTGGGAGAGCTGGAAGTACAGGATATCGATCTCATCCGTGCGCCGGCCGGCGATGGCGGGCGCGCTGTCCCCTTCCTCCTTCTTCGACTCGGCCCGTTCGAGCAGTTCCTTCTTGTCGAGGATGCGTGTCTCTTCCGCGATGTGGGCTTCGACAAACGCGTTCATCGCCTTCACCATGGCGCTCTTTGGCTCCACGGTTTCCTGGCCGGAAATGGCCAGCACCTTCCAGACGCCTCCCTCCCGCAGCAGCACGGAGGTGCGCTCGCAGCCGGCAAGGTCGCGCCCGTAATTGGCCGTCAGCCGCGCCACCTCGATGGAATCGAGCGTGCCGGCGATGTCCGAGGTGAAGCGGAGCAAATGCTGGAGCCGCTGCGTCTCGAGCACCAGATTGCCCAGGCGGCGGGACTGGAGGTGCTGTTCCACATAGGGTGTCAGCGTGGAGAGAAAGGTGATGAACTCCGGAAAGTTCTTTGACTGCACGTAGGGCTGAAGCCACACCTGCAGCACGCCGATTGCCTGCCCGTTGAGGTGCAGCGGCACGTGGAGAAAACCGTACGGCGTCTTGTTGCCGGTGCCCCCTGGCTGCGGCGCCAGGTCGGCCGCATCGGAGTGGGTGGGGTTGAGGATGAGGGCGTGCTGGTTGCGGACGACGTCGGTGAGGATTTTGAGAATCGTCGTCCGCTGTGTCTCGTCCGTGCCGAAGAGGCTGGAGGCAAAATCAATCTGCGCGCAGAGTTGAAACTCGTTCTTGTTATCCTGCGCACGGGAGCCCACCAGCCACACCGCCCCCCCCTTGGCGTCCGTCGCAGCCGTGATCCGCTCGAGGAATTTCGTAAAAAATTCCTCGCTCGAAATCTCAGCCTTGCTCAGGGCGGCGATTTGCTCGACAAGGCGCTGAATGCGGCTGCGGGCGGCCTCAATGGTTGCAGTTTCGGTTGCCATGCTCGGGGTGCCAGAAAACGGAGCGGCAACCTAGGGGCTGTAGCCCGCAAAATCAAGCGTGAGTACCGAGACTATCCGCTGAAATCAAGGCTGCTCAGGGGGTTCCTGCTATTCAGCGCCCAGAGGGCGCCATCGATAAGAATTCCGCCGCCAGGGAGCGGAGTAGCGACGTCCAGCCCATCGGTTACGCCGGTGCCACTGATATAGTTCGGGGTATTGATCGGGATTGGGATATTCGTTCCCGGCTCCGTGGTTTGGTCCGTACCGGTAAATGGATCGTAATAAACGGTTTTGTATGCGCCCAGAACGCCGTTGCCCGTCACGCCATAATCGGTGAGGCTCTGGATGGGCGCCACCTGGTCCACATTTCCAGCGACCATCGAGGTGATATCCTGCGCATGGATGTTGCTCACCGAGCCGTTGATTCCATCCGTGGATATCTGCCCGCCTTGGGTACTCCCGGATGCGCCGGCTACCAGGCCTACGTTGCCCACGGCGTCGCTCATGATGCTGGAAATATCTCCCACCACGAAATTATCCACGAAATCCTGCATCGTCTGGCCCTGGAGGATGTTGTTGTAAGACTTGATGGCCACGGTGGGCGTGTAATTCCCAATGCTTCCATCTGCGGTCACATTGAGGATTGAGCCGCCGTGACCCGTATTGTCCGTGGTCGCGGTGCCCGACAGGACGCCGTGGTTGATCGTCGCGCCACCGTTGCCGGCAATGACATCCAGGTCGCAGTTGACATTCGGACTTTGAGTCAGGTTCTGGATGCTGCCGCCCGCCCCGCCCGGTCCATTAACCGCCCCGATCGCAGAAGCAACGTCCGCCGCATTGGTGGCGTCAAGCGGCTTGACGCTGAAGGAGGCTCCACCGTCGCCGGCAATGACCACAGCCTTGCCGCTGCCGAGCACGGAGCCGGCATCCACCGTCGCATTGAGAACACCACCGCCCGCTCCGCCCGCGTTCAGGCCATTGCCGCCCGCACCCGCTGCCACCACCACCTGCGCGACCGTGGCGCTCGAGACGTAGTTAATGGATGAGACGGAACCTCCCGCGCCTCCCGTTCCACCCGTGCTCGATCCGCCGGAGCCTGCGACCAGGCGGTTATAGTAAATCGGCGCCTCGCTGGTGATCGCATCAAGGATATTATAGACGGAGGAGGGGTTGGAGAAATTAAAGGTGTAGAATGCGCCGGGATCTTGCTGGCTGGCGGTTGCCGTGACAGCGACATTGGAGATATTTCCGCCCGCGCCAGCCACTCCGAGGGTCGAATTGCCGCCCGTGCCCGAAAAGATCGTGCTGCTGCTGGGGTTTTCCGAAATCGTGGACGCCTGGACGAAATTAGTGATGCTCCCTCCGGCGCCGCCGTAGAGCCCGGAGCCGCCCGCGCCACCCTGGAGAAAGATGTCGCCCGCAAGGTTGTTATCCAGTGAGTACGGGCTGCAATTGATGATGGAACCGCCGGTACCGGCCTGCCCGGCAACGGCATCGCCGGCATTACCGGCTGTATAATTCAAAAGACCGCCCACGCCTGCGATCAGGGGAAGGAAATCATCGACGAAACCGTTCAGAGTTCCGCCATTACCACCGCCGAGGATGCCCGTCGCCCCGTCTCCGCCCTTGAGGACAAGGTAGGTATCCAGGTTGTTGCTCTGCGCCGTGAGCGCGCCCGGCAGCAAGTTGCCGGTAATGGAACCGCCGGAGCCTCCCACCACGCCGATACCGCCATTGCCCGCGACGAAATATTGGCCGCTAAGAATATAGAGCTGGGAGAGGGAACCGCCGGAGCCGCCGGTTCCCGTAAGGCTCTGGCCCCCGTTTCCTGCCACCAGCAACGCGGTATCGGTAAGAACGGGAGTATTATTCGGGTAGGTTACGGAGATGCCCGTAAGATTCCCGCCATTGCCGCCATGGGTGAAACCGTTGCCTCCATTTCCGGCATCGATCTGGACATAGCCCTCATAGGTTGGGTCCGTAGGAAACGCGATATTGAGACTTCCCTTGCCGACCGTGGATGTACCGGTTCCGGTAACCGTGAGCGTCTGCCCAAATCCGCCGCCGTTACCGCCCGCGCCGGAAACTGAGTTGCCGCCGTTGCCGCCAGTGAAGAAATAGCCCGCCACCTTGAACGGCGCCTCCGTATAACCAAGCCCTCCGGGCTGGGAAATTCCCAAGTACTGATCGTCTGGAAATGCCTTGACAGGGTTCCCGGTGATAAACCCGTATTCACTGGAATTCGGGAGAGGGTAGTAGGTGTCAAAGGCAACGATCGTCGTATCCTGGGCCGTCGGTGTTACGGTGAGATATTCGCCGGTGGGCGTTGCGTTATCCAGGCTGGCCGGCAAATCGAAGGTCTGGATGTAATCGATAACGCCGGCGGAATTCGCGTAATTCAAAATGGCGACGCTCGAATAGACCGAGGAGTTCGTCGAATTGGGCACCGTGACGATACCGTACGAGGCCACATTGGTCGCGTAGATTTGAATACCGCTGTTATCCCCTCCCGTGCCGCTCTGAACAGCAAATATGCCTGACCCGGAGCCTTGGAAGGTTTCCAGGAAGCCGAGGGGCGGCTGGGAAAGCGCGACGACGTCCGCAATGTTGGGATTGGTCGGATCTTGGATAACTGTCATTCCCTGGACGTTAAAATTGGTCAGCGCAATATTGGCGGCTCCGAGCGCCCGGTTGGTATCCACCTTTTCAAACGCCGCTCCGAATTGGAAACTGGTCACCCCGTTGGCGTAGGAAAGCTCGTTAAAACCGGTGTTGTTGCCGAAGGCCGCCTGCAGAATTACGTCATTTCCATTCCCCCGGGAAAAGGTCTGGAGGGCGGTGGAGAGGTAGATATCATTGGGGGCCGCGGGTGATATGGACGGAAAGATGACCGGGGAGATGTCTTGCGACTTCAGATTGGACATGTTCGCGTAAAAATAACCCGTGCCAAGCGGATGAGCGGCATCCGTTTCCGCGGTGAGGAAGATGATGGCGCCTTGCTGG
>DATAXI010000168.1:0-33120 GCA_036266845.1 Chthoniobacteraceae bacterium | reverse complement strand
AAACTTATCCCTGATTTCGGGAATCGAACCGACTGAACTCGCGGTGTCGGGAAATGATCTCTTCGTCGAGTCCAAGGAGGGCGGCACAGTGGGAGAGTACACCACGTCCGGGGCGACGGTGAACGCCTCGCTGATCACGGGCTTGGATGCGCCGCAGGGAATCGCGGTAGCAGCCGTGCCGGAACCCTCGACCTGGGCGGCGCTGATCGCGGGCATCGGCATACTGGGGATAGGGCAGGGGATTCGGCACCATGGCGCGCGTAGCTGGCTCCGGCACCGCTCAACGCTCAAGAGTTGCCCCTCCTAGGTGGAAATGTCTCACTAAAGAATGGTGTTTGCCCCTTTTTCGGAGAGCATGGGGTCAGTCATCATATCTTGACACGGACGCCATCCAATCGAAGAACCCGCGAGTTGGGATCAACGCTTGACGGGCTGTTGCCCAAATCGGGCGTCGGGCATGGAGAATGGCAAAGATGGGGTCAACGCTTGACTCTTGACACGATAGGGGATGCGCCTTAATTCTCTCCGATAGTAAGGCCCTTGCGCGTCGCCTTCCGGGAGCAATTACCATGTCACCGCGAGGGGCAATGAGCGTCCAGGAAATGGGGGCAATGCCCCGTACCTGACAGGGTTGAGTTGAGTTCAGATTTGAGGCGCCCTATTCGCGCGGACATGGTTGGCTTGTTTCGCAGTCTCTTTCCGCTTTTGAAGTGCGACATTGCGACTACCAACCAAAAATGAAATTTCCCGAACAGCCGCCGATCTGCTATACTTCGCAGTCAGTTCGGTAGCTCTTTGAAATTTTTGGGCGCAGAAATCACCGCCTGTCACGCAATAGCCATGGCTGCTCGGACCGGAAGCACGGCTCCCATCGCCGACCATTTAGCGGCTCAGGACGAGCTACAAGTCCGAAGCGAACTCAAGGTAAATCAAGCTGAAACAAGCCGAAAACGGGCGAAATCCCGGTCAAATTAAGGCCACCACGCTCCCCTTTGCACAGGGGAATCAAGCCAAATCAAGGTTCCTCAAGCCTTGATTCCAATTTCGACCCAGTAGTAGCTACGGCAAAGGCTCGGTTATCGCCCAGCCATCCGCTTCGGGCGCAAGAAGTCGGATATGGCCTCCTCAATCCCGGAAAGCTCCCCCCGCTCTTCCGCCGCCGGGCAGCCCAGTAAAAATACGCAACCCACCTCAGTGTAAGCACGTGCAGTGGCAAGATATATGCTTCTCTCGTCAGGCCCAGTGCCCGCACCTGATGCACGCTTTCGATAATTTTGTCACAAACGCCCGGTTCCTCGTTGTCGATGACGAGCCGGTCAGCGCCAGTGCGGTCGAGATCAGCCTTGCCGCCGCCGGCCAGGAGGATTTGCACATCATCACCGATCCCCGGCAGGCGCTGGCCGCTTTCCGCGAATATCGCCCGGATATCGTCCTGCTGGATATTTCGATGCCGCTCATGGACGGCTTTCAGGTGCTTGAGGCCTTGCGCAAGGAAATCCCGCCGGACGATCATGTCCCGGTCATTGTGATTACCGCCGATCCCGCGGAGGCCACCCGCCGCCGCGCTCTGGAGGCCGGCGCCAGCGATTTTCTCACCAAGCCGTTCGGGTCCACGGAGCTGCGCCTTCGCGTCCGCAACCTGTTGCAGACCCGTTTTCTCCACCTGGGCCTGCGCGAGCAAAACCGCCGCCTGGACGAGCGGGTGACGGAGCGGACGAAGGAGCTGGAAGCGGCGCTGGAAGAGTTGCGCGTGACGCAGCGACAGGCGATCCGCGAGCAGCGCCTTCACGCCTTTAGCGAGATGGCCGGTGGCGTGGTCCACGATTTCAACAACGTCCTCATGATCCTCATGAGCCTGGCCGATCTCATGTCGCGCGAGACTCCGGAGGCCGAGCCGCGATTGCAGGATTACGTGGGCACCATGCAGGCGGTGCTTCAAGAGGCGGCGCAGGTGATTGGCCGGCTCCATTACTTTTGCCGGCCGCGGCATGACGATGATCTCTTCATGCCCACGGACTTGAAGAAGCTGATCGAGGACGCCATCCATCTGGCCCGGCCAAAGTGGCACGATTCCGCCCGCGCAATGGGCCAGGAGATTCGCATGGATATGCGGATCGAGAAAGTGGAGACGCTCGCCTGCAACCCCTCGGAGCTGCGGGAGGCCGTGTTCCACCTGATCCTGAATGCCGTGGAAGCCATGCCCAAAGGGGGCACGCTTTCCGTGGCGCTGCTTCGCGCCGAGGGCGGCGTGGAGATCACGGTCGGCGATACCGGCTCCGGCATGAGCGAAGAAGCGCGCGCCCGGTGCATGGACCCGTTCTACTCCACAAAAGGAGAGGCCTGTGTCGGCCTGGGCCTGGCAATGGTCCACGGCATCGTGCGCCGGCACAACGGGCGCATCGAGGTCGCCAGCGCGCCGGATAAGGGCTCCACTTTTCGCATTTTCCTTCCGCGCGACAACGCTTCCGCGATGGCCGCCAGGCCGCGCACGCCGCAGACCGTCTCCCGCACGCTCCGCATTCTGCTTGCCGAGGATGATGCGCGCCTGCGGCAATTGATTGCGCTCCAGATGGAATCGATGGGCCACACGGTGGAGACGGCGTGCGACGGCTTCGAGGCGCTCCGAAAGTTTCACGAGTCTCCCTTTGACCTCATTCTTACCGATCTCTCGATGCCCCAGCTCAACGGCCTGGCGCTGGTCGAGGCCGCGCGCCAGCTTATTGCGGAGATTCCCGTCATCATGCTTACCGGTTTTGGCGCCATGCTGCTCCCGGATGGCGAGCGCCCGCCCGGCGTGGACATCCTCCTTACAAAACCGATTACCCGGGATAATCTTGCGGCGGCCATTGCGCGGGTCGCCGCCTAGCGTATCTTGCGCGTTCCCATGCGCTTGAAATCCATCCTGTTTGCAGCCTTCGCCACCTTTGCCGCCATCACGCTCTGCCACGCCGGCAGCCCGCAGCGTCCGCTCAATCTGAAAGCAACCGCCGCGACGGACACCGACGAGGTGCACCCCGACAGCGTGTTCGATGTCACGCTGACCCTCGAAAATCCGACCGCTTACGTGCAATCCATCCGCATCCCGGATTGCGGCTGGGACCGCACCTGGCGCTCGAGCAATCGCCACGCGACCTGGGATCCGTGGGATTGCGACAGCAACGATCAGGTCACGATCCAAATCCAGCCTCACCGCTCCTACGTCTTCCCAAAGCCGATTCGCATGTTCATAAACGGCATCGATAAAGAGCGGAAGCTGGAGTTCAAGATGGGTTTCCGCCCCGCCGCATTTGGCAAGATCATCTGGAGCAACCCGATTGCTCTGGACGTGACACCCTGAGCCCGCACTGCGGCGCGCGCCCTACCCCGCTGTCAGGAATTGGAGGCCCCGCGCGGGTCTCACAACCTCCGCCCCGCGCGGATGCGAACTCCTGACACTATGAGACTCACATCTCTCAAACTCGAAACCCTGCGCGACCTTTACCTCGAGGAGCTGCGGGACCTGTATAACGCGGAGACGCAACTCGTAAAAGCGCTTCCGAAAATGGCAAAAGCCGCAACCGACACCAAGTTGAAGAAGGCTTTTACCGATCACCTCGAACAGACCCACGGCCACGTCTCGCGCCTGGAGCAGATATTTGATGCCCTCGGCGAAAAGGCGACGGGCGAAACCTGCCAGGCCATGGAAGGCCTCATCAAGGAGGGCTCCCAGTTCATCGATGCCGAAGGGGACGACGTGGTCCGCGATTCCGGCCTCATCGGCGCCGCCCAGCGCGTGGAGCATTATGAGATGGCCGGCTACGGCACGGTCCGCTCCCTGGCGCAGCGCCTCGGCGAGGATCAGGCCGCCGATATTCTCCAGGAGACGCTGGATGAAGAAGGCGAAGCCGACCACCTCCTGACGGAGATCGCCGAAAGCCTGTCGCCGGTCGAGCATTGATCGAAACCGTTGGTTCATACTTTGGGGGTTGCGCGGTCCCATCCGAGTCAGGGATCGCGCACCCTCAACGTTTATTTCCCAATGCAGAAGGTGGAGAAAATCTCCCCGAGTAATTCCTCCGCATCGAGCTTTCCGGCGACCTCGCCCACCGCGTTCAGCGCGGCTCGCAACTCCATGGCGGTAAACTCGGGGGAATCGTTCCGCTCCATTGCGCCACGCGCGGCCTCCAGGTAGCCGGAAGCGGAAATCAGACACGCCTGGTGGCGGGCATTGATGGCGATCACGTAATTCTCCGGGCTGCATTCGCCATGCATCGCCGCGTCAAAGATCGCCTGCGCAAGCGCGTCAAAACCCTCCCCCGTTTTGCATGAAATGCGGATCGCCCCCGCGTTCTTTTCCCATGCGGGATGAATGCCAAGGTCGCACTTGTTCAGGATCAACAGGGTTCGCGCGGCGGGAATGGGAATCTCGTGCGGCGGCAGGTTTGCCTCCGCCACATGCAAGGCCAGGCCCGCGCTCTCCAGCATCCGCCGCGTGCGCTCGATGCCCGCGTTCTCGATGTCGTCCCCGGAGGGGCGAATGCCCGCGGTATCGATGAGGCGGACAGGGATGCCCCGGAGATTCACCACTTCCTCCAGGGTATCCCGCGTGGTGCCGGGCAGAGGGCTGACGATTGCCCGCTCGTAACCCAGAAGCCGGTTCAGCAGGCTCGACTTCCCCGCGTTCGGCTCGCCGAAAATCACGGTGCGAATGCCTTCCCGGAGAATGCGCCCCTGATCCGCCGTGCGCAGCAGCCGCCCGACATCCTCCCGCGCCGCATCGATGCGCGCAAGCAGCGCCACCCCGGTCGCCGGGTCGATGTCCTCGTCCGGAAAATCGATATGCGCTTCCACGTGCGCCAGGACGCCCAGCAAATGCGCCCGCAACTCCGCGATGCGCCGGCCGAGGCTGCCCTCCAGTTGCCCCGCGGCGGCCCGCATCGCAAGGTCCGTCTGTGCGCGGATCAGGTCCATCACGGCTTCCGCCTGCGTCAGGTCCATCTTTCCATTGAGGAAAGCGCGCCGCGTGAACTCGCCCGGCTCCGCCACTCGCGCACCGCGCGCCACGAGCAGATCGAAAATGCGGCGGGTAACAAGAATGCCGCCGTGGCAATGGATCTCCACCACATCCTCGCCGGTATAACTGGCCGGAGTCCGGTGCACCGAGAGCAGCACCTCGTCCAGCACCTGGCCGCCATCCATGATGCGCCCAAATTGCTGCATCCGTGCCGGTAATCCGCCAACCGGCTTCCGCGCGTGAAAAACGTCCGCCGCTATCTCCACGGAGCGCGGACCGCTCATCCGCAGCACGGCGATTGCCCCCTCGCCAAACGGCGTGGAGACTGCGGCAATCGTATCGTCCGCCAGGTTCACACCGTAAATGCGCCTACGCCGCCACGGGGGCCAGGTACTCCTGCATCTCCGCGATGAACCGGTGATTCTGCGACGGCGTACCCACGGAGACGCGGATCCACTCGGGCAACTGGTAGGATGCCATCGCCCGGACGATCACGCCCTTGGCCAGCAGCGCCTTGAACGCTCCATTGCCATCGCCCACTTTCACGAGCACAAAATTTGCCTGGCTTGGGACATACTCCAGGCCCATCGAGGCGAATTGCCGCTCCAGGTACTGCCGTCCCTCGTGCGTCATCTCGCGCGTCTTTCGCTGATGCTCCAGGTCGCGCAGTCCGGCGATCGCGCCCGCCTGGGCAATCGCGTTCGCATTAAACGGCTGCCGCGTCTTTTGCAGCACGCTTACGATGTTCTTCGCGCCCAGCCCGTAGCCGATTCGCAGCCCCGCGAGGCCCTGGATTTTCGAGAAGGTTCTCAACACCACCACATTCTCGCGCCCCTCGCGGATGTATTTGAGCGTGTCCGGCGGATTATCGACAAACTCGTAATACGCCTCGTCAAACACGACGACCACGTGATCCGGGACCACATTCATGAAGCGGTCGATCTCCTCCTGCGAGACCATGGTGCCGGTCGGGTTGTTGGGATTGGTGATGAAAACCTCGCGCGTCCGCGGCGTGATGGCGGCCGCCATCGCCTCGAGATCGTGACGAAAGCCGGGGTCCGGCGCCTCGATGACGCGGGCGTCGAAAAGCTGCGCCATCAGGGCGTAAACGGCAAAGGCGTGCCGCGCCGTGATCACCTCGTCCCCTGACCGCAGGAAGGCATGGCCGATGAACTCGATGATCTCGTTGGAGCCGTTGCCCAGGATGACGTTCTCGCGCTGGAAGCCAAATTGCTCCGCAATGGCCTCGCGCAAGTAAAAGCCGCCGCCATCCGGGTAAAAGTGGACGCGCTCCAGCGCCTCGCGCATGGCCACGAGCGCCTTGGGCGACGGCCCGAGCGGGTTCTCATTGGAGGCCAGCTTAATGATGTCGCTGGGCTTGAGGCCGAGTTCGCGCGCCACATCCTCGACCGGTTTACCCGGTTCATAGGAAACGAGGTCGCGAAGCTGCGGATTGGCTAAATTCCATATGGAAGACGGCATAAGATCTAAAGTAAGGGCCCGGGGATATTAACGCACGCACCCTGGGAAATGCCAGTCCCCTGCGAGCCTTTACGCAAAACGCGCAGCTCGGCCGGAATCCCCCGGGCGGGTCACTTTTCCATGGTCCGCACCGGACCGGCGATGACCTTCCGCGCCCGCCGCGGCCTTTCGGAGACCGCGGATTTGGCGCATGCGCTCGAATTTCGCGCAATTCTCATGGCAAATCGGCCACAATTTCGCATGGTTGCCGGCGTCCGCAATGCAATCCCTTTCCTCAAATCCCTCCGAGGCCACGGACTGGATGCTGATCCGGCGGCTGCTGGCGTTGAGCTGGCGATACCGCTGGGGCTGTCTGCGCGTGCTGTTGCTCCAGACCGGGATGGTGGGGTTGACGATCTGGGGCATGGGGCTGGCGGGCCTGGGCGTGGATGAAATCCGTTACGCCGCCGGCGGGACTGCGTCCGCTCCCCGCTGGCCGCTGGGCTGGACGCCATCCGGCGCGTGGACTCCCTGGCAGCGCGTCGTGGGCGTGGCGGCGTTGCTCATCGGGCTGGCGGCCATCAAGGCGGTCATCGATGGCCTGAGCCGGCACCAGTCCAATTACCTCGTCCAAGGCCAGATCGTCGTCCAGCTCCGCTCGGATGTGTACGCCAAGCTCCAGCAGCTCTCCTTCCGCTTTTATGATGCGAACGCGAGCAGTTCCATCATCAACCGGGTGACGAGCGACGTGCAAAGCGTCCGCATGTTCGTGGATCAGGTGCTGATCCAGAGCCTGACGATGATGGTCTCCCTGGTGGCTTATGCCGCCTACATGTTCAGCATCCACGTGCAGTTGACCATCGCCTGCCTGGCCTCGACGCCGCTGCTCTGGCTCGTTTCATCCCGCTTCTCGCATATCGTCCAGCCCGGGTATCGCAAAAACCGGGACCTGACCGACGATATGATCCAGCGCCTGGCGGAAAATATCCGGGGCATCGCGGTCATCAAGGCTTTCACGCGGGAGCAGGATGAAATCCGGAAATTCAGCGATGCGAACGACGTGCTGCGAAAACAGAAGCAATTTGTCTTTCGCGTGGTCAGCTTCTTCCTGCCGGCCATCGGGTTCCTGAGCCAGCTCAACCTGGTGGTGCTGCTGGCCTACGGCGGCTACCTGGTCATCCACGGGCGCATCCCCCTGGGCGTGGGCCTCCTGACCTTTACGATGATGCTCCAGCAATTCTCCGCGCAGATTGCGAACATCGCCGCGATCGCCAATTCCATGCAGGAGAGCCTGACCGGGGCGCGCCGCGTCTTTGAGGTGCTGGACGCGCCGCTGGAGATCGTGAACGCGCCGGAGCCGATGTGGCTGCCGCGCGTCTGGGGCCGCGTGACATTCGAGCATATCTGGTTCGATCCCGGCTCGGAGCCGATCCTCAAGGACGTCAGCTTCGAGGTGCAGCCGGGCCAATGCGTGGCCGTGGTGGGGCCTACCGGCGCGGGAAAATCGGCGTTGCTCTCGCTGATCCCGCGCTTTTACGATCCCTCCCGCGGCCGGCTGCTCATCGATGGCGTGGACATCCGCGCGCTGGAATTGCGCGCCGCGCGCCGGAACGTGGGCCTCGTCTTCCAGGAGAGTTTCCTCTTCAGCACCAGCGTGGCGGCGAATATCGCCTTTGGCGTGCCGGGGGCCACGCGGGAGCAGATTGAGAAAGCGGCGCGCATCGCTTCGGCCCACGATTTCATCATGGAACTGTCCAAGGGCTACGACACCATCCTGGGCGAAGGGGGCAGCGGCCTCTCCGGCGGCCAGCGCCAGCGGCTCGCGATTGCCCGCGCCGTGCTCCTGGACCCGGCGATCCTGCTCCTGGACGATCCCACAGCCGCAATTGACGCGGAGACGGAGCACGAGATCGTCCAGGCCATGCGCTCCGCAATGGTCGGGCGCACCACGTTCATCGTCGCGCACCGGCTCAGCACGCTGCGCAACGCGGACCTCGTGGTCGTACTGGACCAGGGGCGCGTGGCGCAGATAGGGACCCATGAGGAGCTGCTGCACCGCGATGGATATTATTCCGTGGCCGCCCGGCTGCAAACGTGGGACCGGGCGGCGTAATTCCAAAGATGAGCGTTGGCTGGCGAGCGCAATTTCGCATATAAGTCGCCCAATATGAAAAACTTCCTCCCCGGAAAAATCGTCTTCGCGACGTTGGCCGCCACCTTCCTGGCCACCGGCGCGGCCATGGCTCAATCCTCCGTGCAAAACACCGGCCACGGCGGCGCCGCGATCCTCGGCTCCGCCTGCGTTGTCGAACTGGTCATCGTCGTACTCGTGATCGCTGGCCTGTGGAAAACCTATAGGAAGGCGGGCGAGCCTGGCTGGGCCTGCATCGTCCCCATTTATAACATTTACGTGCTTTGCAAAATAACGGGGAAGCCGGGCTGGTGGGTCCTGATGATTTTTATCCCGTTTATCAATCTGATCTTCCTGCTCCTCCTCTCCATCGAATTGGCAAATGTCTATGGCCGCAGCCCCGGCTTCGGCATTGGCCTTTTCTTCCTCAGCTTTATTTTCATCCCGATTCTGGGCTTTGGCGATGCCCAATACCGCGGACGGCTTGCTTGAGGACGGCGTTTTTTTCACCACGCGAATCCCGCGTTGATTTCGATGTAACCTTTTGTCCCGGAGAGTGGTCTTAAACCATACAGCCCTCCAAAAAACGGGGCAAAAAAACAAATAAACAATCCCTATGAAACGAATACTCGTCCTCCTCTGCGGCGCCGGCCTCGCGCTTTGCCCCGCTCTCCACGCCCAGGATGCCAGCCCCACGCCCAGCACATCCGGGACTGAAACCGGCGAAGCCGGCGGCCACCATCATGGAGGCCATGGCGGCGCGATGAATGCCGATGGCATGCTCAAGCACATGACCAAGGCGCTCGATCTGACCGCCGACCAGCAGTCAAAAATCAAGCCGATCCTCGATACCGAGGTCAGCGCCGTGCAATCCGCCCGCGAGGATACCGCTTCCGCGCCCAAGGATAAGTTTGCCAAGATTCGCGACGCGCGTGAAACCGCCAACTCGCAGATTACCGCAGTCCTGACCCCGGACCAGCAGACCAAGTTCGAGGCGATGCACCAGCGCCATGGCGGACGCCACGGCGGTGACAAAGGCTCTGCCGAGAGCTCCCCGGCTTCCTCGCCGTCGGCCCAGTAAGCGACCCCGATCTCCCTTCACCCTCGCAAGAGGTGAACCAGCGCTGCCGTGTCAAATCGCGGCAGCGCTTTCTTTTTGGACCGGCGCGCCGCCTGGCGGGAAAATCTCCGCGGCGCTGCCCGGGAGCCCGGGCCATAGCATGAGGCTTGCTCTGGATGGGAGGCGAATTAGCTTTTGCCCATGCCCGCCCTCGTCTCCATAGGGATACCCTGCTACAATGCCGAACGCTGGATCGCCGGCGCGGTCCGCAGCGCCCTGGACCAGACCTGGCCGGAAAAGGAGGTCATCGTGGCCGATGACGGCTCGACGGACGGCACGCTCGGCGTCCTGGAGCAATTCGGCGGCTCGGTGCGCATCGAGCGCGCCTCCCACGGCGGCGCAAACCGCGCCCGCAATCTCCTGCTCAGGGCGGCGCGCGGCGAATGGATCCAATACGTGGACGCGGACGACTACCTGCGCCCGGAGAAAATCGAGCGCCAGTTCGCCGAGGCAGCGCCGGCGGAGAGGGCGGACATCATCTACAGCCCCGTCCTGCGCGAGCAATGGAAAGATGGCCAGCCGCTGACGCCCGAGCCCGAGCCGCTCGATTCCACGACGGATATCTACACGCAGCTCCTCCGCTGGCAACTCCCGCAGACCAGTGGCGCGCTTTGGCGCAAGCGGGCGCTCGAGCAGGCCGGCGGCTGGGATGAAGACCCGTCCCAGCTTTGCGACGAGCACGATTGCTACTACCGCGCTCTCAAGGCCGGATGCCGTTTCGTTTTCGCGCCCACGCCAAACGCCGTGTACCGCATCTGGAGCGCGGAGACTCGCAGCCACAGCAATCAGCGGCCCGTCATCTTCAGCCGCACGGCGCTGAGCGAGGGGCTGCGCGATTGGCTCAAGGCGCGCGGCGAGTGGACCGCCGTGCACGATGCCGCGCTCGGCCAGGCCTTCCTCGAGATGGCGCGCAAGCTGGCCGGCGAAGATATCCATTTCGCCGCGAAGTATCACGCCGCGCGCAAGCGCGATATCCGCCTCTCCGGTCCGGCTGCGCCGCAATCGTATCAATTCGCCTATCGCGCGCTCGGCTTCCGCGCCGCGGAGTGGATCGCGCATTTCGTTCGATGAATTACACGCCGGTAATCGCCACCTACGAGCGGGCCGGGGACCTGGAACGCATGCTGGCCACCCTGGCCGAGCAAACCCTCGCTCCCGAGAGGGTGATCATTGTCGATTCCTCGCGCAGTTCGCAAACACGCGAGGTTGCGGAACGCATGGCGGGAAAGCTCCCGATCCATTACGAGCGCGCGGAAATCGCGAGCGCCGCGGAGCAGCGCAACCAGGGCGCGCGCCTCGTCACCACACCGCTCATCGCCTTCATCGACGATGACGCGACACTGGAAAAAGACACGTGCGCAAAACTGTGCGCTCCCTTCGAACACGATCCCGCAGAAAAAATTGGAGGCGTTGCCGCGCGCGAGGCGGGTCCCGGCCGGGCGCTGCCGGGGAGGTTGCTCTGGTGGTATTACCGCGTCCAGGCGGGCTTCCCACATCCCACCTATGGCGGGAAACTGTTTGGCCCCGCGATCAATTGCTACCCCTGCTACACGGAGGATGCGGCGGACGATCTGATACCGGCGGAGTGGCTCGGCTCAACCTGCGTCGTATTCCGCACCGCGGCGTTCATGGAGGAAAAATTTCCCGCGTTCCCCGGCTACAGTTTCATGGAGGACGTGCACCTCTCCGCCCGCATCGGGAAAAAACGCGGCCTCTATTTTCACACCACGGCGCGTTATGAGCACCACGATGCGATGAGCCCCTGGAAACGGGATTACCGCGCGATGGCGCGCAACCGCATCCGCAATCAGCGCCGCGTCGCGCGGGAGGTCCTCGGCTTCGCCGGGCCGCGATTCGAGTTGAAGCTGCTCCTGCACCGCCTCTTTGTGACCGCGTGGCTGCTGCGCCGCCGCGGACCGGGATTCGCCCGGGAGATTTCAGGAACGTGGTTTTGACCATGAACGAACCGACCTGCGCCATCAGCATCGCCACGCTCAATCGCCTGGGAGAGCTCCGCCGCACGCTGGCGGTCGTTGCCGCGCTGGATCCGCAGCCGGACGAGCTCCTGATCTGCGCCGATGGTTGCACGGACGGCACGGCGGCTTATGTGCGCGAGCATTTCCCAGGTGCAAAACTGATCGAGCACGCGCGGCCAAACGGCTCCATCCGCTCGCGCATTGAATTGATGCACGCGGCCGGCAGCGATATCGTCGTGAGTCTGGATGACGACAGCTACCCGAGCGAGAGCGGCTTCATCGCAAGGGTGGGCGAACTCTTCGCCTCAAAGCCGCACGTCGCGGTCGCATCCTTCCCGCAGCGGACGGACGAGTTTCCCGAGACGTTGCTGGCGGAGGATTTTGGCCCGCCGCGCTACACGGCCAATTACGTGAACGCCGCCGCCGCATTCCGCCGCGGCGTTTACTTGCAACTCGAGGGCTGGCCCGCGGATTTCGAGCACGCCTACGATGAGTCCGACTACACGCTGCAATGTCTTGCCGCCGGCTACGCGGTCTATTTCGAGCCCTCGATCGTGATCCGGCATCATTTCACGAGTGTGGAGCGGAATGAAATCCGCACCCACCACCGCCACGCGCGCAATGAGCAATGGTGCGCCTGGCGGCGCTGTCCGTTCCCGGCAGTGCTGGCGGTATCGCTTTACCGCGCCATCACGCAATGGGGCTACGCCTGGAAACGCGGCACGGCATGGGTGGTGCGCGAGCCCCGGTGGTGGTGGATGGCGTTGCGCGGCCTGCCGGCTGCGTTGCGCGGGCGCCGCCCGGTGCCGGAGCGCGTTTACCGCCAATGGCTGCGGCTGATCCGGCATCCCATCGAGTCCCCCGAGAAATGGCAGGCCGCATTTGGGAGGCGCCAGTGAAGATTTCCATCGCCGCCACCAATCCGTGCCATCTCTTTCCCCAGGCATTGGAACTGGCCCGCGCCGGGGCGCTGGGGTGCTATTACTCCGGTTATCCCGCGTGGAAATTGGGCGCTCCGCCCGGCGTGCCGGTGCGGACCCATTCGCTGCGAACCACGATCGTGTACGGCGCGCTCAAGTATCTGCCGGAGCCGCTCCGCCCGGGCGCTCGCTCGCTTTTCCTCTGGCAGGATCACGGTTTCGACGCATGGGTGGGCCGCGCGCTGGAGCCGTGCGACGCATTCCACGCAATGCCAGGGCAGGCCCTGCGCGGCTTTGAGCGGGCGCGCAGCCTGGGCGTACGGACGGTGCTCAATCACGCCACGGGACCGGTCCGCGACTGGGTGCGCATGATGACGCCGGAATACGAACGCGTGGGCCTGCGCCTTACCGACCATTGCCCTTACGATGCCGCCTATTTCGCCCGCGAAGACCGCGAGTATGCGCTCGCGGATTACCATTGCGCCGCCTCCACGGTGGTGCGGGACCAATTACTGCGCCTTGGCATCGCGAGCGAGCGCATCATCGTCGCCCCTTACGGCGCCGACCCCGCCATTTTTAATACCCAGGGCAGGATCGAGCCGGAAAAATTCCGAATCGTCTTTGCCGGCCAGCTCGGACTGCGAAAAGGCCTTAGGACCCTGCTGGAAGCCTTGGAAAAAGCGGACCGGCCCGGCTGGGAGATGCATTTCTACGGCTCCGAGGCCCCCGAAGCCCGCCACGACCTGGCCGCTTATGGTGGCCCGACTCCCCTCACCCGCCATGGCTCCGTCGGCCAGCGGCAACTCGCGGACGCATTCCGCCACGCCTCGGTACTGGTGCTGCCTTCCCTGGAGGAAGGTTTCGGCCTCGTGATCCCGCAGGCGCTCAATTGCGGCCTCCCCTGCATCGTCAGTAACAGCGTGGGCGGCAAGGACTTGATCCGGCACCGGGAAAACGGCTCCATTTTCCCCTGCGAAGACGCCCAGGTCCTGGCCGAAGAACTCTTCTGGTGGTCGGAGAACTGGCACGCCGTTTGCGAGTGTCACCCCTGGGAGGTAATGAAAATGATGAACGTTGAACGATGATAACGCCGAATATCCGGTCCCGCCGGGCCGGCGCGGCGGGCTCTTTCGCCCTTTCACAATTCCTCATTCCTAATTCATAATTTCCTCCTCATGGTTCGCCCGAATATGCCCCGCCCGGCGCCTCCGCGCCGGCCCATGCCCACGGCTCGACTCTCCGATCCCGATGGGCCGCCCCGTCCGGAGCCGCTGGGCACCGTCCTCTGCCTCCTTGGGCTTGCGGCAACGGCCTTTTTCCTCCAGGGGCGGACGCCGGTGGACGTGGCGCGCTTCGGCGCGTGGGGCGTGCTCATCAGCATCGGGGTCAGCGTGGTGGTGGACCTGCGCCGCGGCATCCAGAACGTGATTCGCACGGACCTGATCGCCCTGACCTCTCTCTATTTCCTCACGCTCACGGAGTTTCTGGTATCGCAAAAGCAATACAACGAGGTGGCGGGAATGGGCCCCACGCACACCGCCGTGACCGCGTGCATTATCGCCTACGCGGGGCTGATCATCGGGCGGCACCTCGTATCGCCCAAGCGCAAGAACCCGCTCCAGAGCTTCTTCCAGCAGCCGGTCCCCTCCTCGGTTCTGTTCTCGATCTTCTGGGCCTGCATCCTTGTCGGTTACCTGAACATGTTGATCGCCGTGAAGTTCAACATCTTCGAGATGGTCGATTACTTCATGCAGCCGCGCTTTACGCAACCGTGGCAGCGCGGGCGATTCGGAGACTGGATGGCGATGCTCTACGAGATGAGCATGATCCTTTACCTGGTGCCTCCGCTCGGCGGCATCCTGCTGGCGCGGCGGAAGAAGCATTCCAGGACCCAGGTCTTCCTGGTGATGCTGGGCGTGCTTTTCACCCTGTTCTACGGGTTCTCCAGCGGCACCCGGAACATCTTTGCCTCCTATCTGGTGACCTTCCTCATTGGGTACTGCTTCGCGGCCGGCATCCGGCAGACCAAGGAGATCGTGATCATAACGGTGCTGACGGCGGTGGCGCTGGTCGCATCCACGAAGGTGATGCTCGATTTCCGCGACGTGGGCCTCAAGGACTACATTACGGAGGGCTATTACAAGGACCGGTCCAACACGCAGGTGGGCCAGGGGCTGGCGGTGGACAATAACCTCTACGCCATCTCCCGCATGGTCGAGTATTTCCCCTCCCATCATCCCTATACGGGCATGGAAATCCCCTACCTGGCGTTGATCCATCCCATCCCGCGCGTGCTCTGGCCGGAGAAACCCACCGGCATGAGCATCACGGTGGAGGATGTCTTTGGCGCCACGGACTGGACGGTCGCCACCAGCGTGGTGGGCGAGGAGTATATCATGGGCGGGTATTTCGCGGTGTTCTTCATGTCGGTGTTCTTCGGTCTCTGCTGCGCCTGGTGGAATCTTCTCGCCTCGCCAAAGAATTCGGAGTTTGGAATATTGGTGTATGCGTCGGGATTCTTCTCCGCCGTCATCACCATGCGCTCCATGAATTGGTTCAGCACCGCACTTCTCCCCACGCTCGCCGGCCTCGTGCTCGGCTACCTCTTCATGCGGTATCACAAGAACAAGGCGGCGAAGGCTCCGCCACCGGTCCCGAGGCGGAAAATCGCGTCCGCGCCACGCTAAAGGGCCTTGATGCAAAACTCATTGCGGGCCGGACTGCTGACAGCCCATCTCACACGGTCCGGCGGAGGCGTTTACACCAGCGTGCGGCAGCTTGCCTGGGCGCTGGAAATGGAGCCCGGCCTGGAGGTGGATGTCTTTGGCCCGTCGCAGCCGGGCAAAAATCTCTCCTCATGGGAACCGGTCCCGCCGCGCACGGCGCGCCTGATCGGCCCGCGTTTTTTCTCCTACGCTCCGGGCCTCGCACGCAAGCTGGCGCGAGCGCAATTGGATGTGCTGCATCTGCACGGGCTCTGGATGCACCCCTCGATGGCTTGCAACGCCTTTACCCAGCGGACCCGCAAGCCGCACATGGTTTCCCCCCACGGCATGCTGGACCCATGGGCGGTGAAGAATTCCGGCTGGAAGAAACGCTTCGCGGCGGCGGCATTCGAGAAAACGAACCTCCGCTCCGCCGCCTGTCTGCATGCCCTGAACGATGCGGAGGTGGAATCGATCCGCAATTACGGCCTCGCCGGACCGGTGTGCGTGATCCCAAACGGCGTGGAGATTCCCGAGCGGCTTCCCGAAACGCCGATGCCCTGGTGGTGCAAGAGCGCCCCGGAGGTGAAGACGCTGCTTTATCTGGGCCGGCTGCATCCCAAGAAAGGCCTGCCGGACCTGCTGGTCGCCTGGAGCCGCATGGAGCCCAAGGTGCGCAAGCAATGGCGCCTGGTCATCGCCGGCTGGGACGAGCGCGGGCACAAGCAGGAGCTGAACCGCATCAGCGCCGCCTATCGCATCGATGCCTCGATCTTCCTGCCCGGCCCACTCTTTGGCGATGAGAAGAAATCGGCCTTCCACCATTGCGATGCGTTTATCCTGCCATCGCTGAGCGAAGGGCAGCCGATGGGGGTTCTGGAGGCGTGGGCCTGGGGCAAGCCGGTGCTGATGACACCCCAATGCAATCTGCCGGAGGGCTTCGACGCCGACGCAGCGGTGCGCATCGAGCCCGGCAACGATGGCATCCTCAATGGCCTCACGGAACTGGCCGCGATGGATGATGCCGCGCGCGCCGCCATGGGAGAACGCGGGCGGAATCTGGTGCGGGAGCGTTTTGCATGGCCCGTAATCGCCGCGGACATGGCCGGCGTTTACCAGTGGCTGGCCGGGCGCGGCCCGCAGCCGCCTTCCATCGTGGAGTCATGAGGTACCGGGTGGCGTTTCTCTCGGTGGTCCCCTCGCCGTACCAGCGCGATCTCTTTGCCGCGCTGGCACGCCGGGAGGATGTGGACTTGCGCGTCGATTACCTGGAGGCCGCGGCGCCCGATTCTCCCTGGCCGGAGAAGCCCCTGCCGCGGTACTCTCGCATCCTGCCCGGCTTCTGGTTTCCCGTCGGCTCCGCGCGCTGCCATGTGAATCCCCCGCCGGATTATCGCGGGCGGGATCTTGTGATTTTGAATACAATCATGTCCGCAACCGCCCAATGGCTCATGCGAACGAGCCTGCGGCGAAAGCCATGGATATTCTGGGGCGAGCGCATGGGTGAGAATCGCCGCGCGTATCACCAATTTCTCACCGCGCCGCTGGATCGCGCGGCGGCCATCGCCGGCATCGGCTCGCTCGCAGACCGGCAATACACCGCGCGCTTCCCTGCCCCGCGGCACTATTGCATCCCGTACCATTGCGAGCTGGCTCCGTTCATGGCGGAGCCGCGGCCGGCTCGCGATCCCGGGGAGCCGGTATTTCTATTCTGCGGGCAAATGATTGCGCGCAAAGGGCTGGATCATCTGCTGGCCGCGTTCGCCGTACTGCACGGGAAATTTCCGCGCGCGCGGCTTCTGCTGGCCGGGCGCGAGGCGGAGCTGCCGGGTTTGCTCGCGGCGCTGCCGGAAGCGGTGCGGGCACACGTCGAGTACGCCGGATTTCAGCCGCCGGAAGAGCTGCCGCCGCTTTTCGCCCGCGCGGATGTCTTCATCCTGCCAAGCCGGCACGATGGCTGGGGCGTGGTGGTCAATCAGGCGCTCGGCGCCGGGCTTCCCCTCATTTGCTCGGATACCGTGGGCGCGGCGCACGATCTCGTGGAGCCTGGCGTCAACGGGCTGCGCTTTCCGGCGGGCGACGTGCCGGCGCTCACGCATTGCATGGAGCGCCTGGCGGCCGATCCCGCGCTGGCCGCGCAATGGGGCGCTGCCTCGCGCGCAAAGGCCGCCGCGTGGACGCCGGATCGCGGCGCGGAGAAATGGGTGAACGTATTCAGGGAAGTCCTCGGCCAATGAAGATTCTTTTTGCCAGCAGCAGTTCCGGTTCGCGCGGCGGCGGTGAGACATTTCTCGTTTATCTGGGCGAGGCGCTGGCGCGCCGCGGCCATCAAGTGATGCTCTGGACCGCCTCGCATCCGCGCATGGATGAGATCGCCGCCCGTTTTGGCGCGTTCGGCGAGGTTCGCCGCGCCGATTACACCAACACCTACGACCGCCGCCGCCGCTCGCTCTCCGCGGCCCTGGATCGCTCCACGCCGGTGCGCGCCGCGCGCGATTGGGAGGAGATGGCGCCCGATATCGTCCACATCAACAAGCAGAACCTGGAGGATGGCCTGGACCTTCTCCACGCGGCGCAACGCATCGCGCAGCCCAGCCTTTCAACCATCCACATCACGCAGGATGCGGCGTTTCTCGGCGCGCGCGGAGCGTGGTTGCGAGATCGCGTGGCCCGGCGCGGATTACGAAATTACAGCGGGCCGATTGTCACCGTTTCAGAGCCCCGCAAGCAGGATCTGGAACGTTTCCTCGGCAATCCGCATGACATCGTCGCAATCCCGAACGGGGTCCCAATCCCGCCCGCGCTCAGCGATGCCGAACGCGCGCGCCGCCGGGAGGAGTTGGGGCTTGCCCCGGGGGATCTGGCGGTCTTCGCCGTGGGCCGGATGACCGCGCAAAAGCGCCCCCTGCTTTTCCTGGAAATCGCGGCGCAGATCATCGCCCGCATCCCCGAGGCCAAGTTCTTCTGGATTGGCGACGGACCTCTGGCCGGAGAATGGGATACGCGCGCCGCCGCGCTCGGCATTCCCGCCCAGGCCCAGCGGCTGGGCTGGCGGGAGGAGGTGACTCCGCTGCTGGCCAGCGGCGATCTGCTGCTGCACACCGCGGAGTACGAAGGCATGCCCCTTGCCATCCTTGAAGCCATGGCCGCGGGGCTTCCCTGCGCCGTCTCCGAGTCACTGCACGCCGAGATGCCCTTCCTGAACGAGACCAATTCCATCCGCCTCTCCGAGGACGATGCCGGCATCGAAGTCCTCCGCGACCGTGCCGAGCTCACCCGCCGCGCCCAGGCCGCGCACCGGCTCGCCACCACGCAATTCTCCACGGACGCCATGGCCGCGGCGTATGAAGACCTCTACAAAAAATTGTAGCGCGATACCGCCGCGAAGCCTCTCTCGCAAAGCCCCGACGGCACAAAAGCGGAGAGCCCGAATGCACGGTTTCCCCGGCGCCTTAAATCCCAAACTCCTCCCGCATCCGCCTGGTGAGCAGGCGGGCGCTGAGCAGTTTTTGCATGAGAAGCTTGCGCCCCTGCCAGCCGCGGAGATTGATGCCGGTGTAATTCTCGCCGGTGGCGGTAAAGTAAACCGCGCCGGGAAACGGGAGCGGCTCCAGGATGCGTCCCTGCGTCCGTTGCGGATTGCGAAACTCCCAGTGGCCGGTATCGACCACGATGAAGTTTTCCTTCGGGTCAGACATGGTACGGGGAAAATCGGCATCCTCGCAGCGGATGATTGCGGTGGAGCCGCAGAGGAGATCGAAGTCATTCCACCGGTGCATCCAGCGGCTGCCTGTATGGTAAACATAACCCTGCCGCAGGTACCAGCCGGGATGCCCCGGGCGGCGCTCGCACCATGCGGCGAGGCCCCGGCTCACGCAATCATCCGCATCCACCACCATGACGTGGCAAGGCGCAAGGCCGCGCGCCGCAAGGAGACCGCGCTTGATCTTCTGGTGCTTGTCGAACATCCGCGCGTCGGTGTTGCGCCCGGGAATGGGAAACGGCTCCTCGATGATGGTGAGCGCCGGATGGGTGAAATCCATCGCCGGAGCCTCATTGCAGACCAGGAACACGCGAAACTCCCCGCCCGCCTGCGCGCAAATGCTGCGCAGCGTCTGCTCGCACAGCGTGGAGACACGCCGCCAATCCACGGAAACCTGGGGACTCTGAAGCGGCACAATAAAGACCAGCATGGCTGCCGCCACTGTAAGCAGCCGGGAGGCCGAAGCAATATCGGGATATCGGGAATAGGCGGGCGCATTTTCGTCTCTCATTCCCGATGAAAGAGCGTATATTCACCGCCACCATGCACCCCAACCGGCGCACCGTTTTAAAAACAATCGCCCTCTTCGCCGTGGGCGCCACGGCAGCCGGGCTCCGCGGCCTCTCGGAGGATCAGCCGGCCGATGACTCCGATGCGTCAAAGATTCGCGCCAAACTAAAGGCAATTCCCATGGACCAAAAAGTCAACCTCACCAATGACGAATGGCGGAAGATTCTCACGCCCGAGCAATTTCGCGTAATGCGCGAGGCCGGCACGGAAGCCGCCTTTTGCAACGCCTACTGGAACAACCACGGCAAGGGCCAATACCATTGCGCCGCCTGTGACAACCTCATCTTCGACGCCACCGCGAAATTTGATTCCGGCACCGGATGGCCCAGCTTTTACCAGCCGGTCAAGGGCTCGGTAGTCACGCACACGGACAATAGCTATGGGATGTCCCGGACAGAGGTGCGCTGCGCCCGGTGCGATTCCCACCTCGGCCATGTCTTCGAGGACGGCCCGCCGCCCACCGGCTTGCGCTATTGCATGAATTCCGTCTCGCTCCGTTTCGAGCCGGAAAAGTAATTGCCCACGCCGCCGTGCCCGGCGCAGAATCGCCCCCATGAAAATCGGCATGATTGGACTCGGGCGCATGGGCGCGAACATGGCGCGCAGATTAATGCGCGGCGGCCACGAAGTAGTGGCCTATGACCGGAGCCAGGGCAACGTTACCGAACTGGCAAACCATGGTGCGACGGGAGCCTCCTCGCTTGAGGATCTGGTTTCCAAGCTCCCGGCCCCGCGCGCCATATGGATCATGGTGCCCGCGGGCCAGCCCACTGAGCAGACGGTGGTGGAATTGGGCAAACTGCTGGCGAAGGGCGACACGATCATCGACGGCGGCAATTCCTTTTACAAAGACGACGTCCGCCGTAGCGAGTCCCTGGAGCCCGCGGGCATCCATTACATCGATGCCGGCACCAGCGGCGGCGTTTGGGGCCTGGAGCGCGGCTATTGCCTCATGATGGGTGGCCCCAGGGAGGCCGTGGAGAGCCTGGACCCGATCTTCAAGACACTCGCTCCCGGCATCGGCGATATCCCCCAAACCCCCGGCCGCCCGGACGGCGGCACCGCGGAACAGGGGTATCTCTACTGCGGACCCTCCGGCTCGGGCCACTTCGTAAAAATGGTCCACAACGGAATCGAGTACGGCGTGATGCAGGCCTACGCGGAGGGTTTTGACATCCTGCGCGGCGCCAATTCCGACCATCTGCCGACAGGGCTTTCCTACAATCTGAACCTTGCGGATATCTCCGAGCTCTGGCGCCGCGGCAGTGTCATCTCCTCATGGCTGCTGGACCTGACCGCGCAAGCCCTGGCCTCCGATGGCGAATTGCAGCACTACACCGGCTTTGTCGAGGATTCCGGCGAGGGACGCTGGACCATCGCCGCCGCGCTCGAGGAGGGCATCTCCGCGGACGTCCTTTCCGCCGCGCTCTTTACCCGGTTCCGCTCCCGGCTGGAGCACTCCTTCGCGGAGAAGGTGCTTTCCGCGATGCGCAAGGGCTTTGGCGGCCATGTCGAGAGGCCCAAGGTCGAGAAGGTTAATCCCGGCTTGTAGCGCTTTTCCGCATTCAAGTTCGGCCGCGGGTGAACAAAATCGGGGCACCCGCTGTCGGACTTACAATGAATTTACCAATCCTTTGGTGGATGGCCCGCCCGAAACGCGCCGTTCCACTTACCCGTAGTCACTCCCTTCTCTCGCGGCTGGCCGGCGCCGCAATCGGCCCCATCCTGGGCGCCGCGATGGTTCTCACCCCGCTGGCCATCCCCGCTTACGCGGAAAATCTCGGCCAGGGCGGGAAACCCATGCCGCAGTTGAGCGTGGATAACTCGCCGCTGCCGCGCACCCAGAGCGTCGTTACCAGTTACGCTCCCATTGTGGAAAAGGTGAGCCCGACCATTGTCACCATCTACACCACCAAGGAGATCAAGGCTGACCCGAACGCCCCGGAGGGCAACCAGTTGCTCCGCCGTTTCTTTGGCATCCCGGATAATTCCGATGAAGGCGATGGCGGCGCCGGTGGCAAGGTCGAGGGTCTCGGTTCCGGAGTCATCATTACGCCGGATGGCCTGATCCTTACGAATAATCACGTAGCCGAAGCGGGCGACCAGATCATGGTCCGCATTGGCGATCACAATAAGGAATACAAGGCCAAGGTGGTGGGCAATGATCCCAGCAGCGATCTCGCGCTGATCCGCATCGATGCCAAAAACCTGCCGGTGGCAACCTTTGCCGATAGCGACCAGGTGAAGGTGGGCGACGTGGTCCTGGCCATTGGCAATCCCTTTGCGCTCACCGACACCGTGACGCACGGAATCGTGAGCGCGCTGGGCCGCGGCGGCATGGGCATTACGGATTACGAAGACTTCATCCAGACCGATGCATCGATCAATCCCGGCAACTCCGGCGGCGCGCTGGTGGACGCCGAGGGGCGTCTTATCGGCATCAATACCGCCATCTTCAGCCGCAGCGGCGGCAACCAGGGAATCGGCTTTGCAGTCCCCTCCAATCTGGCGCGCCAAGTGGTGGATAGCCTGCTGAAATACGGCAAGGTCACCCGCGGTTATCTCGGCACGGTAGTGCAATCGCTGACGCCCGATCTGGCCGATCAATTCAAGGTGCCGGAAGATCAGCAGGGTGCCCTCATCTCCGAGGTGGCCCCTGACGGCGCCGCCGCCAAAGCCGGCCTCAAGAGCGGCGATATCATCACCGCGGTCAATGGAAAGGCCATTGCCGACCCGCATCAACTGCGCCTCTCCGTGGGCGGCATGAGCCCCGGCGACAAGGTCTCGGTCAGCTATCTGCGCGATGCCAAGCCGCAAACGGTCGAGGTGACGCTGGGCGAGCAGAGCGCCAACGGCGAAATCGCTTCCAATAACACCCCGGAAGGCAAGTCCAACGTGCTCGACGGCATCGCCGTGGGCGATCTGGATAATGCCGCGCGGCAGCAGTACAAGGTGCCCGCCGATATCAAGGGCGTGCTGGTGACCGATGTGGCCCAGGATTCCGTGGGCTACGAGGAGGGCCTGCGCAAGGGCGATGTCATCATGGAGATGAACCGCAAGCCGATGACCAATGCCAACCAGGCCATCAACGATAGCAACACGATCGAGAAGACTGAGAAAGTCCTCCTCCACGTCTGGAGCAATGGCCGGACCGAGTTCCTCGTGCTGAAGCCGCAGGAAGGCTGAGTTTTGTCAGAAGGGTGGGAGAATCCGTGCACGATTGAGCCCCGTGCCGGCCCTCCCATTAGTTGGTAGCAAGCGCGCGCCGGTGATAAATCGGCGCGCGCTTTGCTTTTTCCGCAATGATTCGCAAGGACTCCCCCGCCTCCATTTTCCATATCGCCACGGGTAAGTGAGTCAGTGGAAGCGTGGGGTTAAAGTTCGCGCTTCCGCGTGGCCGCGGCGATCGCGCGGATCAATCCAGGTCCCTCGTAAATAAATCCCGTGTACAATTGCACCAGCGCCGCGCCGGCATCGAATTTCTCCATCGCCGAGTCCACATCGGAAATCCCGCCGACGCCAATCACCGGCCGCGACGTGCGCCCGCAGATGAAGCGGACAATCTCCGTCGAGCGCTGCCGCAGCGGCGCGCCGCTCAGCCCGCCCTGCTGGCGAAGCGCTTCCGGCACGGAGCCGTGGTCGAGCGTGGTATTCGTCGCCACCATGCCCGCAATCCCGTGCTGCTCCACCAGCCCGATGATTTCCTCGATTTGCGAAAACTCCAAATCCGGCGCGATCTTCAGCAACACCGGGCGCAACCGGGCGGCCGGGCTCAGTTCGCGATTTCGCTTTTGCACCGCGCACAGCAGTTGGTCCAGCGCCTCGGCCCCTTGCAGCGTCCGCAGCCCCGGAGTGTTGGGCGAGGAGACGTTCAGCACAAAGTAATCGGCGTAGGGGAAAAGTTTCTCGAACGAGAAAAGGTAATCCGCCGGCGCCTCCTCCAGCGGCGTCACCTTGGTCTTGCCAATATTGATGCCAAGCGGGACCGACGGCCAGCGCCCGCTCACGCGCAATTGCGCCAGCCGCTCCGCGACAGCCTCCGCGCCGTCGTTATTAAATCCCATGCGATTGATCAGCCCCTGCTGTTTCGGCAGGCGAAAAATGCGCGGCTTCGGGTTTCCCGGCTGCCCCTTTGCCGTGATGGTCCCCGCTTCGATGAATCCAAAACCCAGCTTCTCCCACGCAGGCAGCACCAGGGCATTCTTATCGAAGCCCGCCGCGAGCCCGATCGGATTTGGAAATCGCACGCCGAAAACCTCCCGCGGCGGCCCCGGCTCAACCCGCGGATGCCATGGCGCCGCCGCCAGCCCGCGCAATCCCGCCATCGCGATATGATGAATCCGTTCCGGATCGATTTTGAAGAGCGCCGGCCGGATCAGCTTTTGATAAAGGCCACCGCTCATCTCACGCGGCTGCTCTCATCGCCAGGGATTGGCCTGGGTTCGTGAAGAATTTTTCCAATTTCAGCGGCATGCGGCGGGACATCGGGAAAAGGATGATACACCCACACCAACCAGTCACGCTTCAACTGCGGATTGAACAGGCGCACATCTTTCCGGAACGCTCAATACCGTCCCTCGTTGGAGCGCCCCGGCTCGCGTCAATCCATTCACCACCCAGGCGGTATCCCATTTCCCACCGCGCTATCGCTCGGGTTGATCGCGACCAGGATATTCTGCTTGCGCGGTTCGCCCGGACTGCGGAGCAGGCTCAGGAAAACCGAGGATGGCAACGGGTTGAGTTCATCGTAAAAAACCATGCGTCCGCTGGGGCTGGTAAACCACGCGAAGTCGTGATCCGCATTGCCCATTACCCAAAAGGGCGAGCTCGCGCCGCCCTCGAATACCTCTTTTCCGGTGTGCAGGCTAAAGCAGAGGCGATACCCCTCCAATTGCTCCCGCCTCGGGAACCAGACCAGCCAATGCCGGACCCGGCTCGCCCTTTCCACCCATGCCTCGCGAATCTCTATCTCCCGCCCGCCCCATTGAATAATCGCCGGGTGAAACTCCGCCTTGCACACAAAAATACCCCAGAGCCGCGCCCGCCGGGAGGAGACGCACGGCAGCGAGTTTTCCGTCACCCCGTTCCACACACATTTCAAGCCCGTGGCGACGATCAGCAAAACCGCGGCGCCCAGTAGGATGCGCTGCCAATGTTTTAACCGCATGGCGAAAGCTAAACCACCACCGCTCCCCGTCAATCAGGACCGCACCGGCGCTGCGCGCAACAAACTGCGGGCCTTGAACTTCCCGCGCCACGCCACATGGCCCTCGCGGCGCTGCTCAACCATTCATTCAACGGGCTCCCGCGTCGCGGCAGCCCGTTTCCCGGTCCGCGAGCCCTGCGGAGGCCAACCGCGGACCGGCGCGGCATTTTCGCCTCCCATTTCTTTCCGTTGCCGCCCCCGCTTCCTGCCGCAAACTTTCTGTCTCCGGGGCGTTGACACGGGATGCCCGAGGGCGTACAAAGACCGACCCGCGATCCTGCGGCTTAATCCATTTTTTTCCTGTTATGGCGAATACCCAAGTTATCCTGACCGAACCCATTGCCGGCCTCGGCGCCGAAGCTGACGTCGTGAAAGTCAAGCCCGGGTACGCCCGCAACTTCCTCATCCCGCGCGGCAAAGCCTTCGAGGTCACCCCCGCCTCCCTCAAGCAGATCAACAGCCTCAAGGCCAAACGCGCCGAGCGCGAAGGCCGCGAGCTGAACGAGGCCGAGGAGCTGGCCCGCCGCATCAACAAGCTCAAGCTCACCCTCACCCTGGAAACCGGCGAAACCGGCAAGGCCTTCGGCTCCATCACCGCAAAGGACATCGCGGATAAACTCAAGGGCGAGCTCGGCGGCAGCGCCGAGATCGAGCGCCATCGCATCGTCCTCGAGCGTCCCATCAAGGACACCGGCGCGCACGAGATCGAGATCAAGCTTCACCACGACGTCGTCGCCCGCCTCAATCTCAACGTGAAATCCTCCAAGGCCGAAGGCGCCGAGGAAGGCGCCGCACCCGCCGCGGAAGGCGAGCATGCCGCCGGCGAGCAGGGTTTCCGCTCGAAGGCAAAGGCCCGCCACTCCAAGTAAGCCGCAAACACGCGCACCATGGATGGCCCCAGTGTTTCCACTGGCAAGCCGGCCTCGAAAGCTGGCTCCCGCGGAGACAATGACCTGCGGGGAAAGGTCACTTACTTACCGGATATTCACCGGTTATTGCCACAGAGCCCCGATGCCGAGCGCGGCGTCCTCTGTTCCTTCCTGCTGAATCCGCGCGAGGTCGGCGGCCTCTGCGTCGAGAAAGGCGTCACCGCGGAGTGCTTCCACATTCCCGCGCACTCCACCATCTTCGCGACGCTGCTGGAGCTCTGGAACGCCGCCAAGCCCATCGATTTCATCACGCTCACCCAGGTATTGCGCGACCGCAATCTGCTGGATCAGGTGGGCGGCGCCGCCTTTGTCACAGAGCTCTTCACCTTCATCCCCACAGCGGCCAATGCCGCCTACTACGCGGAGATCCTCCAGGAGAAATGGACGCTGAGGCAGGTCATCACCACCTGCACGGAGTACGCCGCCCGCTCTTACGAGGAGCAGGATAATGTCCCCAGCCTCCTCGATGAAGTGGAGGGTCAGATCAATCGCATCGCCCGCGAGCGATTCCAGGCCAAGTCCCTCTCCATGAAGGATCAGGTCATGGAAGCCATCGAGTCCATCGAGAAGCTCTACGAGCGCCGCGGCAGCATCACCGGCCTGGCCAGCGGTTACTCAGAGCTGGATAAAATGACCGATGGCCTTCACGCCGCGGAAATGTTCGTCATCGCCGCCCGGCCCTCCATGGGCAAGACCGCGCTCGCCATGAACATCGCCGAGCACGTCGCCGTGGATGCCAAACAGCCCGTCGCCATCTTCTCGCTGGAAATGAGCAGCCAGCAGCTCGTCCAGCGCCTCCTCTGCTCCCGCGCCAGGGTCAATCTCCAGCGCGTCCGCGACGGCTTCCTCTCGGAGCGCGATTTCCCCAATCTCACCGGAGCCGCCTCCAAGCTGGCCGAAAGCAAAATCTTCATCGACGACACCGCCGGCCTCAGCATCCTGGAGCTGCGCGCCAAGGCCCGCCGACTCAAGACCCAGCACGATATCCAGCTCATCGTCATCGATTACCTCCAGCTTCTGCGCTCCACCTCCCGCCGCGCCCAGGACAATCGCCAGCTCGAAATCGCCGAAATCTCCTCCGGCGTCAAAGCCCTGGCCAAGGAACTCTCGATCCCCATCATCGTCCTCGCCCAGCTCAACCGAAACCCGGAAAACCGCTCCGGCGAAAGCAAGGGCCGCCCCCGCCTCAGCGATCTGCGCGAGTCCGGCAGCATCGAGCAGGATGCCGATATCGTCGCCCTCCTCGTCCGCGAGGAATATTACGCCGATAGCGACGAGGAAAAACAGGAAGCCGAAGGCAAAGCCACCCTCATCATCGCCAAGCAGCGCAACGGCCCCGTGGGCGATGTTCCCCTCACCTTCCTCAAAGAGTTCACCCGCTTCGAGGACCGCGCCCGCTCCGCCGATCCCGAGGGCTAAATGGGCTCTTTATCAAAGAATGGGGACATGAGGCGGGTGACCCGCCACCATGTCCACAGATTCGAGTTTGCAGAGGCGAAAAGCCATCGGCAAGAGCTGAAAGTTGCGGGCCTTGGCAGGACCGTTAATTTGCCCTTCGACAGGCTCAGGGCCATTCGACGCGGCTGTGCTCAATGACTTACCGATACTGGAGGTTTTCCGTGCTATCAACGCCTTGCCGGGGAACCCATCACAAGGGCGCAGCCCTCGGCGGTGGCGTGGCACTATTTTTGGCTCCCGTGCGTAGGGACTGGAAATTTGGCGGCGCGGGCGGCAAAAGCGTGCCGCTTCGCTTGCGGCTCCTCCGGCTCATGGCCGTCGCGCACCCATTTGCCGGCGAGCTCCATCAATTCGGAGCCGTTGTGCAGGCTTAGCTTCTGCTTGATGTGCTCGCGGTGCGATTCGACGGTCTTGATGCTCAGGCCCATGGTCTCCGCGATCTTGCGGGTGCCGATGCCGGAGCCGATCATCTGAAAGACGTGCATCTCACGGTCAGTCAGGCGCCCGCGATCGCTCCCAAGCGTATTGCTGCGCATTTCTACAAGCCTGTTGCTTAAAAGGATGGCAGACATGGAGGCACTGACATAAATCTCGCCGGCGAGAATGCGGCGTATGGCGCACATTACGCAGATGGCCGGTTCGGTCTTCATGACGTAGCCGGAAGCTCCGGCGCGGATGGAGCGCTCGGCGTAGCGGGTTTCGTCATACATGGAAATGACGAGGACGCGGACCCTGGCAGAGCGGGCACGGAGGCGCTTGACGAGATCGAGGGCGTCGCTCTCGCCGATGTTCAGCCCGAGGAGCACGAGTTCGGGTTTTTCCCTCTCGACAACGTTGAGCGGCTTGCCTTCGGCGCCCATCTCGCCGCAAATGCTGAGATCGGGCTCGCGCTCGATGATCCGGGTCAGCCCTTCGCGCACCACCGGGTGATCGTCGATGATGAGGATGCGCGACTTGCGAGTTGAGCCGTTGGCGGCGGGGGCTGGCTGTTTTTTCATGGTAAATACGTTATTTTGCGGAGGTCCCTGTCGCACGGTCCGGCTCCAAATGCAAGCAGGGGTTGCCCCCATGACCAAATTAGGGGGTGTCCCGATATGAAAATTACGGCGCATTACCCGATGCGCGGCACCTGACGCCAACCTATTCTTGCCATTTGTTGCACGAAAATTGTTTTTTTGTTCGCTACGAAAATCGGGGCTACGGAGGCCCCTGGGGAACCAGGGGTGAGGCTTGCGTCGCCCCACAGTAGGCGGGCGATGAAGCCAGTATTTCGCGTTCCCAGGCGGAGATTGGAACGTGGCAACAAATTGGGCGAAGGGCGCCGGCTCCGACCAATTGCGGGTGTATTCCAGCGCAATGAGGAGCGCTGAGAAAACAGAAAAATCGTATGAACAATTCATTTATCGCGCTGTTCGCCAGCGTCTTCCATGCATCCAAACGCGCCGCAAGCCAGGCTGCCGGCATCACTCCCCTGGCCTCAGATGCCGTGCACTGGAGGGATCACGCGGCCTCCGCCGCTCGGAGCCTGGCGACGCAAAGATTGAAATTTAAAAAAATAATGATGAATACTCGATCACACTTCAATACGAGCGGCTGCCGTATCTCATGGATGGCGGCGCTGGCTCTCGCCTTCGGAATTGCCGGATTCGGCGCTACAGCGCAGGCCCAACTTTACATTTCAACCAACGCCGGGGTGGGGGATTACGACCTGGCCACGGACAATGCACTCAACTCGAGTATTTTTTCCGCCAACAGTTCGTCAAACGACCTGCAGGTAGTCGGAAATATCATCTACTTCGCGGACCAGTCCGCCAACACGGCGGGAGCGTATGACGCGACGACGGGCGCGCTCATCGATGGCTTCACGCTGATTACCGGGCTAAACCTCCCAACTGGATTATTGGTAGTCGGAAATGACCTGTTCATCGCGAACCATAGCTCGAACGCAGTTGCGGAATACGATGCGACAACAGGCGCGCTGATCAATTCCAGCTTTATTTCCGTTGATTACCCGAGCGGCATAGCTATCTCGGGGAGTGATCTTTACGTGCTGACTTGTGTCGAGTCCGGTTCTCTGAGCGAATACGATGTGAATACCGGGGCGCTGATCAACTCGGTTAGCGCGTCTGACCCGAATGGAATCGCCGTATCCGGGACCAATCTGTACGTATCAAATTCTGCCGGCGGCTCCATCAGCGAATTCAATGCGGCGACCCTGGCGTTGGAAAATGCCAGTTTCGTCACGGGGCTGAATTCTCCGATAGGCCTCGCGGTTTCTGGCAGCAATCTCTACGTCGCGGATACCAACAACAATAGAATCGGCGACTATGCCACGACAACCGGCGCGGCAATCAATGCGACTCTGATCAACATAAGCGCGCCAGATGCCGTAGCCATCGGCCCCGTCCCTCAGGCCACCAGTTCGGCGACCGCAACCGGCGTCAGCGGAACCGCGGTGCCCGGGAGCACTGTCACCGTGACTCTCACCCCTGCCAGCGGCAGTCCCACGGTCTATACCACGAGCGCCGACTCCTCCACCGGCGCATACAGCGTCAGTTATAGCGCCCTGAGCTCCGGCACCTACTCGATCAGCGTGGTCGCGAGCGAGGCGGACGAATCTTCCACGCCCACGGTCACCTGCCTGGCGCCTCCCGCCGCTCCGGCGGTTGCTCCGGTTTCCCTCGGCCTCTATGCGGCCGCTGGTCCGGTCTCATTGACCGGCACCGCGGCAGCCAGCAGCGAGGTCGGGATTACGCTCCTGCCTCCGGATGTGCTGGAGTCGGGCGCCGCGACCAGCGGAAGCACGTTCAGCATCACGACTGGCTCGCTCTCGCTCGGCACCTACACCTACAGCGCCGTTGATACGAACTTGGGCTTCACCTCGCCCGCCACCACCGGCACCTTCATCGTGGGATATGAGCAACTCGCGGACCTGACTCCCTCTATCGGTAGTGGGTGCCTCCCTTGGGGCGCGCTGATCCAGGGAACCAGCGGCGCGCTCTACGGCACCACCTTCCGGGGCGGCCCCGGGGGCGCCGGCACGGTTTTCCAGGTCAATGCCAATGGAAGCGGTTTTCAAGTGCTCCAGACTTTTACCGGGCCCGCCTCGGGACCGCAGTTTACCCCGCTATTCATCGCGAGTAACGGCCTGATTTATGGCGAAACCGCGGGGGATGGGCTCTACAGCAACGGCTCGATATTCGAGATCCAACAAAATGGCGCCAACTACAAAGACATTCACGACTTCACCAACGGCTCGGACGGCGCCGTTCCGAGCGGCGGACTGATCCAGGGACAGGATGGGCTTCTGTACGGCGCCTACTCGGGTGCCGGTGTCAATGGCAACGGGGGCGGCATCTTCAAGATCAGCCTCACCGGCACCGGCTTCACGACCATCTACTCATTCAATGCAAATGACACTCCCGCAAGCGGCTTTGGCCCCGCGAGCGGCGTGATCCAGGGAACCGATGGCTGGCTCTATGGCACGGCGGCGGGCGGCGACGACGCCAATTACGGCGAGGGGGACGGCGTCATTTTCAAAGTGACCACCAACGGGACCGGCTACCAGGTCCTCCACACCTTCGCTGGCGCAGCCGATGGTTCAAACTCCGGCTATAATGGGCTCATTCAGGGCGGCGACGGCATGCTTTACGGCTCGGCACAGTATGGCGGCGCCGGCGGCCAGGGCACTATCTTTAAAATCAGCACCAGCGGCACAGGATTCACTCTCTTGTACAACCCCGCCTCCGCGGGTACCTATCCGTACGGCGTACAGCCCAATCAGTTGATGCAGGGCACCGACGGCGCACTCTACTGCACCATGGAATACGGCGGCGGCACGAACGCGGGCACCATCCTCAAGCTCAACACCGATGGCACGGGCCTGACTTTGCTCTTCGATTTCACCGACCTCAACATCTTGAACGGCGGCGATCCGATTGCGGGACTCCTTGAGGCCGCGGACGGTAACCTCTACGGGACAGCGACTGGGAATGGTAATAGCACCCCCTCCGTCTTCCGCCTGAACGCGCAACTCCCGCCGCCTGTCGTGACGACGGTCTCCTTTATCGGCGCGGCGAATGGAACCGGCAGCCCCGTGCCGGGCGCGCACTCGAGTTTCATCAATTTTGGCGTGCCCTCGATCAACGACAGCGGGATGTTCGCGTTCAAGGCGGAGCTTTCCACGTTTGCGACCGCCATCTTGTACGATGGCACGATCCAGGCGCTGACCGGGGATTATGCGCCCGGCGGGGATGGCACTTACTTCTCCGGCCTGAGTGATCCGGTCCTCGATGGCAGCGGGGACGTCTCATTTTGGGCGACGCTCAAAGACGGCAACGCCGATGTCTCGAATAATAGCGCCATCTTCACCACCATGGGCGGCACGCTGCAAATGGTGGCTCGCAGGGGCGACCCCGCTCCCGGGATCACGGGGGCAACCCTGGCCGCCATCGAGGAATTCTCGATGACCGATGACACGATCTTCTTTACCGCCACGCTGGTGAAGGGGCCGGGCGGCATCGGCAGCACGAACGATATCGGCCTCTGGTCATGGACCCCGCAGGCGGGGGCCACTCTTCTCCTGCAAACCGGGGAGAGCCTGGATGGGAGCACGGTGTTGAGCTTTTTTGCGCTGGTGCCGGGCACCTGCTCGCAGGGACAGGGCCGGAGCACCAAGAGCATGCAGGCCGGCGGAGGGAGCCAGACTGCTGTCCGCATTAATTTCGCGAACCATTCCCAGGCGGAGTACCTGATCACGCCGGGCATCGGCTTATCGCCCATCGTGCTGCCCCACCGGCAGACCACCGTACCCGCCGGCGGGAACACGTTTGCCACGTTGTCCGGCGCTTACATGGGTCTTCCCATTCTTGATGGCTCCGGGAATTCCGCGTTCGTGGCATTCATCGCGGGCAAAGGCATCACGGCGGCAAAGGAAATGCTCACGTTCACCGACATCGGTGGGACATTGACGCCGGTCTTCCAGATTGGCAATCCGGCGCCCGGCCCGTTGCCGAATTCCGCGCCCATCACGGGCAATCTCTCCTGGCTGTACGACCCCGTTTTCAATGCGCAGGGGGACGTGGCGGAACTTGCCGTCGTGACGGGCGCGCCCTCCACCAACCACATTATTATGTACGAGCCGTACAACGGCACACCGGTCACCATCGCGCAACTGGGCGGCGCTGCGCCGGGCGTGCCAGGGGCGGTCTTCGGCTCGTTCCTAAGCCTGGCGCTGCCCGATAACGGCAGCCCGATCTTCGAGGCCACGCTCGAGTTGAACTTCGGCGGCGTCAACGGGACCAATAATTTGGGCCTATGGGCGATGGACAGCTACGGGACCGTTCATCTCATCGCGCGCACCGGTTCATTCATCAACGGCAAGACGGTCCGCACGCTCACCGCGCTCGCGTCCACCGCTTATTCGACGGATGTCAGCCGCTCGTTCAACAACAATCACCAGATCGTGTACCGGCTTTCCCTTTCTGATAACAGCGAGGTCATCGAGACGACAACGGTGCCCTAACCCGACTTCCGCTACTGGCGTTGGATTTTGATTGTTTTCGGCCTTTTCGAGGCAGAAGGCCGCCTGTTTACAGAGTAAATTGATACTCGCGGGGCGGTCAGATATCCGCGGCGCTTATCACCTCGCGGTACGTGTTGAGGATGAGCTTGCCGCCATCGCGGCGCCCCAGCCACCTGGAGACGAGCTTCGCGCCTGAAAGCGCACACTAACAGAAAGGTGAAAGTCCTCTTCGGACGGAGCACTGGCTGTCCGTAGCCGGAGGTAGCCGCGCTGCCACGCCTCCGGTACCGCTGCCAGCCTTGCTCCAAGAATTCCTGACGGCTCTTTGCACTCATCTTTAAGGACACCGGGCCACGGTGTCCTT